>CADAAF010000082.1:0-9882 GCA_902785805.1 uncultured Bacteroidales bacterium | reverse complement strand
CCCCGGTCTCTTATACTACCTTCCCGAGTCTTACTCCTTTGGTAGAGACTTCCTACGAGACGGAAACGCGTAAAGAGGGGGTAAACGGGCAGATTATCATTCGCACGGCACGCGGCAAGTATAATCTTCTGGGAATGCCGCTTGACTGAACTATGTACCTTTTTTATACCCCTGATATTGAACATTCGCACCAATTGAGCGAGGAAGAGAGCGGTCATTGTGTACGCGTCCTGCGGTATGTGGCGGGTGACAGTATTCTGCTCACCGACGGGCGTGGCACCACATACACGGCGCGTATTACGACCGCTCATCCCAAGCACTGCGAATTTGAAATACTGAAAGCCGAAAAGCAGGAGAAGAACCATCCGTTTCACTTGCACATAGCGGTGGCTCCCACCAAAAACGCCGAGCGTATCGAATGGATGGTAGAGAAGTGTACGGAGATTGGTGCCGACGAGTTCACGCTGCTCAACTGCCGCTATTCGGAGCGCAGACAGATGCGTATCGACCGGCTCGAAAAGATTATCCTCAGTGCTGCCAAACAGTCGCTTACGCGCTATCTGCCTGTGGTGCACGAGATGACGGACTTCGGGACTTTTATCCGCACGCAAGGTGCCTCTTCGTCACAGCGTTTCATAGCCCATTGTTACGAGGCGGACAAGCGTCTGCTGCGTGATGCTATTGAGCGGGGTAGGGATGTGTTGATGCTTATCGGACCCGAAGGCGATTTCAGCGAACAGGAAATTAGCACGGCACTCAATGCCGGCTTCTTGCCGGTCAGCCTGGGCAACAGTCGCCTGCGTACCGAAACGGCTGCCGTGGTGGCTTGTCATACCGCTATCCTGCTTAACGAGTAAACGATGATGGAACAACTGCTCTCACTTGACCAACACCTGCTTTTAGCCATTAACGGTTGCCATGCGGCATGGGCGGATATGTTCTTTTGGTATGTGAGCGAGAAATGGGTGTGGATTCCCCTTTATCTGCTGTTGGCGGGCTTGATATGGAAACGGTTCGGCTGGAAATGTATGTTGCTGCTGTTGGTCGGTTTTGCCGTAGCCGTAGGATTGAGCGATTTCTTGACTTCCGGCGTGATGAAACCTCTTTTTGCCCGTTGGCGGCCGTCCCGTGACCCGCAGTTAGGGCAATTGGTGCATATAGTGAACGACTATCGCGGAGGCAGGTACGGTTTCCCTTCCTCTCATGCTTCCGACACGATGGCTTGTGCGTTGCTCTTTTCGTTGTTGTGGAAAAATATGAAGGCCACCGTGCCTTTGATGCTGTGGGTGGCTCTCAACTGTTATAGCCGGATGTACCTTGGGGTGCACTATCCGACGGACATATTGGTAGGTCTTATGATTGGCAGCCTTATGGCTTGGTTGGTTTATCGCTGTCTTTCTGCGCTTTTCGTCCGAATATTGGCTGGCGGTGACGGGGCAGTGAGTCCACCTGTACGCTCATAAAGCGGTGGTATTGTTCGGCTGTGAGGATGTCTTTGAGTTCGTTGGTGAACAGTACTAATCGGTTGAGTTCCTCTTGACGCGTATTGCTTTGGCGGCGCAGACGGGCGTACTTCAAGTGAAGGCGGTAGAGCGTATCTATCTGAAGCGAATCGGTGAGTGACAACTCGCGTACCATCATACCTGTTTGCTTGCGTGCTTCCTCTTCGGCTGTACGTTGCGGGGCAGGACACACTTGCGACCATACGCCTATAGTCAAACCCAACAGAGAAAGAATAAGAACCGAACGTTTCATAATGCATCGGAAAATAAGTAAAACTATCTGATATACTGCAAAACTCGTGCCAGAACGATTATAATAGAAAATTAGCCTTACGCTGCTTATGCGCGCCGAATCATTCATAGCCCGTCGTCTCTATTACAAGCAGGAGGAGCAGAACCGCTCTTCGCGTCCCGCTATTCGTGTGGCGGTGGCGGGTATCGTTATTGGTATGACGGTGATGATTCTGACTCTTTGTGTGGTCATCGGCTTCAAGCGTACGGTCACAGACAAAGTGGCTTGTTTCGGGGCGCATATACAGGTAGTCAATTTCGACAACAACAACACCTACGAGATGAAGCCTGTGGAGGTGTCGGACAGTATGCTCAGTGTGCTGCGCGCTATACCTCATGTCACGGAGGCAAAGGCGTTTCTGACCAAGCCCGGTATCATTAAGACTGACAAGCAGTTCCAGGGCATTATCCTCAAGGCGGCGGACGACTGGTCGCGGTTTGCACCTAATGTGGAAGAGGGTCATCTGCCTGAATCGGACAAGGAAGTGATGCTCTCACGCACCTTGTGCCAAAAGTTGCAACTGGCTGTTGGTGACGAGGTTTATTGCTATTTTGTGGGCGAGAATGTGCGGGTGCGGCGGTGGACCTTGGCGGGCATTTATGCTACGGGCTTTGAGGAGGCTGATTCGCGTTTTATCTTGGCGCAGCCGTCTGTCGTGCGGCGTCTTAACGGGTGGGACGACTCGCAGGCTTCGGGTATCGAACTCTATGTGGACAACCTCGCCCGCTTGGAGCAGACGGCTGACCGGGTTTGGTACGCTACTGCCAATCATCTTGACAGGGACGGCAATGCTTATTATTCGCAGACGCTCGAGCAGTTGAACCCTGCTGTCTTTGCGTGGTTGGACTTGTTGGATATGAACGTCGTGGTCATTATCCTTTTGATGTTGCTTGTGTCGGGCTTCAATATCATTTCCGGACTGATTATATTGATTTTGGACAATATCTATCTTATCGGCGTCTTGAAGGCATTGGGAGCGTCCAACGGCTTTGTACGTCGGATATTCATCACGGAGGCGGCTATGCTTGTCGGCAAAGGGATGGCGTGGGGTAATCTTCTCGGATTAGGGTTGGCTGCCTTGCAGTATTTCTCGCGGTGGATACCGTTGGATGCGTCCACCTACTATATCGGTTATGTGCCGATTGCTTTCCCGTGGTATCTGATTGTGGCTTTGAATATCGGAGTGGCACTTATATCGTTCCTTATTATTCTTGCTCCTTCTTCTGTCGCCACCCGTATTTCGCCTTCGCAGGTCATGCGCTACGACTGACGTATGCCCTTTCTTATAGAATCCGCTACCCTTGCGCTACCTTTGCGCTACCCTTGCACACTATACGGATACTAATAGGATACTAATAGGATACTAATAGGATAGTATAGGGATGCCATATCTATAGAAGTCTGCGCAAAATTCATGTGCGTACAAAAAAAACCTCCCCCCTTGCATATCTCCTTTTTGCTTGGTACCTTTGCCGCCGTGATGCTCCCCGCTGGGGATAAGCGGGCGGGATTGTCCTGCCATCCTACCCCCAAACGGAACATTGTATGACATAATATAAAGCGTTTGTTGACGAACGCTCTGAACATAAGATATTTACAAAGGAATAGGAATGACGAACAAACTGAATGTTCAAGGGACAGAAATCACTATCCTTAAAATCAAGGCGGAGGATTATATCTGTCTGACGGATATGTTGAAGGCTAAAGATGGCGACTTCTTCATTACCGATTGGTTGCGCAACAGAAATACGCTGGAGTACATCGGTATATGGGAGAAGTTCAACAACCCGGATTTTAATTATGGCGAATTCGCCATAATTAGAAACAGTGCAGGACTGAATAATTTCAAGATAAGCGTCAAGGAATTTGTAGAGCGGACAGGTGCTATCTGCATACAGGCAAAAGCAGGGCGCTATGGCGGGACATATGCACATAAGGATATTGCCTTTGAGTTTGCCATGGATAAGTCCGGCATTCAAATTCTATATCGTCCGCGATTATCAACAACTCAAGGAACAAGAGCAGAAAACACTTGGATGGTCGGCTAAACGCGAGTTGGCAAAAATCAACTACCATATTCATACGGACGCTATCAAGGAGCATCTTGTCCCGCAGGAGATTGACCCCTACCATCGCTCGCTCATCTATGCCAACGAAGCATAAACTCAACCAAATAGCCATCCAGCAGATGACCGTGTTGGAAAACGTGGACAGCAAACATATATTGAAACCATAATACCGTCCCCTCCCGACGTAAAACAGGAGCGCTCCTACCGCCGGCGTAAAAAAGCGGTAACACAATATTCCGTTGCTCTTCGGAAATGAAGGAACAAGAATAACATACAGAATCAACATACAACAATGAAAAAACTACTTTCTTTTGTATTGATGTGCTTGATGGCAGCAACAATGAGTGCACAACGTTGCGCAGTGTTGGAGTTCAAGGCTGGAGTGGGGATTTCCCAGGCTGATGTGGACGGCATTTCTGCTATCTTTATCACTTATTTCCGTCCTGCCGGATATACGATGGTGGAGCGCACGCAGATTGACAAAGCCATTGACGAGCAGGGATTCCAGCGCAGCAAGATGACCGAGAGCCAGATGGTGCGCATTGGTCAAATCCTGAACGTGTCAAAGATTGTGGTCGGAGATGTAAACATCGTTATGGGGCAGTACAATGTGGATGCACGCGTTATCAATGTGGAAAGCGGAACGATTGCCGCTACCGAGGGAGCAACTTTTGCAAGTTCGTCATACCGTGCGACCATGCAGAGCATTGCGCAGAAACTGGCGGGCAAGATAGCCATCACCTCCGGAGGAACGGTGCAGGCAAGACCTGTACAACCGAAACCCGCTCCTGCACCAAAAGAAAAAGAACCCTATGTGATTTACGGTTATCTGAAAGTCTTTCCCGAAGATTTAGGCTCTTTTGAATCAGAACCTCGAACGGTCATTTCTCGTCTCAACCAGTCGCAGCAATACGGCTATGGCACTTGGCGCTTGCCGACCAACGAAGAGTTGCAACTGATGCGAGCAAATAAGATTGTCGGTGAGGCGCAATATATGACCAAAGAATGTAGAAAGGGAATTGTTCGCTTGGTTACTGACCGCGAAAAAGGTGAAACGATGCCTGCCATTCCTGCCGGCTATGTGGATTTGGGTTTAGCAAGCGGAACGCTATGGAAAGACAAGAACGAAGAAGGCGGTTTCTATACCTATGAACAAGCCATAGCAAAATTTGGCAGCGATCTACCCACCAAAGAACAGTTGGAAGAGTTGAAGAGTTCGTGCAAATGGACATGGAATGGCAGCGGCTATAGAGTGGAGGGACCGAGTGGTGGATCTATCGTTCTGCCCGCGGCGGGTTGGCGCCGTTGCAGTGGCAGCGTGGGCTACGTCGGGTCGAACGGCTACTATTGGTCGTCCACGCCTTACGGTTCGGACTACGCGTGGTACTTGTACTTCTATTCGAGCGAAGTGGGCATGTACAACAACGACCGTTGCAACGGTCGATCCGTTCGCCTTGTTCGTTAGTCTTTAGAATTAACCCAACCCTTTGTTCTCCACAGGTCATCCGCTGACCTATGGAGAAACGCATAATCGCCTTGACCGTCCTCAAAAAGGATTGTGTCGGGAAAGCCTCAGTACAAGAACCCGAACAGCCACAAAGGAATCCTGTTCTTGTAACCCGTGTCCGTGTTGTCAACAGCAAGGAATGAGTCCGGTACATCCTTAATCTGCTCAAAGGTCTTGCCGGCTCCTCCCACTTCGAACAGGTATCTGTTATCCACTAAAAAGTCGCCTTTGGTGGGGTAACAGACAGGAAGCACGTGCGACAGTTGGTTCAGGAAGAACGTCTCCCGCACCGTCCCGATTTTTGTGTTCGCACCCAACGCATACATCAGATTGCTCCAAGCGTTACGCGCAAAAAAAGTACTTGGAAGTACTAATTTTGGCTCATTTTTAGTACTTGGAGATACTTTTTTAGCCGATTCTGACCAAAATCGACCTGAAAAAGTAATTGGAAGTACTAATTTTCGACCGTTTTTAGTACTTGGAAATACTAATTATCCTTTCTGTCGTATCATACTTTTGCATGCAAAAAAATAGACAATAAACCGAAATAAACTGAAATTGCATGAGTAAACTGAAAGAAAACTGAAAGCGCCTTTCCCCGCTATCGTATCTTTGCGCAAAAATTGACTTTGATTCATTGATGAAAATATCTTACCTTTGCGGGCTTTTTGGTGCGTTACGTACCAAAGTCAGATTGTATATGCAATTCACTACGCCAATAGACATACCCCGTTCGCCGTGGGAGATTAGGTACAACGACAGGATTCTGTTCCTCGGTTCGTGTTTCTCGGACCATGTAGCCGCGCACCTGCAGCAGTATTGTTTCCAAGTGACTGCCAATCCTCTCGGCACACTGTATAATCCTGTTTCGATAGTGCATCATAGTGACCTCTTTGGGCAGGCGGACGTGGTGTTGGTCACCTTCGGTACAGCGTGGGTGTATATTGACAATCTGTTGCCTGCTACCGACAATCCGCTTGACCGCGTGGTGGATAATTGCCGGAAACGTCCCGCTGCCGAGTTTACCCGCTACCGTCTGAGCAAGGAGGAAATAGTCTCGCTGTGGCTGCCTGTTTTGAATCGTTATGCGGACAAACGTTTCGTCTTTACCGTTTCGCCCATCAGGCATATCAAGGACGGACTGCACGAAAATCAGTTGAGTAAGGCTGTTTTGCTTTCGGCTGTGGACGAGTTGGTACGGCGTGCCTCACTCGAAAGGAAGGGACGGGTCAATTATTTTCCTGCCTACGAAATCCTCTTGGACGAGTTGCGGGACTACCGTTTTTATGCGGCGGATATGATGCACCCCTCGGAAGTGGCGGTGGAGTATATCTTTTCGCGATTTGCCGAGACTTATCTGTATGATGCAGGGACGCAGGCGGATATGCGTACCCTTCACCGGCTTTATTTGGACAGTCACCATCGCCCCCTTCATCCCGACAGTGAGGAATACAAGGCGTTTGCCAAGTCGGTACGGAGCCGTCGCGATGAACTGCGGAAGCGTTTCCCGTGGCTGCCGGACATTAACCCATAGAATTTCATCGTTATGTTGTTTCGTTTGATTGCTGTTTTACTTTTATTGGTGGGAGCGTTAGCGTATGCTGTGTGGCATCTATGGTCGCTGTTCCCCTTTTCGCCGCTATGGAAAGGCATAGTGATTGGTATGTATGTGGCTTGCATACTGCTCACTTTCGTGGTTTTCGGCTTGCGGGGTAAGGGATTGCCGCTGCCTATGGCAAGAATAGGGTATATAGTCAGCACAACGGCTCTGTTCTCCTTCCTGTACGTGTTCTTGTATTTTATCGTTATTGACCTGCTGCGGCTGTGCCGCCTTTTGCCCGATGCAATGTGGCATAACAATTGGCTGGGAGTGGCTGTTTTGGGTGCCGTCTTGCTGGCTGTCGGCGTGAGCGGATGGATTCGCTTCCGACATCCCAAACGGGTGGAACTGACGCTGCACCTCACCGAAGCGCAACTCGCCAAACAGCCGGACTTGAAAGGCAAAACGATTGTTATGGCATCGGATATTCACCTCGGTTATATTATCCGCCGTAAGCAACTTGCCCAATGGGTGGACAGGATTAACGCCGAGCACCCCGACCTTGTTCTGATAGCAGGCGACCTGATTGACGGCTCCATAGAGCCGGTGGAGGCGGAAAGAATGGAGGAAGAGTTTCGCCGTCTGAAGGCTCCTGCCTATGCTTGTTTGGGCAACCACGAGTTCTATTGCGGCTTGGACGACGCAAGGCGTTTCTACGATGAGGCGGGTATTCATCTGCTCATTGATTCCGTGGCGGTGGAGCAGGGCATACGCATAGTCGGACGCGACGATGCCACCAACCGCTCACGAAGGCGTTTGACCGATATGGTTTATCCCGATGACAGCGTTTTTACCGTTGTGCTCGACCACCAGCCGCGCGACGTGCAGTCCCCGCAAACGATAGGAGCCGATATGGTTCTCTTCGGACATACGCACAACGGACAGTTATGGCCCGGTAATATGGTGGTGAAAGCGATGTACCCGCTCGGCTACGGAGAAATGCAACACGGGAAAACAGTTTTTTATACCTCTTCCGGATTAGGATTATGGGGAGCGCGTTTCCGGGTAGGCACGTGCTCTGAATATGTGGTGGCAACTTTGAAGTAGTATGGATGAAAAGAAAAACATAGGTTCGCTTTTTGACCGTATAGCAGGGTCATACGACCGGCTCAACCATTTGCTCTCGTTGGATATAGACAAGTATTGGCGTCGTCGTGCCGTTAAGATGATGACCAATGCCGGTTACGTCCTTGATGTGGCAATAGGAACGGGCGATTTGGCTATCGAACTGCTGCGCAGCGGTAAGGCGCAACAGGTGCAGGGAATAGACCTCAGCAAGGGTATGATGGCGGTGGCAGAGAAAAAAGTGGAGAAAGCAGGACTCGGTCGGCGCATTGGTTTTGCCGAAGGGAGTGTCCTTGATTTGCCTTACCGCGATGATTCGTATGATGCTGTTACCTGCGGCTTCGGAGTACGCAACTTCTCCGACTTGGACAAGGGACTGCAGGAAATGTATCGTGTGCTTCGTAAGGGCGGTGAAGTGATGATTCTGGAATTCAGTTATCCCGAAAATCCTGTTATTCGCTCTGTGTATGATTGCTATTTCAGTTATGTACTGCCTGCCGTAGGAAAACTCCTCAGCAGGGACAAGACAGCCTATGTCTATCTTCGCAATTCCGTAAAGAACTTTATATGGGGCGGAACGTTCTGCTCCCGTATGCGTCAGGCTGGATTCAAGGATGTCACCTTCACGCCTCTGACATTCGGCATCAGCACGGTGTATAAAGCAGTCAAATGACAATTAAACAATATGGACAAACAGACTATGAAAAACTTCTATATAGAGACCTACGGCTGCCAGATGAACGTGGCAGACAGCGAAGTGGTGAGTGCCATTATGCAGACTACCCACGCCCGACTTACTGAACAATGGGAAGATGCGGATATTATTATTCTCAACACCTGTTCCATCCGTGACAAAGCAGAACAAACAGTCTGTCACCGGTTACAGGAATTGAAAGCGTTGAGCCGTAAAAAATCCAAGTCGTGCATCTTCGGCGTGATAGGCTGTATGGCGGAGCGCATGGGCGAAGAGTTGCTTCAAGATTGGGGAGTGGATTTTGTAGCGGGACCGGATGCGTATCTCGACATCCCCAACCTTTTGGCAGAGGTGGAGCAGGGACACAAAGCCATCAATATCCAACTCAGCACCCAAGAGACGTATCGGGACGTTCTGCCCGCACGTATAGGAAAGACCATCAGCGGATTTGTAAGCATAATGCGAGGTTGCAACAATTTCTGCTCCTATTGCGTGGTGCCTTATACGCGGGGCAGAGAACGCAGCAGGGACGTAGAAAGCATATTACGCGAAGTCAATGATTTGCACGAAAAGGGGTACAAAGAGGTTACCCTTTTGGGACAGAATGTCAATTCCTATTGCTACGAGGCGGACGGCGAACGGGTAACTTTCCCGTTGCTGTTGGCGCGGGTTGCGGAGGCTGTGCCGGATATGAGGGTGCGTTTTACCACTTCCCATCCCAAAGATATGTCCGATGAGACACTCTATACCATTGCGCGTTATGACAACCTGTGCAAGTTTATCCACCTGCCTGTCCAGAGCGGTAGCAACCGTATTCTGAAACTGATGAACCGCAAATACACCCGCGAGGATTATCTGAACCGGATAGATGCTATCCGCCGCATCTTGCCCGATACCGCCATCGGCACAGACCTGTTTTGCGGTTTCCATTCCGAGACATTGGAAGACCAGGAAGCCACGTTGTCCCTGATGCGGGAGGTCCGGTTCGATACGGCTTTCTTGTTCAAGTACAGCGAACGCCCCGGCACATTCGCTTCCCGCCATCTGCCGGACGATATACCCGAAGAAGAGAAAGTGCGCCGATTGAACGAGCTGATTGACTTGCAGAACCAGCTTTCGCTTGAATCCAATCAGAGGGAGATTGGCAAGACGG
>CADAAF010000081.1 GCA_902785805.1 uncultured Bacteroidales bacterium | reverse complement strand
AACTGCGCCAACCGAGAATGCGGGTCGCCAGTCATAGCGATGAGCGGGCAACCAATCCTACGCAAAGGAGCCACCACGTTGATTATCTCCGAAGTGGTGCCGCTGTTGCTGACCAAGAGAGCCACGTCCCTGCTGTTAATCATTCCCAAGTCGCCGTGGACCGCTTCCGCCGCGTTCACGAAGATGGCTTCCGTGCCTGTGGATGCCAAGGAAGAGGCAATCTTGTGCCCGATGATACCGGTCTTACCGATACCCATTACGACCACCTGCCCCTTGCAGGCATACATCATATCCACCGCACGGGAGAAACTGTCGTCTATGGATGCTGCCAGTTTCTCCAATTCGGCAATCTCTTCGCGAAAAATCTCTTTTGCCCGCTGTGTGTCTGCAGTCATAGTTATAGTTGTTCTATTGTCTGTTGCAGCCGGACGGCTTGCGTGAGTACAGTACGTATGTCGGAAAGACGCACCTGATTGGCGGCATCCGAAATAGCATGGTCGGGATCGGGATGTACTTCAAGGAACAATCCGTCTATTCCAACAGCAATTGCCGCACGCATAAGATAAGGAACCATCGTCCGATTGCCGCCTGTTACGCCTGCCTGCGACGAAGGTTGCTGCACAGAATGGGTGGCGTCGAACACGACGGGACAGCCGAACTTGCGCATCTCCACCAGCGAAGTCATATCCACTACCAACCTGCCGTAACCGAAACTTGATCCGCGTTCCGTGAGCCATATCTCACATTGAGGACTCTGCTCCCTACACTTGTCAATAGCTCCGCGCATATCCCACGGCGCCATAAACTGCCCTTTCTTGATATTCACTATGCGACCGGTGCGAGCCGCAGCCTGCAACAAATCCGTCTGACGGGAAAGGAAAGCCGGTATCTGAAGCACATCCGCCACCTCGCTCACCGGAGCACACTGCCACGACTCATGCACATCGGTCAGGACGGGCAATCCGAACTGCTCCTTGACTTCCTGCAAGATGCGCAATCCTTCCTCCATACCGACTCCCCGAGCCGAAAGAGAGGTGCGATTCGCCTTATCGAACGATGACTTGAAATAGAGCGGCAACTGCAACTCGCCACACACACACCTCAGAGTCTCGGCAGTCCGAAAAACAATATCCCGACTCTCAATAGCACACGGACCGGCTATCAGAAACATCGTTGTTTAGTTCTTGGTTTTGAAGACGCGTATCCAGTCCACTTGCATTTCGCCCTCTTTGACGCGTCGTGCATCGGCAGGAATAGACGAGAACATGTGGATGTACAGTTTTTCGCCCTTGGGAAGGAGGTTCTTGGTGCGATACACCTCCATATTATTGATGTACCAGATGAGTTCGTCTTTCTGCCACGATACGGTAAAGACTTTGTACTTGGACTGAATCAGTCCGTCCAACTCTTTGAGGTATCTTTCGGCTTGTGCGTTCTCTTTGGCACCCACGTAATAGCGCGATTTACGATAGTCAAACAAGTGAATCAGCGGTGCACGCTGACTTCCGCGCAGGCAGATGGCGTGATTGAATCGGAGGTGTATTGGAAGTCGCTCATCACCATACCTTTCTTCTCGTCCCAAGCAGGAGCTGTAACTTTCTCCTTGATGGTTTTGATATGCAAGATGCCGCCGGCCGTATCCACGTTGCGTCCTTTATTATAAGCCTGCTGTTCATTGGCAAAGGCATGGTTGCGAACAAATGTATTGGAAGGATAGTTCATTCCCGAACGCCAGTCGCTTGCCTCGAGACGTGTCCAGTTGAACACATCCTCATACACTTTCTCAAAGCGGTCGAACTGCTCAATAGCATGGGTGTCAGCCCCCATATAGAAGCGTATGTCGGGGTCCTGCATCAAGGCTGTATAGCGTGCGTCCTGTCTTCCTTCCTCGGTGTTGTCCCACCGATGGGCATCCTGCCAGAAAGCGTTTCTGCGAATGAACTCATCTGACTCTGTTTCCTTGCGCAACTCCTCATACTGCATAACGGCAGAGCGGTTGTCGCCTTCTCCTGTCTTCAGATAAATACGAACGAACTTGTCCTTGGCAAGTTTCTCCAAACGGGCTAATTTTCTCGCCTCGTCGGTGTCTTTGTACTTCTTGGTGGTAAGTTCTTTTTTCTTGGCTTGAAACTCAGCCGAAGCGACCTGTTTCTCTAACGCAAGAAACTCACGAAGTTTATCCGACTGCTCAATCTTGTGGTAGCGTTCGGAATCGAGGCGTGTTTGCTCAATGGTTTGTTCAAACTTGGGTGTGGAGAGCAACTGACGACGCAGGTAGGCTCGAAGAAAGAATAGATTCATATCTTGAAAGAATTAAAAATATTACCGACTTGATTTAACTGATTGTAAGTGTTCATACAACGCGTTGAGCGTTTCAACATAGACAGGCGCATACGCCTCCTGTTCCGGCAGGAAAGCGAGGCTGTGCATTGTGTCTGAAAGGGTCAAAAGGCTGCCGTAGAAATGATTGTAATTGAGCACGAAGAGCGGTTTGCTATGTTCGCCCACCGTACCCGATGCAATCACGTCCATCATCTCGTCCAATGTGCCGTAACTGCCCGGCAGGCAGACAAAACAGTCTGCCACGTCCCTCATCCGCTGCTTGCGTTCAGCCATCGTTCCGACCATAAAGAGCGTGTCGCAGTTGTGCGCCTTGCGCTTCGTCTGAATGATACGGTTGGGCACTACGCCTATGATCCGCCCTGTTGGTTGCGTTTCACTTGGTCTGACACTGTCTATCGTCCTGCGGTAGGCATTGCTCACGCGCGACATCAACCCGCCCGTAGCACCACCATAGACGAGGTTATGGCCGTTCTGCGCAAGCCATTCGCCCAACGCATCACCCAACAAGAGATACTCTTCCGGGATGGTGTCTTTAGCGGAACAATAGACGGCTACGTTCATTTTTGGTAGAAAGTTGATAGTTGATAGTTAAGCGTCAATCTTAGCGTAGGTGGCATTCTCTTCAATGAACTCACGACGGGGAGCCACGTCATCGCCCATCAGCATAGCGATAGTACGGTCGGCTTCTGCCGCGTTCTCAATGGTCACCTTCTTAAGCAAGCGGCGTTCGGGGTCCATTGTCGTTTCCCACAACTGCTCATCCGACATCTCACCCAAACCTTTGTAACGCTGTGTCTTAATCTGCTTTTCATCGCCGTTACCATACTTCATAATGAAATCGTGACGCTGCTGGTCGTTCCAGCAATACTCCTTATAATTACCTTTGGAGCACATATAGAGCGGAGCCATAGCGATATAGAGATGCCCTTGCTCAATCACTTCTTTCATGTGGCGGAAGAAGAGCGTCATAATGAGGGTGGCAATGTGCGCACCATCCACATCGGCATCCGCCATAATAATCACTTTGTGGTAACGTATCTTGGAGAGGTTCAATGCTTTGGGGTCATCCTCCGTGCCGAATGTGATACCCAATGCCGTAAAGATATTGCGTACTTCTTCAGACTCAAACACTTTATGCTCCATGGCTTTCTCCACATTGAGAATCTTACCGCGCAGCGGCAGGATAGCCTGATGAGCACGGTCGCGACCGGTCTTGGCTGTACCGCCTGCGGAGTCTCCCTCGACGAGGAAAAGTTCACATTCAGCGGGGTCTTTGGAAGCGCAGTCCGCCAACTTGCCGGGCAGTCCGCCGCCCGAGAGAGGCGACTTACGGAGCACTGACTGACGTGCGTTGCGTGCCGCTATACGAGCCTGTGCTGCAAGAATAACCTTCTCCACAATGCGCTTGGCATCATCGGGGTGCTCTTCAAGGTAGTTGGTCAGCGCCTCACTTACAGCGGAGGACACCATACCCGCCACTTCGGAGTTGCCCAACTTGGTTTTGGTCTGACCCTCGAACTGCGGTTCAGCCACCTTGACGGAAATGACGGCGGTCAGTCCTTCGCGAAAATCGTTGGGGTCAATAGTGGCATTGCCTTCTTTGTCGCGGAGTTTGGCTTTCTCAAGGAGTTTGCTTTCCTCTGCGTATTTTTTCATTACGCGAGTGAGTGCCGCACGGAAACCCGCCACGTGCGTACCGCCCTCTATCGTATTGATATTATTTACATACGAATGTACGTTTTCGTTAAAGTCGCTGTTGTAAATCATCGCCACTTCCACGGGTGTACCGTACTTGTTCGTGTTGAGATGAATCACCTCGGAAATGAGCGGAGTACGGGTCTGGTCGATGTAGCGTACAAACTCACTCAAGCCCTTCTCTGAATAGAAAGTCTCCATCTTGCACGAGCCGTCCTCATTGACCACTCGCTTGTCTTTCAGCGTGATACGCACGCCCGCATTGAGGAATGCCAACTCTCGCATACGGTTAGCCAATATGTCCCACTGATAGACTGTTTCGGTAAATATGCTGTCATCGGGCAGGAAATGTACGAATGTACCCGTCTTGCGCTGTTCCCAGTTACCGACGGCTTCCGCCTCGGTAATGGTATGAACGGGTGCCAACGGTTTGCCTTTCTCGTAGTCCTGACAATGGATAGCCCCTTCGCGATAGACCTCCACGTGCATCTTCTTGCTCAGCGCATTGACGCAACTCACGCCCACGCCGTGCAAGCCGCCGCTGACCTTATAACTATCCTTATTGAATTTACCACCGGCATGCAGTACGGTCATCACCACTTCCAGCGCACTCCGATGCTCCTTGGGGTGCATATCTACGGGAATACCGCGACCGTTATCCTGCACGGTAATGGAGTTGTCGGCATTGATATGCACAGCTATCTCGTTGCAGAAGCCAGCCAGTGCCTCATCAATAGAGTTATCCACTACCTCATATACCAAATGGTGCAGACCTTTTTGAGAGATGTCTCCAATGTACATTGCGGGGCGTTTACGAACCGCCTCCAAACCTTCGAGCACTTGAATACTCGAACCATCATACTTTTCTTGTTCTTCCATGAATAGAATAATTCTATGCAGTTTGCTTACATTTACTGCGTGTACACAAAAATCGCGCAAAATTACGCTATTTTACGCAACTATGCAAATCAATAAAAAGAAAAACAACACAAAAATACGTTAAGTTTCTCTATTATGATTTGTTATAGAAGTTTTAGATACTTATACACAAAGCCATTCTACTTTTTCTGCTTCTTGTGTTTCAGGAGGAGTAAGTTTGTCCAGCATTTTCTCTATTACAGCCGTCGGTACAGTTTCGTTTCTGTTGCGGTTTCTATCAATCAGCGTATCCCAGTCCGTTTCCAGATAAACGATGTGTACGTGTGCATGGTATGATTCGAACAGGGAGACAAGCGATTCGCGCATCTGCGGGGTGATATTTGTCGCATTCCAAACAAACGGCTGATGCGCACGCAGATATGTTTTAGCTTGTTCCCGAGCCAGATTCGCCACAAGTCCTTGTTCCGCATTAGGCGAGATGCGCTTATCACGTCTTATAGCATCCAAAGACACCATGGGTAAAGCCGCTGCGTTTCGTTCAATCCATGTGTCTTTCCCCGTTCCGGGAAGTCCGCTCATAAGAAGCGCTTCTCCCCACGTATCGTCATATAACTCTTGGTTTTTCCACACATCGCGTCCTGACAGGAATGCCCGTTGCATATATGCGGAGGAGAAAACAAACGGAGAGTCCAAACATCCTTCTTCTTGTGCCATTTCTTCACACAAAGTAATCTTTTCCAATGCTTCCTGTTGGTCAGCACATTTACGTCCGAGCATATCCGCCTTGCTCAACAGACATAACAGCCTGATGGAGAAGAAAGGTGTAAGATGTCCATTAGCCGCGATGCGCAGAAGGCGTAACCTGGCATCGGGTATGTCTATGGCATGCACAGGAAAGGAGTGGTAACGGACAAACAAGCAAACAGCTTCCCGAATCTGCATCAAAGTTGTATTGACAGCCATACTATATTGTCTCCATAGAAGTTTTCGCGCCATACGGCTTCCTACAGGGGCGTGATGCGGAGCATGCCAATCATTGTTCTCCCATCGCGTTGTGTGAAGTTTTCCTATGTCATGTAACAATGCTGCTATACGCAATATATGTTGCTGTTGTGCTGGTAACGCAGAGAACTCCGGCAGACTGGATAGAGCCTCATATACCATCTGCGTGTGGATTAAGACATCCCCTTCTGCATGCCAAACGGAAGACTGCGGTGTCGTCCGCATTTGGTCCTCAAAAGGAAGAAGGAGAGTTGATTCAATATGTTGCCAATCTATCATACAAACAATGACCGTATAGTAGAAAGAATCCGATTAGGTACAATAGGGCGATCCAGCCACTGCGTCTGCGACTCTTCCACCGTTTGGAGAAAAGAACCCCTTACATATTTCATACGGTCGGTGACAATACCGTTCTCTTCCACTTTGATATAGATACCTTCCATTGTCCGCGAAACGTCAGTCTCACGCAGGACACGTTCAGGGTCCAATCCTAATGACTCAGCATCGGCCCGGAGGTGTTCCCTGTGGCGCTCGGAAATATAATTGGAATTGCCCAAGTAGCGAATAATATCTTCCTTGTTATGAAAGATGCCGCTCGCCAACACAGGCACTGAGTAGATTGGTAAGGAAGATAGCAAACTATGCCGCGATGGGGTATCAAGAAAACATTCCGTTTCGCGGTCAAAAACATCAAACTCCATGAAATAATGCGGAAGCAAATCATAGTAAATACTATGTTTGGCGTACATCCACTCACCGTACATAATATACCGGCATCCTAATACCGCATATAATGCTTCCTGATGCACGGCTCCCCATTGTTTCAACAAGTCATAGTGCCGTTCGCGGTAACCTCCTGTAAGAAAATGTCCTCTGCTTTGCAAGCGCAACTGACCATCGGTTGTGAATGAGACTGCTGAATTAGCGCCATCTATCTTCTCTTCCAATACCACATACCTGCCGACTATTTCAGAGAAAGAACGTCTGCACAAATCTTCATCTCCTGGTTGCAGCCGCGAGCCTTGTAGATGCGGAGTGCGCGGGTATTTGATGATGGTATCTATTGTGTTTTCATCCATACGCTTCATAGTTTGGCAACCATCACCCGATGGTTGGTGACAGACATAAATTTCACATTTACACATCCGTTTTGCAAGAAGAGTGTTTGCAGGTCTTCATTGGAGAAGAGGTGGATATGTTCCGGATTATCATCGGGTTTGGAAGGGACGGAGACAATAATATAGTTGCGTGCCAACCGAACTGCATTGCGCACTACTGACGAAGTCTCTGGTATATGCTCCATTACCTCCAGCATCGTCACCACGTCAAACGATTTGTCCGGTGCGTCCCATGTACATATATCCGCTTGCAGCGGATGAAGATTAGTTATGCCTCCAACGTGCAAGCATTGTAACAGTTCTATGCGATGCGGCAGAATATCCATACTTGTCACTTCCAACTTGGGAAAATCCCGCAGCAAAGGGAAAAGGAACACCCCTCTTCCACTGCCCACATCAAGCAGCGATTGGCACTGTCCTGCCGGAATGATTCCGTGCAGAAAGCTCAGTACCCGCTGCACACGGGGCAAGTCCTCTTTTTGCTTGAAATAATGCAGTTTCATTTCCGGGGCTTCTGAGCGATTGCCATAGCGTAATGCGTATCCACGTTGATATGCATCCAACAAACAGGTGATGTATTGCTGTTCCATTATAAATAGTCTATTGAAATCTTGTTACTTATACACGATAAAGGTCATCTGCTATATGAAGGATATTTAGCATTAATCAACCCACTATCGGTATAGAGTGTCATCGGGTATCATCAGGAAAATATGTCATCCGGCAAATTTCGAACAGAGGGGTCATCCTCTTTGTCTTCAAAGACAGGAGGCTCATTCCTAAAGTCGGTCGGAGGCCCGTAAAGACAAGGAGCCGGATCAGGGTCATTGAACGGATTAGGGAAAGAGAAGCCGTATTCTTGATGCTCTATCCTGATTTTGTCCCAAGGAGCTGCGTTCCTGTCTTGTACAATCTGCATCAAGTCGCCTTCGCCCTGATAATAGATAAACGGCAGATGGTGTTCCTCTATAAGGCTCTTGTTGGACATAGGATCTATGACAGGATATTGCTCTGTAATACCTTTCAAACTGAACTCAAAACCGCATAGTTTGGTTTCTTCGCAAATAGTTTCTGCTTTCTTATAGTTTTTCGTAAGGAAGTAAGCCTGATAATAACGATTTTCATACAAGAAATCAGATGAATCAAAACATGGATAATTCTTCGTCTTCTGCACCACAAAAGGGGATTTGCCTATTTGAGGACTATAACCGGTTATACACCGTTCTTTCAAATCATCCAAGCCATTAAACACTTTACCACCGTAGCGAAATGTATCGGTGATGCTGATTGTCGTTACATCTATATCTTCTGTTTTCATTTTGGTATCCGCGCTTGCTGCGCAATTATAAGTTTACGTTCTTTGAATAATTGTTGTGGCATCGGTTCTGTTCCGTTGCGTTCAGTAAATGCTGTATAGAAGGCATTGAGGACGCGGTTGAGTTTGTCGATTGTATGCCCATCTTCATGCCGGTAGCCATGTATCACCGGAGCTTGTAGCCCCCTATCTGCTGCATGAAAGAGCCAATAGGCATTCAAGGCGATGTCTGTTCGATGCAAGCCCATGGCACACGCAATATAGAAATCTCCGGCATCAATGAGCTGGCAAAACTGCGGAAATAACTCCACCATTTTCTCTATATCCTCAGCAGAAGTGTCCACCGGATAGTGGAAATACGACATTCCATATTCCTCGCACAATGCAGGCAGGCGGTCTGTATGGTCGGTTAGCCGAAGGTCGATGATTGTTTTTATTCCCGCCTCTTTGAGTGCTTTCCACGCATAGAGTTGATGCCGCGATGACATCGTTCGTCCCCGAGCACCGCCATAGACATGTGCGAGGTCGGGAATGCGAGTTTGTTGTAGACGATTAAAGTTCATTGATAATTTTCACAAAGCCCTCCGGCAGAAAGATATTTTCTACTTCCATTGCATCATTAAAAAGCGGTGCTATTTGCTCAGGAGTAAATCCGGCAATACCGCATCCTATCGGCGTAACCACAGGGTTCTCTCTTCACATTTGTATCTTTATTCTCTATGCAGTGCACTATCTCATTTCTTTATACGATTAGTCATACATGGCAGGGACTTGTTCTTCGGCATTGGCAATAGCCCAATGATAGTCAGCCGTTACGTTGTCATATGATGTACCTTCTGATGGTGGCAAGTTCCTTGCAATCTTCTGTCTTGCGTTAATCCATGTGCGAACATTCTCGTTCAATTCTTGTACTAATGCCAGAGCCTCGTCATCTGCGGATTGATTTTTTAATCTATACAGATAGTGTTCCCAATCCGCAGTTTTTACCACAGGATGTTGGATGTGATATTCTTTTCCTCCCAATAAAATCTGTTTTTCGATTTTCAGCAACTGTGTGCGTTTTTCAGCATAGGCTTCATACATACCTTCCAACTCCATTGGCAGGGCACTATAGTGTTCACCTGCTCTTAAGATATTGACGTATACACTATGACGTGTTTTGTTCATTTTGTTCCATGCCGTATATTCTTTCTTCAAAAGCGGTTGCAATTCGTCAGGCATGAGAGCGTTTTGTAATATTCTACACTGGACATAACATAGGTACACTGGTTAATCTCATATTGAGTACCGCAACCGAGAAATTCAGCGGCAGATAACAAACTATCTATAGCTTGTTCCTGTGTGATAGCAAGAGGTGTCGCATAATCATCCAAAATAACTTGAGTTGCAATCACCCACCTCAATTCGTCCATCGGATCTCCCAAAGCCACATACTGCATGCGCATGAAACGGTTCATCAAACGAAACTGCTCCCATTTGGCATCGCTGATGTATTCCCAATACCGTTGATGTGGATCAAGGGTGTGAATAGGCTGCAAAGCCAACAATTCAGAAACAGAAACAGGAGTTGTAAGCACATTATTTTCTATGTATGCAATTTGTTCTTCTTTTGTCAGACCTTCCGGGATTTCCGGTTTGGTTTTCATCGAATCCAACCGTGCATGTATCTCAGGGCTTAATGGAAGATTGGAAAACTGAGTGCCCTGTTTTGCTGACTTTGTACACGAAACCATTATACAGAAGGAAGCAATGCAGAATATCAACGGCACAAATAATAGTGGAATAAAATGTTTTTCTGTTATATTCATAGTTCTCTGAATTATAATTAAAACGTTTTTACAGCAGAGTTCTATCACTGGTCAGCTGCGAAATTACAACAAAATCTAATTGCCAAAAAACAATTATCATAAAATGGCAAAAACATCAATTAACTCGGGGATAGGGTTAGGTTGCAGAAAGCGGTTATGACCTTATCGGATTAACTCTTTTTTGACATTATTTAACATCTTCCATAAAATCCTGTGTGATGTGTGCCAGCAGGTCCCGTGCATAAGCACTGACTAATGCGTTCAAATGTTCAATGTCGCGATAGTTGGAGTTGGTGATTTGTTCCCAAAGAGTAATTTCCTCTGCAGCGGCTTGAGAGACACGAATGTCTTTCGCATACTCCATATTGAGGACATATCTGTTATATCGTTTATCCAAGATGTCATCCAATGAGCGGCTGTCACCATTTCTGACTTGTTCCCACAGGTTAGAAAGAAACTGCTTGTACTCGTTTTCTAACTTTTCTATGATTTCGTCTATCTGGGATAACGAAAGAGCGGAATCTGTAGAAAGATTTCCGACGTGTTTTTGTAGTAATCGTTCCCGCTCTGCCAAGCAGGTTTTGGAAAGTTGTTCTTTGTTGGGCATATTATTGATATTTTGAAAAGTGTAATTATTTTCCTATACTTTGATTCATCTTTTGAGTTCAGCCATCGGCTTTACGAGCCGCAGGAGTGATTATCTAATTCTGTCTTGTAATATTGTTTCAATAGCGTTATCTCGTTTCAATAGTGTTATTATATCATAAGGAAGTCATTCCTTATTCTTTTCAAACTTCAATTATATACGACCGTTCCCTGGTGCCAAGGCAATCAACGCAAATGATATTATAATCTTTTGTGATGCCGGCTCCGGTTTGAGAATGACTGATGATTTGCTTAATGTCTGTTCCCGCGAACAAATCGTGCTTCACGAGTGTATTCGGTCGAATCCAATGTCGCCAATGATATTGTTTATGACTGTAATTCAGATTGTTCAGTTTTGTTGTATCCACACTTTGTTTTCGCTCCGAAAAGACAGTTGCAAAGGTACAACATTTTTTTGACATGTGCAAGTAAATCGTCTTATTTTGCAGTTTTTGGAGGCACTAAACGTCTTATTTTGCAAGTTTCAACAATCTATACTGCACAAAATCGGCACATTTTCATATTCTATACTGCACAAAAGAGTCAATCTGTAATGCTTCGTGCGGTTGGAGAATCCGCTGTCACAGCGGAATATTATACCCCTCCATATATAAGGCAAAAAAAGGGGGAAATCTATCACCTAAAAAGCAACTTTTTTTCACTTTTTTTGCATTTTCTTTATATGCGGCTGTAAATGAGGCGGTGTTCAAATAGTATTTGAACGGAATGGACAAAACAGCAAGGACTTCTTACGGGCGGCTCTCGGGGAACTAAAATTTTGCGCAAAGATACGATAGCGGGGAATGGCGTTTTCAGTTTATTTCAGTTTACTCATGCAATTTCAGTTTATTTCAGTTTACTGTCTGTTTTTCCGCATGCAAAGGTACGACACAGGAGGATGTCGGGTTGGGGAATAATGGGACTTCAATGGAAATGCAGACAATTTTCTTCGTATTAGATTTTCAGTTTAGAAAGAGGTTTGACGCGTGCCCAGTCGATGGAGAGCAGAAGGATAACTATGCCCACCAACAGCAACCACCACATATCCAGACGCAAGCCTAAATATTCCGTCATAACGGCACGTACCACCCAAATGATAATAATCCACTGCGCTATGTATATCTTGGTCAGGTCCGCACAGATACGTGTCACCCCTTGCATGAGTCTTTGCGGAAGTACAAGCGCAACGAAATGGCATACACTCATCTCCAACAGCGCGACGGCACCGTCAGCGTAATATGATAAAGCCCGGCTTCTTTCCATGCCATGCCCGGCTCCTGCCATTGCCATCTCTCGTGTTCTGTCATATCCCTTCTTTTTCAGGACAATGCATTGCCTATCCTTCGATGATTGCAATCTCCTCTTCTGTCAGGCCGTAGAGGGCATAAACAAGAGCGTCAATCTCCTTGTCCGTTGCGGCGATCCGGGCGGAGAGGTCGTTGCAGGCGGATTGATACTTGGTAAAGAAGTCCATCCACTCGTCCTGCTGATTGAGGGAGAGTTTGATTTTCTGCTTTTTGAGTTCGGCAACAAAGGCTGCAAAATCAAGCGTGTCAAAGGTCTCTAACGTGCCTGAAATCTTTATGCCCGGCATATTGTTTTGCAAAAGTTGCAGGAACCGCGCACGCTTGGACTGAAGGTCTTTGTTCAAGGACAACATCCGGTCAGCAAGGTCTATAAAGGGCTGTTGGTCGGCAGCAGATATAACAGGTATAGGAATTGTTTCCAGTTGATTGGTTTTTATATGTAATCCAGCTGGATAGACTTTCTTGAACCAAGTATTTACCAATTTAGAGTTTAACAGAACCAAAATATATTCAAAATCATATTTACTGTCAATGTCAAATATGATATTCAATGTGTCATTACACAGATATTTATTACAATCCAATGTCGCTATTATTTCAGTAGCAATATCTTGGATTACAATCTTCTTATCAACTACAAAGTTTGCAAATATCCGTGGTCTGCCGCCGGGTTTCTCGCAGATGAGTTCCGGTTTATACCACAACCACTCGTTATTCTCCGGAGTGTTCCATCTTTTTATATTTCTGCCTCTCAAAAACAAATGGCAGTCATCGTCTTTCTTCTCCTCAAATACAAACCGCTTGTCATCGCTCGTCTTGATACCCAAAGAGAAAGAGACAATATCTCCCAACTCGATTGTCGGCACTTTGTTCAGTTCTATTGTCTTCTCAAATGAGAATGAAGTATTGGGGTTCTCCAGTACCTGCTTATAGGGAAGGAAAAAGCCTTTGGGAATAAACTGCCCGTCTTTGTATGTCTCTATTTCAATGACATCTGTTTCCTTCGGTTTGGTATTCTCGTAAAAACACAGGACAGTAGTCACTGTCGCATCCGAAAAGACACCTGGCGGCAATTCCACCAGTTTGGTCACTTTCACATCATGTGCAAGGAACTCTCTGAAAGTGGAGAAACTCTCTGTCCCCATCCAACTGTTGGAGAAGATAAATCCGAATTTTCCGTTGGGTTTAAGGAGTTGTGCAGACTTCTCGGTAAAGATGGAATATAAATCCGACTTGTTCTTGACAGTCTTGTAGTTCTTTTGGTAATACTTGCGTTGGTTCTCGTCAAGTATATTAACCATATTCACATACGGCGGGTTACCGATTACGATGTCGAAGCCGCCGTTGGCGAAGACTTGGGGGAACTCGGTTTGCCAGTCGAAGGCTTTGTCTCCTGCAACGGCTGGGTCGGAGATAAGGGAGTTGCCGCAGCGTATGTTGTTGTTGAGGGATGTCAGTTTGCGGTGCGGCTTGGCGGTACGTAGCCACAAAGCCAGTTTCGCTATCTCCACACTCTCCTCGTTGATATCCACGCCAAAGAGGTTGTTCTCCAAAATGGCGTTTTCCACATTCTGGAAGACGATACTGGCACCTGCCACTTTCGCTTCCATCTCATCAAGCAGTTTGTGCTCATCCATCAGGAAACGGAGCGCGGCATTGAGGAATGCTCCCGAACCGCAGGCAGGGTCGCAGATGGTGATTTCTTTCAGCCACTCGCGGTAGCGTTTGAGTTGATCAAGAAGACGTTTCTTGGTTGCCGTTTGGCGCGTTCTGTCAGCGAAATACTCTGTTTCGTCAATGCCCATCTCGTTTTTCTTCTCCGCACAGAGGCGGCCGACGGTGTTCTCAACGATGTATTTGGTGATATACTGCGGGGTATAGAAGACGCCGTCGCGCTTGCGCTTGGAAGCCTCTCCGCTGTTAGATGTTAGACCGCTTACACTGTTAGATGTTAGACCCTTTATTTGGGCAGAGACTTCCTCAATCTCGTTGAGCGAGTTCTCGAAGATGTGTCCGAGGATATTGACATCGACCTCGGAAGCGTAGTCGTACTCGGACAGACGGCGGCAGTGCGCAGCCAGCACCTCATCGCTGATGGTGATGCTGTCTAATACCTCGTCAGGTTTGAACAAGCCACCGTTGTAGGCGAAGATTTCGTACTTCTTTCCCTGAAAGCCCGTGTCGAGATAGCCGAAGTACTTCCGTATGCGGCTGTATAGCGGCCGATACTCGTCCATATCCTTGAGTTTCTGCCAGTCGTCTAAAATCAGGACCATCGAATTGGGCGGCAACAGTCCGCTGTCCTCGGCAAAGAAGATAAACAGCAGGCGGTCAAGGAGTTTCTGGGTCTTTTTGAAGAGGAGGAGAATTTGCTCTTTGGGTGTCTCGTTCGTGGTGTTGTTTTTGAGGATGTCGGCAAACAGTTCTCGTTTGAAAGCGGAATAGTCGCGATAGAGTTGCTGCGTGATTTGGTCTTCGCTGCTGACGCTCTCCGTCTTGGCCTGTATCGGCAAGTCTTGGCTGAGCGTGTCCCATGACAGGCAGAAAAAGAGTTCCCGGAAATCCTCCTCTTTGAGCGAGAACAAATCCCATTCCATGTATTCCGTCGCGTCATCAATATAGAAACACAGTTTCTCAAAATTGGAGATGACCACATACCGCGTGCCACGGTGCCGGTTCTTATACCCGAAAGCCTGTGTCTCCACCTGCTTCAAGTCCGGCGTTTTATGGTCTTTGAGTTCGATGATGCCAATCACCTTGCCGTCACGCTGGATGGCTCCGTCCGCCTTCTTGGAGTCTGTCTCGTTTTTCTTTTCGGTGATGAGGTTAAATTCGGGATCCGGGTTGATGGTATAACCAAGCGTCTTGACAAACAACTCGCGCAGGAAGCCTTCCTGGTACTGCTCCTCTTTTGAGGTGTGGATGTTGTCCTGCCTGGTCTGATTAAGGAACAAAGCCTTGTACTGCTCCCATGCCGCCTTGACCTGCTCATCGTTGAGCATGGCGAGGTATTTCTTCAGGATGGTGTTTTGAAAGAACATATATATAATAGGCTGTCAGTTGGTTTTATAGAGGTTCGGGCGTTGTCGGGATTATCTTCGTCATCGTGATGGGTAGCGTGGAGTTCTGCCCCCTCGAAGAAACCTGCGCATCTTCTTGAGACGGTCGGCAGGATTGACAAGCATATAAATCCGACCGCAAAGATACATAAAAAAATGCTTGACACAAAGTTAATAGTGCGTTTTTAAATAAAAATGATACGCTTTTTCAGAATTATAGACAAGAAACTGCCCTATACAGCAGCAGGTATAAAGAGCAGTGAAGGTATAAAGAGTATATCTTACGAGCGGCATCGGATGCTGTGCTAACAAACGAAGGAAAGAAGCTTTGGAAGGAGGTTTTATTGATTAGACCATTCCGTAGCGGGTAGTATATGGATTGTTTGTCAAAGGATATTGGCGTTTAACAAAAGATAAAACTTTCTCACATTCAGTAGATTGGGACGGCTATATCAGCGTCCGTACATGGCTGTCAGACGTTGGTTGCTAATTGAGAGCGAACCTCCTGCTATGGTGAGGGTATAGTGTAGGTATGGTTGTAGTGTACCCCGTTTTTTGGACACAATAATTAATTCTTTATGAAAAAGAAAGTGCCCATAGAGTTAAAAATGGAAGCATTGAAATTGCTTGAATCGGGGGAATCAGCGAAGGCAGTAAGCAAGCGACTAAGAATCAGCAATGGCGAGTTGCAGACATGGTGTCTGATTTACGCGAAGGACGGCGCGCAAGGTCTTGCCGCTTACCCCAAAAACATCTGCGTCGGAGCAATAAAAGACAAGATTATTTGCACATATCGTCAAAAGAGAGCACCTTTGCACACTCTTAGCGCCCGGTACAGTGTCCCTTACTCGTCAGTATGCCGTTGTATATCAACGTACAAACGGAAAGGTCAGGCAGGTATAGAGGGTGCTACAATCGATATGTGGGATTTATACAGAACCGTAGATCATATGGAAGGAGAACTGACCAAAGCAGAGTTAAAACACCAGTTGAAGGTGGCAAAGAACGAGCTGGCTTACCTTCGTGCGGAGAATGCTTACCTAAAAAAATTGAAGGCCTTAGTGGAAGCGGACGAGAAGCGGAAACGCAGCGCGTCCAAGCCATCCGTTCATTAAGGCCCAAACATGCTTTGAAGCACCTGCTCAAAGCGGCAGGGATGGCACGTTCGACGTATTACTACCGTTTGTTGGAGCGTCCTGACAAGTACGCTTCTACAAAGGAACAGATACGCCGAATCTATGAGAGGAACAAAGGTCGTTACGGCTGCCGCCGTGTATGGCAAACACTTCGCGCTGCCGGATTGATTATTAACAGGAAGACGGTAGCCCGTCTGATGCACTCGATGTCGCTGTTTGGCATCACGCCGAAGCGTCATTACCGCTCCTACCAGGGCGATGTGGGCAAGAAAGCACCCAACGAGCTCAACAGGGATTTTGCAGCGGTCGGACCATACCGCAAACTGACCACTGACATTACCCAGTTTGTCATCAACGGAATCAAACTGTATCTGTCCCCTGTTCTGGACATGTGGAATGGTGAAATCATTTGTTACACTGTCTCCCGCAGTCCGAATATGGCATTGGTAATGAAGATGCTGAAGAAGGCATTCCGCCGCATGGGAGCAGCCGCTTATGGAGCGCTTATGCACTCGGACCAAGGCTGGCACTACCAGCACGCACAATACCAGATGGCATTGAAAGAACATGGAATAGTACAGAGTATGTCACGGAAAGGCAATTGCCTTGACAACTCGGTCATGGAGAACTTTTTCGGCTTGCTGAAGAATGAGTTTTATTATGTGAACCATTTTGACGACGAGCAAACCTTTCTGAAAGGTTTGGCAGACTACATTAGGTATTACAACAATGACCGGATAAAACTCCGGCTGTCAATGAGTCCTGTCCAATACCGGCAACAATACACAGACAATATACAAACAACATGTCAATGAACATGCATACAACTAACAATATTTAATAACCTTGTCCAACTTTTGGGGGACACCTCAGGTGAGAGTATTGTGTGGTTTGCTTACGGACATAATAAAAGCTGTATAATGTCTGTATAAAATCTTAATGAAATCATAATAATAACATAATAATAACATAATAATCGCATAATAATAACATAATAAAATCATAATAATATTATAATTTCGATTGCTTGATGCCGGCTACATACAAAAGGCGCAAAGGATTGAACCTTTGCACTCAAATTAGACCTGTTTTAGAGTTTAACGGGGAAGAATTAGAGGATGATGAGTGAGTGTAAAGGAGTTAATAGGTATCCCTATACTATCCTTATACTACCTCTATACAATCACTATACTATCACTATACTATCACTATACTACTCTTATACTACCCTTATACTATCACTATATAGGACATAAGGGCGACCTGATGGGATTGGTAGGGAGATGACGGGAAGAAAACAAGAAGAATATAGGGTATAGAAAGGATACGGCGCGCCTTCCGAAGAATAATAATCGGGGGACTGCTGAAGAATAAGCAGGAGGCTGCGAGATGATTAGGAGGCTGCGATTTTGGACAAGAGGGTGATGGCACCGGTGACGGTGCGGACCTGGTCGATGGTGACATAAATCTTGCCGGTAAGATGCCCCTGCTTGTCCTTGTCCTGCACAAGACGACACCTTTCCTGCCGCGACTGGACGTAAGAGAGCACCTTTCCGAACACAGCACTACGGAAATAGGAAGGCGTACGGGTGGTGAAATAGATGACCATCTTTTCCTGCTTGAGGAAGACTTTCTCTATACCGAGACGGCAACACAACCACCGTAAGCGCACCACCTGCATCAGTTCCTTCGCCTCATCAGGTATCTCACCAAAGCGGTCACGCAACCGCCTGCAATACGCCTGCAGTTCGTCCTCGTTCTTCAAGGCATCCAACTCGCGATAAAGAGCCAACCGCTCGGCAATGTTCTCTATATAAGTATTAGGGAAAGAGAGAGGGATGTCGCTCTCCAAGAGGCAGTCCTGACACCACAAGCGGGGACCGGCAGGCAGCGGCTCCTCTTCCGTGCTCTCTTTGGGCTGCTCATCGGGCATCATCTCTTCCTTGAGTTCGGCAACCGCCTCGTTAAGGATACGCTGGTAGGTCTCGTAGCCCAAGTCGGCAATGAAGCCTGACTGCTCAGCACCCAAGAGATTGCCCGCTCCGCGTATGTCCAAGTCCTGCATAGCAAGGTTGAAGCCCGAACCGAGGTCGGCAAAAGTGACAATGGCATCCAACCGTCGTCGTGCGTCCGCAGTAAGCAACTCACGGTCAGGAGCAATGAGGTAACAATACGCCTTGCGGTTGCTGCGTCCGACGCGTCCGCGCAACTGGTGCAAGTCGCTCAGTCCGTAGTGCTGGGCAGCATAGATAATCATGGTATTGACATTGGGGATGTCCACACCCGACTCGATGATTGTGGTGGCAACCAGTATGTCGTAATCGTAGTTGATAAACGCCTCAAGCCGCTCCTCCATTTCGGCAGGGGGCATCTGTCCGTGGGCAGTCACTATCCGCGCCGAAGGACACAGCCGCTGCAACTGACGTACGACACGGTCGTGCATCTCGATGCGGTTGTTGATAACGAAGACCTGTCCGTTGCGGTTGAGCTCGTTATTAACAGCCTCACGGATAATGTCTTCGTCCTCTATGGCAATCACCTCCGTCTGAATGGGATACCTGTTGGGCGGGGGCGTGGTCATAATGCTCATATCGCGCGCTCCAAGCAGGGAGAACTGCAACGTGCGGGGGATAGGTGTCGCCGTGAGCGTGAGGACGTCCACCGAAGCACGGAGTTCCTTGAGTTTATCCTTGACCGCCACGCCCAGTTTCTGCTCCTCGTCAATAATGAGCAGTCCGAGGTCGTGCCACTCCACCTGCTTGCCTACAATCTTGTGTGTGCCGATAAGGATGTCAATCCTGCCCTCTTTGAGGTCGGCAAGAATGTCTTTGGTCTCTTTTGGCGACTTGCCCCGCGAGAGGTATTCGACGCGGACGGGGAAGTCCTTGAACCGCTCTTTGAAGGAGTTGTAGTGCTGCAGCGCCAAGACGGTGGTAGGCACAAGCACGGCAGTCTGCTTGCCGTCCGTCGCCGCCTTGAAAGCCGCCCGCATTGCCACCTCCGTTTTGCCGAAGCCCACATCACCGCAGATAAGCCTGTCCATCGGCATCGGACTCTCCATGTCGCGCTTGACATCCGCCGTGGCTTTTGCCTGGTCGGGCGTGTCCTCGTAAAGGAAAGAGGCCTCCAGCTCGTGCTGCATATATCCGTCGGGCATGTAGGCAAAGCCCTTCTCCTGCTTGCGTTTGGCATAGAGACGGATGAGGTTGCGCGCAATGTCCTTCACCTTGTCCTTGGTTCGTTCGC
>CADAAF010000080.1 GCA_902785805.1 uncultured Bacteroidales bacterium | reverse complement strand
AGATGCGCACCAACCTCAAGAACGTCTATGCGGCAGGCGATGTGACGGGCAAGATTATGCTGGCGCACGTAGCAAGCCGTCAGGCGGAAGTGGCAGTAGCCAATATGCTCGGCGAGACCGACCAAACGATTGACTATAATGCTATTCCGTCGGTGGTTTATACCAACCCCGAGATTGCGAGCGTAGGGCGCATGGAAAAAGACTTGCAGGAAGGCGAGTACGAGGTACGCACTCTTCCTATGGCTTATTCGGGACGTTTTGTAGCCGAGAACGAAGGCGAAACAGGACTGTGCAAGATGCTCATTGACAAAGAGAAGCACGTGATAGGCGTACACATGTTAGGCAATCCGTGTTCGGAGTTTGTGGCAGCAGCCTCGTTTGCCGTCCGTATGGGCTATACGGTGGAGCAGATGGAGCAGGTGGTATTCCCCCACCCGACCGTGAGTGAGATACTCAAAGAGATTCTTTAATACCACCTGACTATGACTATCCAGGAAGAGATTCGCGAGTTGTGTCGGAAGAAGAACGCCGTTATTATGGCGCACTACTACCAGCGGGGCGAGGTGCAGGATGTAGCTGATTTCATCGGCGACAGCCTTGCCCTCGCGCAGCAGGCAGCGAAGACGAAGGCGGACATCATCGTGATGTGCGGTGTCCACTTTATGGCAGAGACAGCCAAGTGCTTGTGTCCCGACAAGACAGTGCTCATACCCGACCCGCAGGCAGGATGTAGTTTGGCAGACAGCTGTCAGGCGGCCGACTTGCGCAAGTGGAAAGAGCGGCACCCCGACTATACAGTGGTCAGTTACGTGAACACCTCTGCGGAGGTCAAAGCACTGACGGACATAGTTGTTACAAGCAGCAATGCGCTCAAGATTGTCAACCAACTGCCCAAGGATGCCAAGATTCTGTTCGGACCCGACCAAAACCTCGGCAACTATATCAATTCGATGACGGGACGCACAATGGAACTATGGAACGGCTCGTGCCATGTGCATGCGCGTTTCTCGGCAGAGGCGTTGATGAACCTCAAGCAGGAGCATCCACAAGCCAAAGTGCTCACTCATCCGGAATGTAAGCAGGTGATTATCAACCTGAGCGATGTAGTGGGTTCGACGCAAGCCCTGCTCAACTACGTGCGCGAGCACAAAGACCCTGAATACATCATCGTCACCGAATGGGGAGTTATCCACGAGATGCAGAAAGCGTGTCCCGATGTGCGTTTCATTCCTGTACCGCCGGAAGTGACGGAAGGTGTTGGCTGTTCGTGCAACGAGTGCGAGTATATGCGGATGATTACGTTAGAGAAACTGCGTGACACACTCCGTGATGAGACGAATACCGTCAAAGTACCTCGTGATATAGCAGAACAAGCCGTTCGCAGTATCCGCAAGATGCTGGCAATGTCGTAGAATCGCAAATAGTTTTTGAACGAAATGGCAACACGCGTATTGATGGCGATGTCGGGCGGCATTGACTCGACGGTGAGTGCGCTGCTCTTGTTGGAGCAAGGCTACGAACTGGTGGGTTGCACGTTCCGCACGTTCGACTCGATGAAAGAGAGTTGTTTGGCGCGCGAGAAAGGCTGCTGCACGGTGGAAAGCATAATGGAAGCCAGACACCTTGCGGAGCAGTTGGGTTTCCCGCACCATATCATTGACCTGCGCGATGTGTTCCGTCGGTGTGTCATTGACCCTTTCGTCAGCGACTACCTTCACGGCCGCACGCCTAATCCGTGTGTCGAATGTAACCGCCATATCAAGTGGGGCGAGTTGCTTCGCATAGCCGACGAGATGGGGTGTGAGATGATTGCCACCGGGCATTATGCGCGCATTGCCGAGAAGAACGGCAGGCACTACCTCCAACGCGCAGCCGACCGGCGCAAAGACCAGACCTATTTCCTATGGCGGCTCACGGACAAGCAACTGAGCCGTACTTTGTTCCCGTTAGGCGGTCTGACCAAACCCGAAGTGAGGCAGTTGGCTGCGCAAAAAGGGTACGTCAAACTGAGCCAAAAGACCGAATCGCAGGACATCTGTTTCCTGCCTGACGGCGACTACCGCACTTTTATCCGCGAGCAGACGGAAGGACAGGGCGGACAGGCGTTTACATCGGGCGATTACACGGACGCAGCCGGCAACGTTGTAGGACGGCACGAGGGTTACGCCAATTACACTATCGGTCAGCGCAAGGGTTTGGGCATAGCCCTTGGTTATCCTGCGTTCGTAACGAAGATTGACCCTGCTGCCAACCGTGTCGAAGTGGGGCGGCACGATGACCTGCTCACTCGCGATGTAAGGCTGACCGAAGCGTGGTTTGCGGGCGACTCCACCCTGCCCGTGCAGGCGCAGATACGTTACCGCAGCCAGCCGTCACCTGCCACATATACAACTGGTTTACTGCATTTCGACGAGCCGGTATGGGCGGTCACGCCCGGACAGTCGGCTGTGATGTACCAGGGCGAACTGTTAGTGGGGGGAGGCGTGATTGAATAAGCAGATTCTCAGATTAGCATTGCCATCTATCGTAGCCAACATCACTATCCCGTTGGTAGGATTAGTGGATATGGCGATAGTGGGTCACTTGTCGGATGCCACTGCCATCGGCGGTATTGCCATCGGCACGATGCTCTTCGACCTGCTCTATTGGAATTTCGGTTTCCTGCGTGTCGGTTCGTCGGGACAGACTGCCCAATCTTACGGTCGCAACGATGAGGATGCCTGCGCTGCCTATCTGAGGCATTACGTAGGTATAGCCTTGGTGGCGGCACTCGTTATATGGCTCATTCAGTGGGTGTTCGTAACGGGTGTGATGATGGTGGTGCCATGTTCGGACGAGGTGGCACAGTTTGCCAAGAGTTACTTCTTCATACGTATCTGGGCTGCCCCTGCTACCCTTTCGCTGATGGCTCTCAAGGGCTGGTTCATCGGTATGCAGGACACTGTCAGCCCGATGGCGACCGACATAACGGTCAATCTTGTCAATATTGCAGCTTCCTGCCTCTTGGCGGTCTATACGCCTTTGGGCGTGATGGGCGTGGCATACGGAACGCTCATTGCCCAATACACAGGTCTGCTGCTTTGTGCTGTTATTCTGCTCATTAAGTACCGTCGTTTCCTGCGTCCCGCTACCCGTGCAAAGGTTACTACCTACAGGCAGAACTTCGACCTTTTTATCCGTTCGCTCTGTTTTATGGTGGTCTATGTGGGCTTCACTTCGTTGGCTTCGCGTTACGGTGATGACGAGTTAGCGGTGGCATCACTGCTGATGAAACTGATGATGTTCTTCTCTTTCTTTGTGGACGGTTTTGCTTACGCGGGTGAGGCGTTGGTGGGCAGGTTCTTCGGTGCACAGGACAGACCGCGTATCCGTCATGTTGTCAGACTGCTATGGTACTGGTCAGCGGGAATGGGTCTGCTGTTCACGGTCGTTTTTATTGTGGGCGGTGACGCTTGTCTGCGTCTGCTCACCAACGATGCCGACGTGCTTCGTCTCTCGCACACATACAATGTATGGCTTATCCTTATGCCTTTGGCGTCCACACCTGCTTTTATGTGGGACGGCATCTATATCGGAGCGATGCAAAGCCGTGCCATACGCAATGCCATGATTGCCGCAGCCGTCGGATTTGTTGCTGTCTATGCTGCTCTGTTCCGTATATGGGACATCAACGCACTCTACCTTGCTTATCTCACGCACTTGGTTGCGCGTTCTGTTTATCTAACTGTCAAATGGAATAAAGTTTATGATTCAGCCTCCCGAACATCGCCCTTGGCAAGTGCTCAAGAGCGAGAACATTCTTAACATTGGTCCGTGGCTCAATGTGCGCCAAGAGACCGTCCTGTTGCCCAACGGCAAGCAGATTCCCACGTGGTTCATCCTTGATTACCCCGACTGGATTAACGTCATCGCAGAAACCAAAGACGGTAGGTTGGTTATGATTGACCAGTACCGGCACGGACTGGGCGTAACCAAATACGAGTTGGTGGCTGGTGTCATTGACGAAGGTGAAACGCCCTTGCAGGCGGCACAGCGCGAACTGCTCGAAGAGACAGGCTTCGGCGGCGGCGAATGGGAAGAGTACATGACACTCTGTCCCAACACGAGTTGCCAGAGCAATCTCAGTTATACCTTCCTTGCAAGGGGTGTGGAACGGCTGAGCGAGCAGCACGAAGAGGAAACAGAGGATATCCGCATTCATGTGATGGACAAAAAAGACGTACGCGAACTCCTCGAAGCGGGCGAAATCATACAGGCCCTTCACGCAGCACCCCTCTGGAAATACTTCGCAAGCAACCCCGCTTCCTAAAGCGAGCATTCTCCTTAAGGCAAGCATACTTCCTAATAGCAAGCACCCTTCCTAAAGCAAGCATTCTTCCTAAAGAAAACGCCCTTCCTATAGCAAGCATACTCCCTAAAATCAGAAGCACCCGCGTCACCAATAATAGCAGGCAGCAGCAAGCAACCAAAATTATGATATTATTATGTTATTATTATGTTATTATTATGTTATTATTATATTATTATTATGTTATTATTATGTTTTCATTAAGTTTTTATACAGATTTTATACAGCTTTTATTATGTCCGTAAGCAAACCACACCGTACCCTCATCGTACCCACAGCGTAACATCGCCCATTCCCACGGAGGACGAGGAGCCAAAGACACACTATAGCAATATTTTTTCAATATTCTGTATTATTTATTTGCAGGATTAGCAACTTTGCCGTATCTTTGCGCGCTTTTTTAGCGAGAAAAAAGCAGAACATGTCTAACATTAAAACAGATTTTCGCCATTATGACAGAGAATCAATCACTCCAGAACTTCGACTGGGATGCCTATGAACTTGAAAAACAAGGCAAACAAAACGAAGAAACCAAACAAAAGTATGACCAAACCTTGAACGCCATTAAGACGAACGAGGTGGTAATGGGAACAGTTACCAACATCAACAAACGCGAAGTTGTAGTCAACATCGGCTATAAGTCCGACGGTGTAGTACCCGCTACTGAGTTCCGTTACAACCCCGACCTCAAAGTAGGTGATCAAGTCGAGGTATATATTGAGAGCCAGGAAGACAGAGACGGTCAGCTTGTTTTGTCGCACAAAGAGGCTCGCGCTGCACGTAGCTGGGACCGCGTCAACGAGGCTTATGACAAACAGGAAATCGTTAACGGTTACATCAAGTGCCGTACCAAAGGCGGTATGATTGTGGATGTATTCGGTATGGAATCCTTCCTGCCCGGTTCGCAGATTGATGTGAAACCCATCCGCGACTACGATATCTTCGTGGGCAAGACGATGGAGTTCAAGATTGTCAAAGTTAATCCCGAATTCCGCAACGTGGTTGTATCGCACAAAGCTCTTATTGAAGCCGAATTGGAGGCTCAGAAGCGCGAAATCGTATCGCATCTTGAGAAAGGTCAGGTACTTGAAGGTACGGTTAAGAACATCACTTCTTACGGTGTCTTCATTGACCTCGGTGGCGTAGATGGTCTGATTCACATCACCGACTTGAGCTGGGGACGTGTTAATGACCCGCACGAACTGGTTGAACTTGACCAGAAGATTAACGTGGTTATCCTTGACTTCGACGAGGAGAAGAAACGTATCGCTTTGGGTCTCAAGCAGCTTACTCCGCATCCGTGGGATGCTCTCGATCCGAACCTCAAAGTTGGTGACAAGGTTCACGGCAAGGTCGTTGTAATGACCGATTACGGAGCATTCGTTGAAATCGCCGACGGTATCGAAGGTCTGGTACACGTTAGCGAAATGTCTTGGAGCCAGCACCTGCGTAGTGCCAACGACTTCCTCAAAGTAGGTGACGAGATTGATGCCGTTATCCTCACGCTCGACCGCGAAGAAAGAAAGATGTCGCTCGGTATCAAGCAACTGAAAGCTGACCCGTGGGAGAACATCGAGCAGAAGTATGCCGTTGGAAGCCGTCACTTCGCACGAGTTCGCAACTTCACCAACTTCGGTGTATTCGTAGAGATTGAAGAAGGCGTTGAAGGTCTGATTCATATCAGCGACCTGAGCTGGATTAAGAAAATCAAACACCCCAATGAGTTCACCTCTATCGGAGCCGAAATCGAAGTGGTTGTTCTGGAAATCGACAAAGAGAACCGCCGCTTGAGCCTCGGTCACAAACAACTCGAAGAGAATCCTTGGGAGGAACTCGAAGCCAAATACGGTCTGGACACTATCGTTAGCGGCAAAATTGTTGAACTCAACGACAAGGGTGCCGTAGTGGCTCTGGAAGACGGTGTGGAAGGTTTCTGCACAGCCCGTCACCTCCAGAAAGAAGACAAATCACAAGTTGCCGTTGGTGACACGATGGACTTCCGGGTAATCGAGTTCAACCGCGATGCCAAACGTATCCTCTTGAGCCACCTCCGCACTTGGGAAGAGCGCAAAGAAGTTCCTGCTAAAGAGAAACCCGCTAAGAAAGAGGCACAGCCCGAACTGCCCAAAGCAGAGAAGACTACCACTCTCGGAGATATCGATGCACTCGCTTCGCTCAAAGCAAGCATGGAATCAGGAGCAGACAAATAAGCCTGCTAAGCATATAGAGAAAGGCTGTCGCATAGGCAGCCTTTCTTGATTTTTTCACATATCAAAACCCTCATTCATTCTTCACTATGTCCCCCACCGTTCAGTATATCGCCCATACGCTCGCCAAAGTCTATACGCCTGACGAGGCTCGCGCTATAGCGTTATGGTTGGTCGAAGAACTGACCGGCAAGTCGCGAACCGATTTGCTGTTAAGTCACGAGCCGATAGAGATTCACGACTTGGACAAATGTCTTTCCCGATTGGCTGACGGAGAACCCGTTCAATACCTGTTAGGAAGAACCGATTGGATGGGACTGAATCTGCGATTGACGCGCGACACGCTAATTCCGCGTCCCGAAACAGGCGAATTAGTGAATTGGATTATTGAAGACGGGTCTTTACAGGACAAGCCTGTACGCGTTGTGGATATAGGCACCGGTAGCGGGTGCATTGCCATTGCGCTGAAAAAGCGGTTCCCGCAATGGCACATACACGCTTGGGACATAAGCAGTGCAGCACTTGAAATAGCCCGCGAGAACGCACTGCGGAACGGAACGGATATATCTTTTGCTCACGTGGATATAACCTCCTACGAAAAGACAATACCGCTTTCCCGACAGCCGTTCGACATCGTGGTAAGCAATCCGCCTTACGTAATGGAAAAAGAGAAAGACACTATGGAGGCGAACGTGCTGCAATACGAACCTGCACAGGCTCTGTTCGTTCCTAACGATGACCCGCTCTTGTTCTACAGAGCCATTGCCCGCAAACACCTTGCCCCCGTTATCTACTTCGAGATAAACGGACTGATGGGACAAGCCGTCGCCGACTTGATGAGGCAGGAAGGCTATGCGGACGTGACGATACGCAAAGACTGCTACGGAAAAGAGAGAATGGTAAAAGCAAAAGACAATGGATAATTGGGAAGATACCGAAAAAGCCGTTCGCAATAAAGCCGAACGGTATTGCTCGCAGGCGGAGAGGTGCGTATGGGACGTGGAGCAAAAATTGGATTTGTGGGGTGCTGACGATGCACTTCGTGCTAAGATTATTGCCTGCCTTTACGATAACGGATACCTCAACGATGCACGCTACTGCCACGCTTTCGTTCACGACAAAGTGCGATTTGCACAATGGGGACGGCAGAAAATACGATATGCACTGCGTGCCAAACGACTGCCTGACGCAGAGATTGAAAACGCACTGCAAGACATTGACGAGGAGGAATATACCCAAAGTCTCTGTCGCCTTGCTTCATCCCATAGCGTCAGAGGAAAAGACAGAAACAGTTTGATACGGTTTCTGCTTCAACGCGGTTACACCTATGAGGAAATATCGCAAAAAATAGCAGAAAGTTTGCTTCTATTGTAGATTTGCTTTATCTTTGCGGGCAGATTGGAAAAATAACAAGGATACAGAATACTATGGAACTTAGTGAACAAGAACAAGTAAGGCGGCAAAGCCTTCAAACAATGCGGGATATGGGTATCAACCCCTACCCTGCACAGGAATATGAGGTGACGGGCTATTCAACCGACATCAAGTCCACTTTCGAAGACGACAACGACAACGCTCAATGGCACACCGGTTCGCCCGTGCGCATTGCAGGTCGTCTGATGTCGAAAAGAATAATGGGCAAAGCATCTTTCATTGAGATACAAGACTCGAAAGGACGCATACAGGTGTATGTGAGCCGTGACGACATACAACTTCCCGAAGACGCCGAAGCACCGGCAGTTGATACTGATGACCCGAATGGACAACTGCCTGCGGAGGTTCTCCGCCAGATGTACAATGTGGTCTTCAAGAAACTGCTTGACATAGGCGACTTTATCGGTATCGAAGGTTTCGTGTTCCGCACGCAGATGGGCGAGATTTCGGTACACGCAAAGAGGCTGACGGTATTGGCTAAGAGCCTGCGTCCGCTGCCTATTGTGAAATACAAAGACGGCGTAGCGTATGACGGTTTCAACGACCCCGAACAGCGTTACAGACAGCGTTATGTGGACTTGGTCGTGAACGATGGCGTAAAAGAGACGTTCCTCAAACGCGCCACCATCATTCGTACAATGCGCAACTTCTTCGACGAAGCAGGTTATACGGAGGTCGAGACACCTATCCTACAGCAGATTGCAGGCGGTGCTTCGGCACGTCCTTTCATTACACACCACAACACATTGGACGTGGATATGTACCTCCGTATCGCCACCGAATTGTACCTCAAACGGCTGATTGTGGGTGGCTTTGAAGGCGTATATGAGATAGGACGCAACTTCCGCAATGAGGGTATGGACCGCAGTCACAACCCAGAATTTACATGTATGGAACTGTACGTCCAATACAAAGACTACAACTGGATGATGTCATTCACCGAGCGTCTGTTGGAGCGTATTGCCATAGCCTGCAACGGTACGACCAAAGTGAAGATTGGCGACAATGAGATAGACTTCAAAGCACCCTACCGCCGCCTCCCCATTCTGGACGCTATCAAAGAGAAGACGGGCAAGGATGTTGAGCACATGAGCGAAGACGACTTGCGGACTTTCGCCAAGTCATTGGGCGTGGAAGACACCGAACGAATGGGAAAAGGCAAACTGATTGACGAAATATTCGGAGAGACATGCGAAGGCGGTTTCATTCAGCCTACATTCATCATCGACTACCCCATCGAGATGTCACCGCTTACCAAGATGCACCGCAGCAAACAAGGGCTTACCGAACGATTTGAACTGATGGTCAACGGCAAAGAGCTTGCCAACGCTTACAGCGAACTGAACGACCCGATTGACCAGTACGAACGGTTTGTGGACCAGATGAAACTGGCGGACAAAGGCGACGACGAAGCAATGGTCATCGACCACGACTTTATGCGTGCTCTTGAATACGGAATGCCGCCTACATCGGGTATCGGTATAGGCATTGACCGTCTGACCATGCTAATGACCGGACAGCAAAGCATTCAGGAAGTACTGCTCTTCCCCACTATGAAACCCGAAGCCAACTGAACGTATGGAAAAACGACACATAGCGATAGTGGGCAACGGCAGTTGGGCTACCGCATTAGCCAAGATTGTACTTCATAACGAAGACAAAATCAATTGGTTCATCCGTCGGCAGGAAGCTATAGACGAGTTTCAAAGGACCGGCAAGAACCCTGGCTACCTCACACAGACGCATTTCGATGTCAACCGCATACAATTCTCTTCGGACATCAACGAGATAATTGCCGCATCAGACGTGCTGATTATTGCCATTCCGTCACCTTACCTGAAGACTACCCTGAATAAGGTACGCCGCTCGTTGAGATGGAAAATAATCATCTCTGCCGTCAAAGGAATGATTATCGAAGACAACGTAACCGTAACCGATTATCTTCATTTTCACTTCCTTATACCCGATGAGCAGTTGGCGGTCATAGCAGGTCCATGCCACGCCGAAGAGATAGCATTGGAGCGTCAGAGTTACCTGACCATAGGCTCTACTTCAAGCGATACTGCCACCAAGGCAGCCTCTATCTTCAATACGCCATACGTACATACGACCACCAGCGACGATGTGGAAGGACTGGAG
>CADAAF010000079.1 GCA_902785805.1 uncultured Bacteroidales bacterium | reverse complement strand
GCAGTGTTTTACCGTCTTTCCACAGACGCGAAAATCCTTGCTCTTGCAGTATTGCCAATTTCTCTATTGCAGGTTTCTCACCTGTGCCGAACAAGGGCGATAGCAGGTAAATGCGCGAACCTTTTTCTTGTGCCGTCATAGCATCCACTACGTCGCGGATAGTATGACGTCTGACTTCTTCTCCACTCACGGGAGAGATAGTCTTGCCGATACGTGCATACAACAGTTTGAGGTAGTCATAAATCTCCGTCACAGTACCCACCGTGGAGCGCGGATTACGCGAAGTAGTTTTCTGCTCGATAGCGATAGCGGGAGGTATATTGTCTATCTTATCCACATCGGGCTTCTGCATTCTGCCCAGGAACTGACGGGCGTAGGCACTCAGACTCTCCACGTATCGTCTCTGTCCTTCGGCATACAGCGTGTCAAACGCCAACGACGACTTGCCGCTGCCGGACACACCCGTCACCACCGTAATCTCTTCTTGCGGGATATGTAGTGACACATTCCGCAGATTATGCGTGCGTGCACCGGCTATATGGATGCTATCTTTGCGCATTTTTTATCTTTTCACGTACTGCGAACTGAGTTGGCGCACCAGTTGTTTGGTATCGGGATTGTTCATATCCATCAGTTCTTCGCTCAACTTAGGTATGCGGATGGACGTACCTGTTTCGATGTGGGTAGGTGATTTGATTTTTCCTAAATTGGCTTCGTAGATGAACACCCACAAGTCTTTATTTCCGTAGTATTTCTGTGCCATCAGTGTCAGGGTGTTGCCTGCGCTCATTTGCTCTGTGGTAATCAACTCTTTGTATGAGCGCGGAGCAGTCAGAACACTCTCTTTCTTGGGCTTTTGAACTTGAGCAGGAACATCCTGTTGGACATGCACTTGTTGCGCCGACTCATCTTGGGCTGGCTCTGCCACTTCTTGTTCGTTGGAGTGGGACAATTTGATTTCCTCCCATTCAGTTGTGTCGTTTTCCTGTCCGTCTTCCGCTTCGAGTATCTGCTCCGCTTCAGATTTCTCTATCAGATTGTTCATCCAGTCCGAGTATTTGTATTGAAGTACAAAATAGGCGGCAATGAGCAATACACATACGACAACTAATACGATACCAACCACCAGCCACGACTTTGTTTTCTTCTCTTTTGTTTTTTCTTCCGTTCGGGGTTCGGTCGGGGGAATGTAAGTATATGAATAGGAAGATGAAGGCGATGCAATAGCAGTTTCCGATGCAGTTGCCTGCACCACAGGGGCTTTTTCTGTCTTTGCAGGTTCATTATTTACAACGGGAGTTTCTTCTACGGCAGGTGTATCTTCTATAGCAGGTATTTCTTCAACAACAGGAGTTTCTTCAACAACAGGAGTTTCTTCTTCTACAGCGGGTTCTTCTTCAGTGACAGGTTCTTCTTCTGTTTCAGTTACTTCCGTTGTTTCGCTTGGCTCGTAGGCGTGCTGCCCCATATCTGCCAATATACCTACTATCTCGTCTGCCTGTTCGCTTAAGCGGCGCATCGGATTGCTGTCCGGCGTTATAGTCGGGTTGTCAAAACCGATACCTTTTTTGAGCGATGCGTCGGAGACAAACGACAACCTGTAATAGGGAGGTATGGTTATCTCCTCTCCAGTACGCACGTCCACGCTCTTGCGGGCAGCCGTCTCCTGTATGCGGAACGTTCCCAAACCATTGATTCTGACGCTTTCGTGCTGCTCTAATGCTTGCGTAAGTTGCTCAACAAGAGCGTCTAAAAACTGCTTGGCTACCTTATCGTTAACTCCTGCACAACGAGCTACTGCACTGCGTAGAGCCACCCAACTCAATTTATTTGCGTTTTCCATCAGCGTACTTGTTGTTTAAGGTTCTGGTTAGCGGCAAAGGTTATCACGCGCTTCGGATCGGTTACGCGTTTCTCTCCCGTTTTCGGGTTCATTACCTCACGCGACTCGCGCTCTTTCACGCGCAATGTGCCGAAATTCTGAATGACCACCGTCTTGTCCTCATTCAACGCCTCTACTATTACCTCAACCGCCGAAGACAGCAGCGTCTCGCTCTGGCTCTTTGTCATACCAATTCGGGCAGCGATTAGATTGCTTAATACTTTTGTCGTCATAACTCGTATGTCATACCATTAAATTATGCCGCAAAAGTAATGTGAAAATTACAACTATGCAAAAAAAGCAGATACTTTATTTTTCTCTCCAAAATCTTTTGTACTTTTGCGCGTGTTTTTGAAACGATAGTCATCTGTTCAATGGTCGGCCAATCGTCTTATGCATTAGTTACGGGTGCTGCCACGGGTATGGGTGTTGAATATGCCCGCCAACTGGCGAAGAGGGGATATAACCTTATCCTCGTGGATATTAACCCCAAGGTGCAACAAGTTGCCGAAGAAGTTTCGTCTCGTTATTCGGTTCAAGCAAGAACTATAATAATGAACTTGGGTACCGAGCAAGCGGCAGACGAACTTTACCAACGGTGCAAACAGGAAGGTCTGCCCGTAGAAGTGCTGATTAACAACGCAGGCGTATATCACGACTCCGATATACTTGACGATTCGGTTGAATTTAACCGCACTATTCTTACTCTCCATGTCCTTACTCCTGCTATGCTTTGCCGTCTTTTTGGCGAGGATATGCGTCAAAGGGGCCAAGGCTATATTCTTAATGTATCTTCCATTACCAAACGTATAGCCATTCAGCGTCTCGGTACGTATGGCTCCACGAAGGCTTTCCTCAGTGCTTTTACGCGCTCGCTGCATATAGAGATGAAGGGCTACGGTGTGAACGTCCTTGCCGTCCATCCGGGTGCTGTGGATACCGGGTTGTTCTCCATTCCCCAATGGGTCACCAAAGCGGGTTTGGCACTCGGTATTATCGTTACGCCCCGTTATCTTGTCCGGCGCGCACTCCATGCTCTTTTCGCAGGATGTGCTTCCGTCACTGTGCCGTGGCTGTGGAGCAAACTGCTCTTGTTTTTCATTGCACTGCTGCCCACGTCACTCCTGCGCCTTATTCGTAAACTCAAACTGTTCTGATATAATGAAAGTTTTACTCGTTAACGGCTCTCCGCGAAAAGACGGCAACACCTTTACCGCACTTTCTGAAGCGGCTCGGGTATTGCAAGAAGAGGGCTTTGATACCGATTTTTTCCACATAGGCAACCAACCTGTCAGAGGTTGTATAACATGCGGCACTTGTTCGCAAACCAATAGCGGGCGTTGTGTCTTCAACGATGATGCGGCTAATCATCTCATTGAGGCGGCGGAGTCTGCCGATGCATTTATTTTCGGTTCTCCTACTTATTACGGTCAGCCTAACGGTGCGCTACTTGCTGTTATCCAGCGAGCTCTCTATGCTGGTAGTCAGGCTTTCGCCTTCAAGCCTGTAGCATCTGTTGTCGTGGCAAGAAGAGGAGGAGCAACGGCGGCTTTTCAAACGATGAATATGCCTTTCCAAATGTGCAATATGCCTATTGCCACATCGCAGTATTGGAATATCATATACGGAGCACTCAAAGGCGAAGCGAAACTTGACCCCGAAGGGTTGCAAACGATGCGGACGCTTGCCCATAACCTCGCATGGATGACGCGTAACCTTGCAGCCGAGCCGCACTATGACCTCGCTTCCGAACCGCACCAGCGTACTAACTTCATAAGATAATTGACACAAAGAAATTTTGATTATCAATATATAATGAAACTCAACAACATTCACAAAGTTCTTGTTCTTGGTTCCGGTGCTCTCAAGATAGGGGAGGCGGGTGAGTTTGACTATTCGGGTAGTCAGGCACTCAAAGCACTGCGCGAAGAAGGGGTGACTACCGTTTTGATTAACCCCAATATCGCTACTGTGCAGACATCGGAAGGAGTGGCTGACAAAATCTACTTTCTGCCTGTTTCGCCGTATTTCGTGGAGCGGGTGATTGACAAGGAACGCCCTGATGGTATCCTTCTCTCCTTTGGCGGTCAGACTGCTCTTAATTGTGGTGTGGAATTATATAAGCAAGGTATCCTTGAACGCTACCACGTACAAGTTCTCGGTACGCCTATACAAGCCATAATAGATACAGAAGACCGCGAGCTTTTCGTTGAACGTCTCAACGAAATCAACGTCAAGACTATCCAAAGCGAAGCTTGTGAGACCATAGAACAGGCGCGTGAAGCAGCCTCGCGGCTCGGTTATCCCATTATTATCCGTGCCGCATACGCACTTGGGGGGCTGGGTTCGGGATTCTGCGACAACGAGCAGGAACTGAACCGGCTTGCCGAAAAAGCATTCTCTTTTTCTCCCCAGGTTCTTGTCGAGAAGTCGCTCAAGGGATGGAAGGAGATTGAATACGAAGTTGTGCGCGACCGTTATGACAACTGCATCACAGTCTGCAATATGGAGAACTTTGACCCGCTTGGCATACATACCGGCGAAAGTATAGTTATTGCTCCTTCGCAGACGCTCACCAACTCCGAGTACCATAAACTGCGCGAATTGGCGATACGTATAATCCGTCATATCGGTATAGTGGGCGAGTGTAATGTGCAGTACGCCCTTGATCCGCAATCGGAAGACTACCGCGTCATTGAGGTCAATGCCCGTTTGTCCCGTTCGTCGGCGCTTGCCAGCAAGGCTACCGGCTATCCCCTCGCTTTTGTAGCTGCCAAATTGGGAGTGGGTTACGGCTTGCACGAACTATACAACTCTGTTACCAAAACCACCTCCGCTTTCTTCGAGCCTGCATTAGACTATGTGGTGTGCAAGATTCCTCGCTGGGATCTCAACAAGTTCCGCAATGTGGACCGTGAACTCGGTTCGTCAATGAAGTCCGTGGGCGAAGTGATGGCTATCGGTCGTACTTTTGAAGAAGCCATTCAGAAAGGTCTGCGTATGATAGGGCAGGGTATGCACGGATTTGCTGCGAACAAGGTGCTTCAGATTGACAACATAGACCATTCGCTGTCCGCACCAACCGACAAACGTATATTCGTTGTGGCTGAGGCTATGAAGCAAGGCTACAGCGTGGAACGCATTCATAATCTTACGATGATTGACCGATGGTTCTTGCAGAAGCTTGAGAATATATGCCGTACGGAGCAGGAACTTCACAATTATACTATAGATACTTTGCCCGATGCTCTTCTTTTGCGTGCCAAACAACAAGGGTTCAGTGATTTTCAAGTAGCCCGTGCTGTAGGTCTGATGGAAAAGACGGAATCCGAGCAAGCAGTTCTGCAGATGCGGCAGCATCGCAAGGAACATCAAATTCTTCCCGTGGTCAAGCAGATTGATACATTGGCGGCCGAATATCCCGCACAAACCAATTACCTGTATCTTACTTATAGCGGTGTTGACAGCGACATTGATTATACGGGCGACCGGCAGTCCATTATAGTACTCGGTTCGGGTGCCTATCGTATCGGTTCGTCTGTGGAGTTTGACTGGTGCGGTGTGCAGGCTCTCAATACCATTCGCAAAAGCGGTTACCGGTCGGTAATGATTAACTACAATCCCGAAACAGTCTCTACTGACTACGATATGTGCGACAGACTCTATTTTGATGAACTTACCTTTGAGAGGGTAATGGACATCATAGAGTTTGAAACGCCATACGGAGTGATTGTTTCTACAGGCGGTCAGATACCTAACAACCTTGCTCTCAAGTTGGACGAGCAGCACGTTCATCTGTTAGGTACGTCTGCGCAGTCGATTGACAATGCAGAGGACCGCGACAAGTTCTCTGCAATGTTAGACCGTATAGGCGTGGATCAACCCCGCTGGAGCGCACTCACATCAATGGATGATATTCACGCTTTTGTGGAGAAGGTGGGTTATCCTGTTCTGGTGCGTCCTTCATACGTCCTTTCGGGGGCGGCAATGAACGTCTGCTCCAGTGAGGAGGAACTGACACGTTTCTTGCAACTCGCAGCCAATGTCAGCCAGAAACACCCGGTGGTTGTCTCCAAGTTTATGAACAACACCAAGGAGGTGGAGATGGATGCGGTGGCCCGGAACGGGGAAATAATTGCTTATGCCATATCCGAACACGTCGAGTATGCCGGAGTACATTCCGGCGATGCCACTATTATGTTCCCTGCGCAGAAACTGTATGTGGAAACCGTTCGTCGTATCAAGAAGATTTCCGGACAGATAGCTCGCGAACTCAATATATCCGGTCCGTTCAATATCCAGTTCCTTGCCCGCGAGAACGAGATAAAAGTGATAGAGTGCAACTTGCGTGCGTCACGTTCGTTCCCGTTTGTGTCAAAAGTGTTGAAGATTAACCTTATTGACCTTGCTACGCGCATAATGCTCGGTCTGCCGGTTGAGAAACCGCACAAGTCTCTCTTCGACTTTGAGTATGTCGGTGTTAAAGCTTCGCAGTTCTCGTTCAACCGTTTGCAGAATACTGACCCTGTTTTGGGTGTCGATATGGCTTCTACAGGCGAAGTGGGCTGTCTCGGAGAAGATGCCAATGCTGCATTAGTGAAGTCGATGCTCTCTGTCGGCTACCGCATACCTCAAAATACAGTTCTTATCTCTGCGGGAGATACCAAGCACCGGACCATGCTTCTTGAGCCGACAAGACTGCTCGCTTCCAAAGGCTACCGGATATATGCCACCAAAGGCACTTCTGCTTTCCTTTCCGAATATCACGTCCCCAATACGTGCGTAGAAACGGAAGAGGCATTGCAGTTGCTACATAATCATACCATTGAACTGGTTATCAGTATCCACCGTGAGAACGACCTCGGCAACGAACACAAGGGTTATCAGGTAAGGAGGGCGGCTATTGACCTGAATGTACCCGTTATAAGCAATCCACGATTGGCAGGTGCTTTTATCTACGCTTTCTGCGCCGTGCCTCTTGACCAGCTCGATATTCTTGCGTGGGACGAATATAAATGACAACCAACTATCTTTTCGATACAATTTAACACTACGACTATGAATATAGCATTAACCCAAACCGATTTCCACTTCCCGAAGCAGACAGGAGTCTATAACGGCAAAGTCCGCGATGTTTATTTCTTGGATGACCGTCTTGTGATGGTCGTTACCGACCGTATATCCGCTTTTGATGTCATCCTTCCGCAGGGAATACCTTACAAGGGACAGATTTTGAATCAGATTGCAGCACGTTTTCTGCGTGCCACAGAAGATATTGTTCCCAACTGGCTCGAAGCCACTCCTGACCCGATGGTCTCTGTTGGCAAACGGTGCAAGGGCTATCCCGTGGAGATGATAGTTCGCGGCTATCTCTGCGGCAGTGCCTGGCGTGCTTATCAGCAAGGCGAACGTGTGCTTTGCGGTGTACGTCTGCCTGAAGGGATGAAAGAGAACCAAGCCTTTCCCGAACCCATCATCACTCCTACTACCAAGGCGGAAATAGGCGAACACGATGAGAATATCTCCCGCGATGAGATTATAGCCAAAGGCTTGGTGCCAGAACAGGAATACGAACAATTGGAACGTTACTCGCTTGCCCTCTTCCAACGCGGACAAAAGATGGCGGCGGAACGCGGACTTATTCTTGTGGACACCAAGTACGAGTTTGGTACATACAATGGACAGATACTCCTTATGGACGAAGTGCACACACCCGACTCGTCCCGTTATTTCTACCGCGAAGGCTATGAGGAGCGTTTCAATGCAGGACAACCGCAGAGACAACTATCCAAAGAGTTCGTTCGTGAATGGCTGATGCAGAACGGTTTCCAAGGCAAACAAGGACAACAAGTACCAGAGATGACACAGCAAGTGGTAGAAGATATCCGTGACCGCTATATAGAACTATACGAGCATATCACCGGCGAGACCATTGCGCTTGACGAAACATCTGCTCACGTCACTCCCGCCGCTCTTGCCTCGCGCATTGAGACCAATGTCCGCAACTACCTCTCATAACAGTATCCAACCGAAGTCCTTGCCCCTAAAAGCAAGGACTTTTTTAATAACATATTCATTTAATCTCAAACAAATACCCCTTTTATGAAACAAGGTTTTGACAACGAAAAGTATCTGCACATGCAGTCGGAGCACATCCGCGAACGCATCGCTCAGTTCGGTAACAAATTGTACCTCGAGTTAGGTGGCAAACTCTTTGATGACTACCACGCCTCTCGTGTTCTCCCCGGTTTCCAGCCAGACAGCAAATTAAGGATGCTGACTCTCTTGCAGGACAGTATAGAAATAGAGATAGTCATTTCCGCCCGTGATATAGAGAAGAACAAGATTCGTCAGGACCTCGGTATCCCTTACGATGAAGATGTTCTTCGTCTGCGTACAGAGTTTCAGAAGAGAGGTTTTCTTGTAGGCGGTGTCATTATCACTCACTACAATGGTCAGGTGTCCGCCGACTTATACCGGCAGCGTCTTGAGCGGCTCGGTATAGCTACCTATGTACACTATACCATAGAGGGTTATCCACATAATGTAGCACTGATTGATTCGGAAGACGGATTCGGCAAGAACGACTATGTACCTACCACCCGTCCGCTCGTTATCATAACCGCTCCCGGACCGGGTTCGGGCAAGATGGCGGTTTGTCTGTCGCAACTCTATAACGAACACCGTCGCGGCATTGAAGCCGGATATGCCAAGTACGAGACTTTCCCGATTTGGAATCTGCCACTCAAGCACCCCGTCAATCTTGCCTACGAAGCCGCTACGGCTGACATTCAGGATGTCAATATGATAGACCCGTTCCATCTCGAAGCGTACAACAAAGTGGCTATCAACTACAACCGCGATATAGAGATATTCCCTGTTCTCAAACGCCTCTTTGAAGGTATTTACGGGCAAAGTCCTTATCAGTCGCCCACGGATATGGGAGTCAATATGGCAGGTTACTGCATCTGCGATGACGATGTATGTTCGGAAGCTGCCAAGCAAGAGATTATCCGGCGTTACTTTACAGCTCTCAACCAACTTGCAGACGGCAGAGGCTCAGAAACAGAGGTGAACAAAATCAAGCAGTTGTTTGGTCAGGCAGGTCTGACTTTGGACAACCGTCCAGTAGTGAAAGCCGCCCGCGACAGACAGCAAGAGACGGGTGCTACCTGCTCCGCTATCCAACTGCAGGACGGCACTATCATCACCGCTCATTCGGGTGACCTGCTTGGAGCGATGTCCGCACTGCTGCTTAATGCCGTCAAACATCTGGCGGGAATGGAACATTCGGTAAAACTCATTGCCCAACAGATTATCACGCCTATCCAGAATACCAAACTGACTTATCTTCGCGGTCATAACCCTCGTCTGCATACCGATGAGGTGCTGATTGCCTTGTCCGTGTTGTCAATGGACGACAAGAACTGCCGCTGCGCACTCGGTTGTCTGCCGCAGTTGGAAGGCTGTGAAGCGCACTGCACGGTGATGGTCAGCGAAGTGGATCAAAAGATATTCCGCAAATTAGGCATTCACCTCACCTGCGACCCGAACAAGAAATAGACAAGTTCGTTTTTATTATTCATACGTCAAAGATCACTTGCAGTTTGTGTGCGGAGTGCTGCTCTCCACCCCGATGTCCCACAGCGCAATGTTGTGGCAATCGCTTTGCACAGGACAGCATACAGAAGACATCCGCAAAGTGGATGCTGCCTTGCGTATTGTTTGCCGGCAACGCAAGCAATACACATTCTGAATGCCGTTTGAAAATCCGCTGTCGCAGCGGAATGTTATTCCCCTTACTCATCAAGAGTCTCCCAAGAGGTAAAATCTATCACGTGAATTGCGGGCTTTTTCACGATTTCTTTTTGGACGGCTTCCGGGAGCCGTGTTCAAATATAATTTGAACGAAATAGACATACGATATTCTTTGCATGCGGCTCTTGGTAATCTGAAATGTTGCGCAAAGATACTATAGCGGGGAATGGTGCTTTCAGTTTTCTTTCAGTTTACTCAAGCAAGTTCGGGATTTTTCAGTTTATTGTCTGTTTCCGCATGCAAAGATACGATACCTGGGAATGTCAGGTTGGGGAATTGGGGGACATCTTTGGACATGCGCGATGATTCAGTCGCTTGTCTGATTCTGCGTGATGGGTTGACATATTATTCCGCTTCCATAAGTAGGGAGGAAAGGCCTATTTTTGTTGTCAAATTAAACGAAAATGACAACAAGGACAGGACGAAAGAACCGAAAGGAGCATACAATCCGCGAAACTCGTGCAACTGGTGGTTTTCCAATGAGTTGCCGAAATGCTGCCGCGAGGCATAGAGTGTATCGCGGAACTCATAACAAGGATACGCGATTTCGTATGCAGCATCATGCCGCCGGAGAAGCCTTGATAGACTTTGTTCTTCTCAATGCCCTCACTCACCTGCGCGCACACTCCGCCCGCAAACAACAAACATACAAAAAGGACTTTTACTCGCATCGTGTCATGTACTTTTTCACAAACAAACAACCTGCTACCACGAGAGCCGGACCAAGACCGGAATAGAAAGATGCCGTAAATTCTACGGGTATACAAGAAACGAATTTAAGGGCAATACCAAGGCTGGACATACATACAATCAATACCCATCCTCGAAAAGGAAAAGTATGACCCATCGTGGTTTTGTCCGGTAATGCCGCTATAAGGTTACAATACCTGTTCACGATTCGTTGGAACATCCAAATAAAGCTAATCAGGACGCTCAACGTTATTAAACAAAGCCACCATAGCTCATCCGTCGGCATGGTAGTATAAGCAGTAATACCTTTTGCAGTAATAATAAATCCGGGAATACCCCAAATAGCAGCTGCTATGAGATATAGAAATCGTTTAGAGATAAGATTTTTTGCCATAATACCTTTGCGTTTCAAAATCTGCCGACAAAGGTACTACAACTTTCTTAAACCTTACTTAAGATTTTCTTAAGAAATATCAAAATCCCCATAAATAGGGATACGCAACTCGTTGATTGTGCCGTTCAGGTCCAGCGAAGAGAATAAAATACTGCATGGTCAGTTTGGAGCATAGCTGTAACACACCCGGTTGGGCAGAAGGCAGTAAAGCAGTCAGCACGCTATCTAACATCAGCCGCAAAGCTTTCGGTTCAATGGTTATCTCGTTCACAAAGGGTGTCAAGTGCAGTTGAGCGACGAGGCCTTTGACGCTAATCTCCGTTTCACGACTACGTAGCCAATCTGTTAGAAATGCCTGTAGATCAATTGTATAGTGGGTGATTTTCTGCTCTACATGAAATACGAATCCAACGCCACGAATGGTCTCTATCGGTTCTTTATTACCCCATCCTAACTTACGCCGCAAGGCATTGAGATGCACATCGATGGTGCCTGTATCGTACTGAAAACGGTCTCCCCAGACGTGGTCTAACAACATCTGCCTTGTGCAAATCCTATTTGGACGTGCAGAGAGATAATCTAACAGGCCATATTCCAGACCTGTCAGATGAATCTCCTGTCCGTCCTTGCGCACACTTCGTTGGTCGCGGTCCAGTTCAATATGGTCGGTAATAGTGATGTACATGGTTATTGATCGAATCTAATCGGTTTAAACTGTTCCTGCTCTTCGCTATAGACATAACCGGCTTCGCGGAGAATGGCTTTGATCTTCTCCGGTTCGGTGTTGAAATTATAGCATAGCGATTCGAGCGAGTCAAATTCTTCATCGCGTAACAGCATATTGATGCTCGAAACCAATATGGCGGGGTTTTGCGGTAGATAATCCATTATTATAATAGCGCGTTCAGTTTGTCTTCTCGAATAATCTTCGGTGCACTCTTGCCGGCAAGTACCAGTATCTTTTTGCCGTCGCGGTAGATATGCAACTGCCGCGAACGAACGACCGCTGTCAATGTCGGGTCAGTCTCTATCTGCTCACGGATAGCACGGTATTCGCCATCCGGGGCAAATAACTTCCGCTGCAAGTGCGAGCACATATCAGTAATGTCGATGGTCATTTGTTCTTGCTCTATTTGGCTGCAAAGGTACAAAAAAAATCCCACATGTGCAAATCTTTTTGTGTTTTGAGCAAAAAAAAAGAGCACTCGCTCTTAGAGTGCTCCGATTTTACAAAACATGCTTTGTTATGAGATGGCGATTTGGCGTCCTGTCTTGCCTTCTTCGCGTTTGATCTTCGGCAGGTCAATGGTCAAGATACCATCTTCGACTTTTGCGCTAATCTTCGCTTCATCCACATTGTCCGGCAAGGTGTACTTCTGCTCAAAGTTCGTGTAAGCAAACTCGCGTCTCAAGTAGTGCGAATGTTTGTCTTCTTCCTTGTGTTCGAACTTGTTCTCAATGGCGACACACAGGTTGTGATCCTCATCGACATGTACTCTGCAGTACTCTTTCTTAACGCCCGGAGCAGCCAGTTCGACTACATAGCCGTGCTCGTTCTCTTTGACGTTAACCGAAGGCGCCACATTGCTTGCCGTGTTCAGCATGTCATTGTTCAAAAACTCATCAAATACGGTCGGGA
>CADAAF010000078.1 GCA_902785805.1 uncultured Bacteroidales bacterium | reverse complement strand
TCGGCAGCGATAACAAGGAAGAAGAAATTTGTGCCGCACCTTATCAAATGGCAGGCAAATATATAGTCCAACCCACACGGCAAGGACTCTTGTTTATTGACCAGCACCGCGCTCACGCAATCTTGCTCTATGACCAATGTCTTAAACGCTTGCAAGAGCATAACGGCGAAGTGCAGCAACTTCTTTTCCCCGAGATATGGGATGTCGGCGTGGAAGACCAGCCGTTAGTTGAATCGCTTCTTGACTATTTTCACGATTTGGGCTTTGTTTTGTCTCGCTTGACCAAAGGCAGTTACAACGTTACAGGAGTACCTGTTCTCTTAACTAATCAAAGTGCCTTACTGACCCTGCAACAACTATTGGATAGTATGCGCGAAATGGGTGAAACAGCACGGGACGAACGCGAGCGGCATATCGCATGGACAATGGCTGAAAGTGCGGCTCTCCCCTATGGAAAGAGTCTGACAGAAGACGAAATGAATACAATTGTTGCCCGATTCCTGCAACATGATAATGTTCGTCTCACCCCATCAGGAAAGAAAGCTGCGGTGCTTTTTACCGGAGAAATGATAAACAATCTTTTTTAGCAACCAATATAGATACGCTTCATATTATGATAACCATTGACCAACTCAAAGACCTGCAGCAGCGCGCAGATAAACTCAAACAGTACCTGCAAATAGATGAAAAACGTATCGGTGGATTGACGGATACGATGAAGTGCGAAAAGCCACTGACGAATTGTCCCTGAGTTATGATTTTTTCCGCGATGAAGTGGTCACGGAAGAGGAAGTGGATAAAGCCTATGCCAATGCTCTGACAGCAGTGGAAGACTTGGAGATGCGCAATATGCTTTCCCACGAAGAAGACCCTATGTCCGCAGTTCTCAAGATTGTGGCGGGAGCAGGAGGTACGGAAGCACAAGATTGGGCGGAACAACTTATGCGTATGTACCAGCGTTATTGTGAAAAGCATAACTATAAGGTAACCATCGCTAACCTCCAGGAAGGGGATGAAGCAGGAATCAAAACCGTCACGTTCAATGTAGAAGGTGATTTCGCTTATGGCTACCTCAAGAGCGAAAACGGCGTACATAGACTCGTGCGCGTCAGCCCCTATAACGCACAGGGCAAACGCATGACCAGTTTCGCCAGCGTATTTGTCGTACCCCTTATTGATGATACAATCGAAGTGGTTGTCAATCCTGCCAACCTCAGTTGGGACACGTTCCGCAGTTCAGGTGCCGGAGGACAGAACGTCAACAAAGTGGAGTCCGGCGTACGCTTGCACTATAAGTTCATTAACCCGCTCACCGAACAACCGGATGAGATAGTGATTGAAAACACCGAAACGCGTGACCAGCCCAAGAACCGTGAGAACGCCCTTCGGCACTTGCGCAGCCAACTCTACGAACTCGAATTGGAGAAGCGTCGCCAGGCAGCCGCCAAAGTGGAGGCAGGAAAGAAAAAAATAGAATGGGGCAGCCAAATCCGTTCATATGTCTTCGATGACCGACGCGTCAAAGACCATCGCACCAATTTCCAGACCAGTAATGTCAATGCCGTGATGGACGGAGACATAGACGGCTTTATCAAAGCTTATTTGATGGAGTTCTAATAGATAATAATTTTAACTACATACAACAATGAAAAATCGCAAAATGGTAGCAGGTAACTGGAAAATGAACAAGAACCTGCAAGAAGGTATCGCATTGGCGACCGAACTGAAAAATAACGTCAAGAACCCCGCATGCGCCGTTGTCATCGGCACACCTTTCATTCATCTTGCTTCCGTAGCGGAAGTGTTGAAAGGTTCGCCTATCCAATTGGCTGCAGAGAACTGCGCTGACAAAGACAAAGGTGCCTACACAGGCGAAGTCAGTGCTGAAATGGTTCGCTCGACGGGAGCGCAATACTGCATCCTCGGTCATAGTGAACGGCGGGCTTATTACCACGAAACTCCTGAAATCCTGAAAGAGAAGGTCGGACTGGCTTTGGCTAATGGTCTGAAAGTCATCTTCTGCATCGGTGAAGTGAAAGAGGAGCGTGAAGCGGGTACACAGAATGCCGTAGTAAAAGCCCAATTGGACGGCTCGGTGTTCCATCTCACGGCTGAAGAATGGAAGAATATCGTACTTGCTTACGAACCGGTATGGGCTATCGGTACAGGACTTACGGCAACGCCCGACCAGGCTGAAGATATGCACCGCTACATCCGCTCTTTGGTAGCAGAAAAGTATGGTCAGCAGGTAGCCGGCGAAACAACCATTCTTTATGGCGGAAGTTGCAACGAAAAGAATGCTGCCGAGCTGTTCAGCAACGAAGATGTGGACGGCGGATTGATAGGAGGTGCAAGCCTTGTAGCCGATAAATTCTGCGCAATCATCGAAGCACGCAACAACGCATAACAGACTTGGTTTTTACATAAAGAATCGGAAATATGGCACTTGTCAAATCAATCAACCGCGAGGGTGAACGTCTCACCCCGCAAATTGACCCGTCTGTTTGGATGGCGGAAAATGCTACTATAGTGGGAGATGTGACTGTCGGAGAAGGAACAAGTCTTTGGTTCAACTCCGTCCTGCGTGGGGATGTAAACACCATTATAGTGGGCAAACACTGCAACATACAGGATGGAGCGGTACTGCATACGCTTTATCAAAAATCTACCATTCGTTTGGGCGATTATGTGTCGGTTGGTCATAACGTGACTATTCACGGAGCCGATGTGGACGACTATGCGCTCATCGGAATGGGTTCCACCCTGCTGGATGGTGCCCACGTAGGAGAAGGTGCCATCGTGGCTGCAGGTGCATTGGTACTCAAGAACACGCAGATTGGTGCATACGAACTATGGGGAGGCGTGCCTGCCAAGTTCATCAAAAAAGTGGACCCCGCACAAGGCGAAGAAATCAATCGCAAAATAGCACATAACTATGCGATGTATGCCTCGTGGTATGATGAAAAAGAGTGATTTGCAGACGAAAAAATATTTTTTTTGAGATTTTTGGCTGTATAAGCAAAAAAAATATTATACTTTTGCGGTCGGATGCATCTACACTTAAAATTCAGCACCTATGAAAGAACCTAATCGCATTTTGTTTGTCTCGCAAGAGATTTATCCCTATTTGGCAGACGAGACGCCAATCCGTGTGCTGAATCGGCGTTTGCCTGAATGGTTTCAGTCTAAAGGATGGGAAACACGTACCTTTGAACCGAAATTCGGCGAGATTAACGAACGCCGTAACCAATTGCACGAAGTCATACGTCTGTCCGGCGTGAACATTATTATTGACGATACTGACCATCAGCTTATTATGAAGGTAGCCAGTATTCAGTCTGCACGCCTGCAAATCTATTTTGTGGACAACGACGACTTTTTCAACCGCCGCAAAGGGATAAGTGATGAGAACGGAGAGTACGAAGACAATGACGAACGGTGTATCTTCTTCGATAGAAGCGTCTTGGAAACGGTGCGCAAACTGCGCTGGACACCTAATATAGTGCACTGCTCAGGATGGATGAGTGCACTCATACCGCTCTATGTGAAGAAAGCTTACGCCGATACACCTTTCTTCAAGCATTCCAAAGTGGTTGTTTCTCTTGAAGACGAGACTTATACCAAGCCTTTTGGAACCAAGTTCTCCAAGAAACTGCTGGTGGACGGCGTACGTTCCAACGACGTGCGTAGTATAGCGGGATTCCCGGTCGGCTACGAAGAGTTGATGCGCTTGGCTATTGATTATGCAGATGCCTTTGTAGTAGGTGGAAAGAATGTGAACCAACGTGTGCTGAACTATGCAGAAACGAGTGGTAAGCCGATTATGCAATATAGCGAAAACAATGGGCAACAGGAATATCTGGATTATTACGGTCGTTTGTTGGGCGATTCTGCTTCTTAACGGTTGTAAAGACGATGTCGTTTCAGCCGGTAGTTCGGCTCTTCAGGGAGACGATGCACAGGGAGTGGTGGTGCGCGTGGATACATTGTTCAATATAGCATCCTCTATTCAAGCAGCTCGCCCTGTTTATTCTTCCCCCGACTCCTGCCTTTTAGGTGAATGTAGTTCAACCGATTACGGCATATTGAAAGCGGACTTGCTCACCCAGTTCGCCTGTCCGTTAGGTTGGGTGTATCCCGATTCGGCCGAACTTGATTCCGTTTGTTTGTATATCTATTATCGTTCATTCTATGGGGATGGCAATGCTCCTTTAGGACTTAATGCCTATGCTTTGGATGGTGCTGAACCGTTGTACTACGACTCTGCCTATCGCAGTGATGCCGATATCAAACGCTTTACCACTATGACACAATCCGTTTTGGACCAAACCGCTGTAGTGGCTTTGGCACATCCCACCGACTCTATCTCATCCTCCTCCGCAGCCAACGCTTCGATGCCTTTTATTCGGATGAAACTCAACGACACACAAGCTGCCAAGTTTTTCGCCATACGCGACTTCTCTTCGCAGCAAGCGTTCAATCAGCAGTTCCCCGGCCTGTATATCACTTCGGTTTACGGCTCGTCGTCCGCTCTGTATATCTACTCGTTATGCCTGACTATTCACTACCATTTCACCTATCTTTCAGGCAATTCGTACAAGACAATGAGTGACAATAAAGTGTTCTATGCCAACTCCGAGGTCAAGCAGTTGTGTCACTACGATTACGTCAACCGCGACGATGTGCTCCTGAACTTGAAGCAGGACACGGCTTACGACTATATCCTTTCGCCTGCTAATATCTACACCCATCTGACCATTCCGACCGCCGATCTGATGGCGCGTATCGACTCCGGCGTGCAGAACAGAACGCCTTACATCAATATGGCGCGATTGCGTATTGACGTACTCAACGGAGACAGCAAAGGGAAAAGAGACGACAACTGGGCTAAACCTGCTGAAAACATGTTGCTTATCAAGGAAGATTGCTACGACCGTATTTTCAAAGAGAATAAACTGCCTTCAGACACCAGCGCACTCTTAGGCACCTTGGTCTCCACCTATGACTCTGAAACGAGCCGCTACAACTACTCCTATTCATTTAGTTTGTCGGCATTGTTCACAGATATGTTGCGCCGCGAAAAAAGAGACACCCTTCAGATGTTGCTCGTTCCGGTTGAAACCGAATATACAACCAACAGCACCGGCTCATACCTCTCCTCTGTCAAATTGCGCCATTCGGTTACCGCTACCAAGATAAGAAGTTCCAAAAACTCTCAATCGCCTATGAAAGTGGAAGTTGTGTACAGCGGATTTAACACCAAAGACGTACGATGACACACGCAAACGCAAGTTAGATACAAAAATATAGCATAAAATTTGCGAGATTGATTATTATACCTTACCTTTGCGCTCGCTCTTTTGGGCTAAAAACGGAATAATGCGTGCTTCGGGCACGATTGAAATAAGCAAAGTTTAACTAAACATTAAAACTATGTCAGAAATTGAACAAAAAGTAAAAGCCATTATCGTGGATAAATTAGGTGTAGATGAAAACGAAGTGACGATGGATGCTAACTTCTCAACCGACCTCAACGCCGATTCTTTAGACACCGTTGATCTTATTATGGAGTTTGAGAAAGAGTTTAATATCACAATCCCTGAAGAGGAAACACAGAATATTGCCACTGTTGGCGATGCTGTCCGCTTCGTGGAAAAAGCAGTTGCTTAATAATAAACTCTCTTGTTATGTAAAGAGCAGGAACGAGTCTGCAGAACTATGCTGTGGACTCGTTTTTTTATAGAATGAACAAACTATAAGCAGATGGAACTTAAACGTGTAGTCGTGACGGGGCTGGGCGCGCTCACACCGCTTGCTAATACGGCGGTGGAAACTTGGGAGGCTATGAAAGCTGGTAAAAGCGGTATAGCACCTATTACCTTATTCGACTCATTGACTTGCAAAACGCACTTCGCAGGGGAAGTGAAGAACTTGGACATCAGCGGAGTCATCGACCGTAAAGATGCCAACCGGATGGACCGATATGCCGTATTGGCACTGATGGCTTCTCATGAGGCACTCAAAGACAGCGGATTGGACTTGGAAAAAGAAGACAGAGAGCGGATCGGGGTCATCTGGGGGACCGGTATGGGTGGTATGATGACGCTGGAAAGCGAATTGACCGCGTTCGGTAGAGGGGATGGTACGCCGCGTTTCAGCCCGTTCTATATCCCTAAAGCCATTGGCAATATGGGCGGAGCGAATGTGTCGCTGCACTTTGGACTCAAAGGAATCAGTTATACCACCGTGGCGGCTTGTGCTTCTTCGTCGCAATCCATTGCTGATGCGTTCAATTATATCCGCTTGGGCAAGGCTGCTGCTATCTTGTCGGGCGGATGCGAAGCAGGCATATCGTTCTCGGCTATAGGCGGTTTCGGTTCCATGCACGCGTGCTCGTTACGCAACGAATCCCCCGAAACGGCGAGCCGGCCCTTCTCCAAGTCGCGTGACGGCTTTGTGCTCAGCGAAGGAGCGGCATGTCTCGTCCTCGAAGAGATGGAGCATGCGCTGGCGCGAGGTGCGAAGATTTATGCCGAAGTAGTGGGTGCGGGCATGAACGCCGATGCTTATCATACCACCGCTCCCGAACCCGAAGGAAAAGGGGCGGCACGCGTTATGCAGTTGGCAATGGAAGATGCCGGTATAACGCCTGCCGAAGTGGATTATATCAATGCTCACGGCACCAGTACACCGCTCGGTGATATAGCCGAAGTTAGAGCCATTAAGGCGGTTTGGGGCGTGGACGCTTATAGGCTCAATATATCTTCTACCAAGTCCATGACTGGACACATGATGGGCGGTGCTGGTGCCGTTGAAGCATTGGCTTGCGTCATGGCTCTCAAGGAAGGTATCGTGCCGCCTACCATCAACCACGAGGACGGGGACGAGGATGAGCAGATTGACTATCGCCTCAATTTCACCTTCAACAAGGCGCAACAACGTCCGCTACGGTATGCTTTGAGCAACACGTTCGGGTTCGGCGGACACAATGCCTGCCTCCTTTTCAAGCACGTATGATTCACGGATGAGTAAGAACATATCCATAGTCGGTGCCAGCGGAGCGGTCGGACAGGAGCTCCTGCGCGTCTTGGAAGACAGGCGTTTCCCTGTCGATAGGTTGCGCTTGTTCGGCTCTCAACGTAGCGCGGGCAGCGAATACCTTTTCAGGGGGGAGAACATCCGCGTGGAAGAGTTGCACCACGGCGACCAGTTTCGCAGTACCGACATCGTTTTTACTTCGGCAGGAGCATCTGTCAGCCGCGAGTATGCGGATGACATCACCCGTTTCGGTGCTGTGTTGATTGACAATTCCAGTGCTTTCCGCCTTGACGACGATGTACCTTTGGTCGTGCCGGAAGTGAACGGCGCAGATGCTCTCACAAGGCCGCGCAACATCATTGCTAACCCCAATTGCAGCACCATCGTTATGGCGTTGCCGCTCTATGCCATCCATCGGTTGAGTCCTGTGCGTCGCATTCATGTGGCTACATATCAAGCTGCCAGCGGAGCCGGCGCACAGGCTATGGCAGAGCTGCAGGAACAGCATCGGCAGATTGTGAATAACGAGCCGGTAACTGTTCAACGCTTCGCCCACCAGTTGGCATACAACCTTATTCCCCATATCGATACATTTCAGCCCAACGGCTACACGCGCGAAGAGATGAAGATGCACCACGAGACGCGCAAGATTTTCCATAGCGACCTTACTGTCAGTGCCACCTGTGTACGTGTTCCCGCCCTGCGTTGCCATTCGGAAAGCGTGTGGGTAGAGACGGAGCAGCCATTGACCGTAGAAGCCGTGCAAGAGGCTATCAGACAAATGCATGGGTGTGTACTCGAAGACCTGCCCGAACAGAACGTCTATCCTATGCCCTTGTACTTGAGCGGTAAAGACGAAGTATATGTAGGGCGCGTGCGCAAAGACCTGACCGACCCGAAAGGAATAACTTTCTGGTGTGTGGGCGACCAGATTCGTAAGGGGGCTGCCCTCAATGCCGTTCAGATAGCCGAATTGATAAGTAACGATTAAACGACTTGTTTTCCTCCGTTTCTATGAACCGTACAGACATTGAGATAATGGCTCCCGTAGGCAGTTGGGAGAGCCTTTCTGCCGCTTTGCAGGCAGGGGCTACGAGTATCTATTTCGGGATAGAGCATCTGAATATGCGCTCCCGTTCTTCGGCTAATTTTACTACCCAAGACTTGCATACTATCGTTCGGCGGTGTCGCGAAGCGGGCGTAAAAACCTACCTGACGCTCAATACGGTCATCTATCCCGAAGACCTGCCCTTGATGCGCGAGATTGTGGATAATGCCCGCGAAGCCGGAGTGGATGCCATCATAGCGAGCGATATAGCCGTTATGCAATACGCTAATTCGCAAGGTGTGGAGGTGCATCTATCTACCCAGCTCAATATAGCCAATACGGAGGCGGTGCGCTTCTATGCGCAGTTTGCCGATGTGGTTGTCTTGGCGCGTGAACTCAATATGGAGCAGGTTGCGGCTATCCATCGCGATATAGTAGAGCAAAATATACGCGGACGGAAAGGCGAACTTATTCGTATCGAGATGTTCTGCCACGGCGCACTCTGTATGGCGGTCAGCGGCAAATGTTACTTGAGTCTCAATAACCTCGGGCAAAGTGCCAACCGAGGTGCCTGTATGCAGGTCTGCCGAAGAGGTTATATCGTCAAAGACAAAGAGTCTGACCTCGAACTGGAGGTGGACAATCAGTATATCATGTCCCCCAAAGACCTGAAGACCATTCATTTCCTCAACAAGTTGTTGGATGCCGGTGTGCGCGTATTGAAGATAGAAGGTAGGGCACGCGGAGCCGACTACGTGCATACCGTTGTTTCCTGCTACAAGGAAGCGGTCGAGGCTTGGCAGCACGGCGAGTATGCGCAAGACGGTATCAAAGAGCGCATTGCCGACTGGGACGAACGCTTGAGCCGTGTCTTCAATCGTGGCTTTTGGGACGGTTACTACCAGGGGCAGCGGCTCGGCGAATGGACCCGCGAGTACGGCTCATGTGCCACACGCAAGAAAGCCTTTGCAGGCAAATGCACCAATTTCTTCAAACAAATCAGTGTGGCGGAGTTCTATCTCGAAGCCTTGGACAGCCTCCAAGAGGGCGACGAACTCTTGATTACGGGCGAAACAACGGGTGCGTACAATCTGACGGCGCACGACCTCCACGACGAGAAGGGCAAGCCCTGCCAATCCGTCTCCAAAGGGCGGTTCTTTGCCCTCAAAACCGACCGCATCATACATCGCGGTGACCGCCTGTTCGTTCTTAAAGAGGCGTGATTGTTTACTGATTTTTACTGTTTGAAAGTCAGGCGCAACCAGTGGGGCATTAGGGGGTCTGCAAAGGTTATCTCTTTGCCGGCTACGTCTATCAACTCTTTTTTCAGCAGTGCTTTCTTTATGACTGCCACATTTGCCGAACTTCCTAACCCAAACTCCTCTATCGTTTCTTTTTGGCTCATTACACTTGCCTTTCCTGCCAATAGAGCCATTAGAAAATGAATCTGATAGGCTGTTAGGTTATTCAGTTGTTCGTAGAATAATGCGTGATTTTGTATGAGTAGATCCGATTTCGCTGCTTGCATTATATCGTCCGATACCTCTTTCTCCGTTCTTGACCACACAATCCATGCTAACTGTTGAACGTATGACGAGTTGCCATCTACATAGTCGCAGATGTCACTGATAAATCGGCTGTCGATATGTTTTTGAGTTTCTGCAAACTTCCCGCTAATATAATCTTGCCAATAGGATAATGGTATCCGCTCCAAAAACAGTATATCGCCAAACTTATAAAAAGGGTAACTTCGCTTTTGGAACATACTGACTAACAGATGCCTTTTGCTTCCAAATAGGCAATAGGATGTATGGTGCTGCAACTGCCATACTGAGCGCAAGCGTTTCTGAAATGTCAGTGAATCTAAAAACTCGCCGATCTGTTGGAACTCATCAATGCACACTACGATATGCACGCCTTTGTCTATTGCAATCTTTTCGGATAGACTTAACACTTCTTCACCATAATTGTTGTTGACCGGGCTAAACGATAACGATATCGGATTCATCGGGTCAGCAGAAACAGAGACAATAGGCACTAATGAAGATAGGAAGTGCTTGGCTTTTTCTATCCATTCTTCAGCGCGAGAGTAAGTCTGCCGAATAAGTTCGGTAGCCAACAATTGGTAAAAGTCCTCGGGCGTACGGCAAGCAAAAGCATCCATACGAACTATACGTACTGCTCTATCATCTGCCATCTGCTCAGCTACATAGTTCACCAAGGAGGTCTTACCCCATCTGCGTGGCGAGATGATGATGGTGTTGATACCATTCTCGAAGTTCATTTTTAGCCGCTGCGTTTCTGTTTTGCGGTCTGTAAAATGCTGTTGGTCGGTCGCAATGCCATAGACAAAAGGTGCTGCCATAACGTATAAACTTATTATGTTTCGAGCCGCAAAAGTACAACAAAAATGTCACTAATAAAATTATTAGTAACAAAATTATTAGTAATAGCTTTATTAGTTACAATTTCCATTTAGAAACGCAATCTCACCATCTCCCTGCCATCTCCCCGTCTATCCCATAGGTCGCCCAAAGGTCACCCATAGGTCACCCATAGGTCACCCATAGGTCACCCATAAGTCACCCATAGGTCGCCCATAGGTCAAAGCAACTCTCACAATACTCTCAGAGGACTCTCGGGAGGTTCTCAACGAAAATATTCCGTCACCCTTTTATGCATTCGGAAAAAAGACGTACCTTTGCTGCACAATGCAAATGAGACGGAAAATACGGAGGCTGTCCTACATAGTGCTGCCGCTTGTTTGGGCGGCGGTTGTATG
>CADAAF010000077.1 GCA_902785805.1 uncultured Bacteroidales bacterium | reverse complement strand
TTCGCGCCGAGGATCCGCATGTATTTCATGGTGCCGAGGCCCATCGGGCCTGCGCCGTAGACGAGGACGTCCTTTCCTTCCACGGTGAAGTTCTTCGCCGCGGAGAAGCACTCGTTCAGGGAGAGCATGACGCCCGCGTCGATGCAGTCGAGCGCGATGCGGGCGTGCTCGCCGCTCACGCAGTAGCTGACTAGACCTGAGCAATCGTATCCGCCGTTTCCAACTCCTCCCCACGCATATGGACTGCCGAGTGCGGCATAGGCGCGGGCTACGATGTCGTTCGCATCAGCCGGAGCCTTCACGCCGCTCCAATTGGTACCGCCGCCTGATGGAATATACGGCAAGCGAAGAAGAGGAAGATACTAAAAACGAAGTCATTACCATTGAATGTCCCGAATGTCACGGTCAGCGGCTCAACAAGGAGGCACTCAGTTACCGCATAGCTGACAAGAACATTGCTCAAATGAGTGCAATGGATATAGACGAACTACTCACTTTCGTAAAAAACCTGCAAAAAAAGGACTCGGAACTGCTCACGGCCAAACAGCACCGCATAGCCGAACCTATTCTCAAGGAGATAGCCTCCCGACTGAAGTTTATGTTGAGTGTCGGTTTGAACTACTTGTCGCTATCCCGTCCTGCGGACAGTCTGAGCGGCGGAGAGAGCCAACGCATACGTCTTGCCACACAGATAGGTTCCCGCTTGGTGAACGTCCTTTACATATTGGACGAACCGAGTATCGGTCTTCATCAGCGTGACAACCAACTCCTTATACAATCGCTCAAGCAACTGCGCGATATGGGCAACTCGGTGATTGTGGTGGAACACGACGAGCAGATTATGCGCGAAGCAGACTATATAGTGGACATCGGTCCCAAAGCAGGCAGGTTAGGCGGGCACATTGTGTTTGCGGGTACTCCGGCTGAATTATTGCAGACAGACACGCTTACGGCGCAATATCTCAACGGCAAGCTGCATGCGGTAGATGCGACGCGGCGCAATACGGATTCCCCTACCCAATGGCTGACACTCTACGGATGCGAGGGAAATAACCTGAAAAACATCGATGTAGCCTTCCCGTTAGGTCGGATGATTTGCGTGACGGGCGTGAGTGGCAGCGGCAAATCATCGCTCATCACGCGCACGCTTCAACCCATACTTAGTCAGCATTTCTACCACTCGCTGACAGCCCCATTGCCCTACAAAAAAATAAAAGGCATCGAGTTGATTGACAAAGTTATATCGGTTGATCAGTCGCCTATCGGAAGGACTCCCCGTTCTAATCCGGCTACCTACACGAACGTGTTTGCAGATATACGTGCCCTTTTTGCCGAACTGCCCGAATCCAAGATGCGTGGCTGGAAAGCGGGACGTTTCTCGTTCAACTCCAAGGGCGGACGATGTGAGGAGTGTGCAGGCAACGGCTACAAGACTATCCGTATGCACTTTCTGCCGGATGTGTATGTGCCGTGCGAGGTATGCGGTGGGCAACGGTACAACAGGGAGACATTGGAGGTGCGTTTCAAAGGAAAGACCATCTCCGATGTGCTGGATATGACGGTCAATCAGGCGGTAGAGTTCTTTGATAGTCAGCCGCATATACTCCGAAAAATAAAGACCATACAGGATGTAGGGTTAGGTTATATCAAGTTAGGGCAGTCCAGTACCACCTTGAGCGGCGGAGAGAGTCAGCGCATCAAGTTGGCTACCGAATTGGCGCGTCCTTCCACCGGCAAGACTTTCTATATCTTTGATGAGCCGACCACAGGGCTTCACTTCGAGGACGTGCGCATCTTATTGGGTGTGCTGCGGCAATTAGTTGATAAGGGCAACACGGTGCTTGTCATTGAGCATAACTTGGACGTAATCAATGCCTGCGACTACATCATTGATCTTGGCAGGGAGGGCGGAAAAAAGGGCGGACAACTCATTGCCGCCGGCACCCAAGATGACATCCGGAACTGCAAGCAGAGTCTGACGGGACAATTCCTCCGCTACCCTTGCGCTACCCCTGCGCTACCTATGGGCAACAAATAACCCGTAACCACTATACGGATACTATAACGATACTATAGGGATAGCAACCGAACAGCATATTCATCCGAAGGATAACCGATAGATAACCGAAGGATAACCGATACATAGCACTACTCTGACAATACCCCGACCGAAGGCTCTGTGTCGCGCATCATAAAGCCGCAGGCACCAACTCCCCGTCTGCCTGCAAGGGATAGACTGACAGAAATAAGTACGCACATTAAATCAAAAACACCTATACTATGGCACTACTATTCAAAACACAATCGGCAGACACATCCTATTCTGTGGCGGATGTGCTGGGCAAACTGACTCTTGACGAGTTGCGTGCGACGGCATACGACATGAGACTGGCGATACCGACGAAGTTACGCAAGAACGAATATCTGAAAGAGATAATCAGACTGTTTCCTGCGAGGGTCAACGATCTCCTTCATAGTCTGCCACGATATGAGTTGGAACTGCTGCAACAACTGTTGCAAACCGGTAAGGGAAAATCTATCGTAATGCCGACTACGACGGTGCATTATTTCATCATTTCCAATCATATTGTGCAGTCAGAATACTTGCAAAAGGAGCAGACTGACATACTGACACTTTCTGATGAATTGCGACCAATTTTAGCTGCGCAGGTGGAAAAGGAATTGGAAGATCCTGAACGCAAACAATTTGACCAACTGCTTCAATATGCATACGGCGTGCTGAACCTGTATGGCGTGACCGACTTTGAGAACGGAATGAATATGATTGCGAAAAAGAGACTGAAGGTAAACAAACAAGATGCGCAACTTCTGGGACGTTTCGCACAATCGGCTTTCTTTATCCAATGTTCGCAGGAATCCGAATTTACGGGGAAATATACCGATTATCTGGTATCACCTCTGATGTTTGACCATGAGACTATTTTGCATGAAACTGCATTAAGGAAACAGATTCGCAAGCCCAAAACGTTCACTTCTGAAGAGATAATGGCTGCCGGTGAGATGCCTGTGATGAGGTTTCTGATGCCTGAATACGAGAAACTGATAACTGTCTTGCAGAAGGAATTGGGTCTTGATGACTACCGGATCCGCAATGTCTTGCAAAACATGTTTGCGCTACTGCAGTTCAACCACAATCCCTTACGTATTCTGCAAGAGGTTCTGCCTGTTGAGTTCAAGTCTATGAGGCAGTTCCAGAAAGTGGCTGAGGCGGTCATGCAGTTCTCCAACAATGCACCGCGTTGGTTTTTGAAAGGCTACTCTCCGCAGGAGGCGAGTGCTATAATGGCTGATTTGAACTGATAACCCTGATGTTTACCAAGGAGCCAAGTATTTCTCAAATAACGGAAAAGTGTTCGATGATATTGAAAAAGAGAAAGAAGGAGAAAGTTACATAGCATAACAATATGTTTTATAAATTGATAGAAAAGAAGCGGAACGAGTGGCTGAACTCCAATGAGTGCACAGACGCATTGGATAAATTCTGGGAAGGCAGCATCGTGGATACGAAATACGGTATGATGCCAGTATATCTGCCGAACCTCACGGACAGCACAACGCGTCTTTTGAAAGGTCAGCAGCAAGCCCTGAAAAAAAGCAAATCCTTAAAGCCTTAGAGATCAGCGAAGAAGGCTTGGAGATCATCGAATGGCTCAGCTATGTTATTAAGAACGGCATGAAAACAACCGATTATTACCGGCGGACTTGAAGCGCGATATATTAAAATAGACACAGACTCACACACAATCAACGACTTACAGACAAAATGCATTTTTTTGAAAAAAAGTTGCTTTTTAGGTGATAGATTTTGCCTGTTTTTTGTCTTATATATGGAGGGGTATATCCTGCGTCGTATCTTTGCACCGCGAAACAGATAACCAACATAACCAACCATCATAACTTAATCACTATGAAACGAATCTTAATCTTATTGGTATGCTTGTGTGCCTTAACAGCAATACAGGCGGAGAAATTAAGTATCAACGTGGAACGCATCTGGGAAGGCGACTATTGCGCTTTCACCTCGCTGGTTCAGTACAAAGGAATGTACTACTGCACGTTCCGCGAGGCGACTGCCCACCATTTTAATTCCAAGGATTGGTCAACAGCCGGACGCATCCGAGTGATTGCTTCCAAGAACGGAAAGAAATGGCAGTCGGTAGCGGAATTCAAAGAGGAAGGAGTGGACTTGCGCGACCCGAAACTGAATCTTATGCCCGATGGACGTATGATGCTGCTGTTCGGCGGCGCATACGTGGACGAAGAAGGCAAACGCCACCTCGTACCCAAAGTGTGCTTCACGGAAGACGGCAAAACGTACGGCGATGTACAGCCTCTTGTTCTTGACCCACAGGTGGATCCTACCAACGAATGGCTGTGGAGACTGACATGGTACAACGGAACGGGGTACGGTGTAGTCTATGGCAGCCGTTTTGCCCTGATGAAAACGACTGACGGTATTCACTATGAACTGATAACCGAACTTGGGTTAGACCGTTTCCCCAACGAAACCACTATACGTTTCCTGTCGGACGGGACGATGACAATGATGGTCCGCACGGAGGAAGGCGACAAACACGGAATGTGGGGAGTGAGCCGTCCGCCATACACGGATTGGGAGTGGACGGAGATGAACCTTATCTTGGGAGGTCCCGACTACCTCGTGTTAAACGACACTACATTAGCCGTCGGGACACGGTCACTCTATGGCTCTGAAAAGATGATGATGCTGAAAGGCAAACCGGACGGCAAGTTTGAAGAAGTATGTCTGCTTCCGTCAGGCGGGGATGACAACAGTTATCCGGGTATGTTGGTGGTAGGCAATGAGATATGGGTAACATATTACTCGCGTCACGCCACTCCGAAAGCCTCTATTTACTTGGCTCGCATACCGTTGAAATGGTTCCTGACCCCGCGCACAAACAAGTACTACGAGAAAAAATGGTAAAAACGTTTGTACAACTGCACTTTTGGCAGTACTTTTGCGACTTTCAGAAAAAAGACAATTTATGAAATACGAAAGCCACATCACCCAATCCGTGTGCAGTGCTCAAAGCATCTATCGTGTATTAAGCAACTTGAAGAACTTCGAGCGTGTGCGCGACAGGATACCTCAAGACAAAATACAGGAACTCGAAATCGAGGAGGATTATGTCCGTGTCAAGGTGAACGGATTAGGACAGAAATTAGGCATCTTCATCGCCGACAAGGAGGAAGCCAAAGTGGTCAAATACGGCGTGGAGAACAGTCCGATACCTGTCACTATGTGGATACAGATGAAAGAGGTTGCGCCGCTGGATACACGTATCAAACTGACTGTGGAAGCTGACATTCCCTTTATGTTCCGTATGATGATTGAGAAGAAATTGCAGGACGGTCTGAATCAGGCGGCGGACATGCTGGCTCAATTCCCCTATGACGAATGGGAGAAAGGAGAGATGGCATGAGAACGCATATCCATCGCGAAGGCAGACGGATGCTTATTATCACATACATTATCCTGATTGCCATCAATGCAATGGTCTTTACCTATACAGCCCATTGGGTGTTCGCTATAATTCTGCTGCTATCGTTGCTTATCATCGTTTTTATGACGTACTTCTTCCGCAATCCGATGCGGGTTATTGAAGTAGATGACCCCAATTTCCTGATTGCGCCTGCCGATGGTCGCGTAGTGGTGATAGAGCCGGTGATGGAGACCGAGTATTTCCACGAGGAGCGGCTGCAAGTGAGCATTTTTATGTCGCCGTTCAACGTGCACGCCAACTGGTATCCTATAGAAGGTAAAGTATTAGTCAGCAGCCACCAGAAAGGTCGTCACAAGGGAGCTTGGTTGCCTAAATCATCCACGGAGAACGAGCGCAGTCTTGTAGTATTGGAGCATGCGAACGGCACACAGGTAGCGGTTCGGCAAGTGGCAGGTGCTATGGCACGGCGTATCGTGACGTATGCCAAACCCGGTATGGAGGTGAAGCGTAACCAGCACATGGGCTTCATCAAGTTGGGTTCACGAGTGGATATGTACCTGCCGCTCAACACAGAAATGGAAGTGGAAGTGGGTGACCTTGTACACGGTAACGAGACAATTATGGGACGGCTGCCCGACCTTATAGACGAAAAGAACGAATAATCAAACAAAGATATGAATAAATTTGAAGAATTGTTTTCGGCTTATCCTTTTTCGATGAGCAATGAACAAGTAAAGCAAGCCGCAGCGGAACTGCTGAAAGCCCACAAGGCAGAAAATAACAACCGGAAAGTATGGGAGCAGTGTCTCAACCAGATAGATCTCACTACGCTCAGCGTGGACGACACAAGAGCCAAAGTGACTAAGATGGCAACGTGCGTCAACGAGTTCCCACAGCATTTTCCACACTTGAAAAACGTGGCGGCAATATGTGTATATCCTGCTATGGTTGAGACGGTAAAGCAAACGCTGACAGCCAACGTTGGCATAGCAGCTGTGGCAGGAGGGTTCCCTGCTTCACAGACTTTCTTGGAAGTAAAAATTGCAGAAGCCGCTTTGGCGGTTAAAGAAGGAGCTACGGAAATAGATATCGTTTTGCCGGTAGGCAAATTCTTGGAAGAACGCTACGAAGAAGTGGCTGACGAGATTAGTGAAATCAAAGCTGCTATCGGCAAAGCCCACTTGAAAGTGATTTTAGAGACAGGTGCCTTGCAAACCGCTGAAAACATCTACCGTGCGTCTATCTTGGCGATGGCTTCCGGTGCGGACTTTATCAAGACCTCTACCGGCAAGATTGCCGTGAATGCCACGCCGGAGGCAAGTTACGTAATGTGCTGCGCCATACGGGACTGGAAAAACAAGACGGGACAAAAAGTATGCTTCAAACCTGCCGGCGGCGTAAGTACCACCGACGAAGCGGTTGATCATTACACCATTGTGAAAGAACTATTAGGACAAGACTGGCTCAATAACGAAAGCTTCCGTTTCGGAGCCAGTCGTCTTGCCAATAACCTGCTGACTTCCATCGAGGGAGAGACGGTGAAGTACTTCTGATTATGTATAAGATAGTAAGCAAACGTTTTTTCTCCCCGCAGGTGGTGCAGATAGAGGTGGAAGCACCCCGTATAGCGCGTGCACGCAGAGCAGGCCACTTCGTCATCGTGCGTGTGGACGCTCATTCGGAGCGGATGCCACTTACCATCTCTAATGCTGACATTGCTGCAGGAACTATCACGTTAGTGGTTCAGAACGTTGGTGTCAGCAGTGCCAAACTCTGCCGGAAAGAAGCGGGCGAATATCTCCACGACGTAGTAGGACCGTTAGGTAAAGCCACCGATATACGCCTGTTCGGCACGGTGGTATGTGCGTGCGGAGGCGTAGGGGCTGCCCCGATGTTGCCAATTGCACAGGCACTGAAGCAAGCGGGCAACCGTGTCATTACCGTACTGGCTGCCCGCACGGCAGAACTGATTATCCTAAAAGACGAGTTGGAGAAATGCTCCGATGAAGTTATTGTGATGACCGATGACGGCTCAATGGGGCAGAAAGGCGTAGTAACTGCGGGCGTAGAACAAGTAGCCAAACGCGAACATGTGGACAAGTGCGTCACCATAGGACCCGCCATAATGATGAAGTTTGTGGCACTCACCACCGCCCGGTATGGTATTCCTACCGATGCCAGTCTGAACACGATAATGGTGGATGGTACAGGAATGTGCGGTGCATGCCGCGTAACGGTAGGCGGGAAGACGCGCTTCGTATGCGTGGACGGACCGGAGTTTGATGCCCACCAAGTGGATTTTGACGAGTTGCTCAGTCGTTTGCGCTCGTACAAACCGGAAGAGGCTGTCGCATACGAGCAATACAAACAATCCGTACAACCTTTGACCGCCAAGGAGCGCGCTGCATTGCCGAGAGTCAAAATGCCGGAACTGCCGGCGGAAGTGCGTGTTCATTCGCTGCGCGAAGAGGTCAATCAGGGATTGCGCTACGAGCAGGCTGTAACCGAGGCACACCGCTGCCTCAACTGTAAAAACCCGACGTGTATGGAGGGATGCCCGGTGCATATCGAAATACCACGATTCATCAAGTACATAGAGCAAGGAGAAGTAAATAAGGCAGCTGCCGTTATTCGCGAATCCAGTTCCCTTCCTGCTGTATGCGGACGCGTGTGTCCCCAAGAGAAACAATGCGAGGCGCATTGCATCCATCTCAAGATGGGGCACGAAGCCGTTGCTATCGGTTATTTGGAGCGGTTTGCTGCTGACCACGCCACCGACCGGCAAATGACGACAGAGAAGAAACAAGGCATAAAAGTAGCCATCGTAGGCAGCGGGCCGGCAGGTTTGAGTTGTGCAGGCGACCTTGCCAAATGGGGTTACAAGGTGACAGTCTTTGAAGCATTGCACGAGATAGGAGGGGTACTCAAATACGGTATTCCTGAATTCCGTCTTCCTAATCGCATAGTGGATAATGAGATAGCAGCATTGCAGCAATTAGGTGTTGCATTTGAAACGGATACCATCATCGGCAAGACGCTCTCTATAGACGACCTCTACGGAATGGGGTACGAAGCCGTCTTTACCGGTTCGGGAGCCGGACTTCCACGGTTTATGGGCATAGAGGGCGAGAACCTCAACGGCGTGCTGTCATGTAACGAATACTTGACTCGCGTCAATCTGATGGATGCTTCTTCTGCTGAAAACGACACGCCTTTGCTATACGGCAAGAATGTAGCCGTCATTGGAGGTGGCAACACGGCAATGGATGCAGTGCGTACCGCCAAAAGATTGGGTGCGGAGCGGGCAATGATAATCTATCGCCGCAGCGAGGAGGAAATGCCTGCCCGTATTGAAGAAGTACGGCACGCCAAAGAAGAAGGCATTGAGTTCCTCACACTGCATAATCCGATTGCCTACCATGCAGACGAACAAGGTCGCGTCAAGGAGGCTGTACTGCAAGTTATGACGCTCGGTGAACCGGACGAGTCAGGCAGACGAAGCCCTGTACCCATTGCGGGAAAGATTGTTACAATAGCCGCCGACTTGGTGATTGTGGCAGTTGGCGTATCGCCCAACCCGATTATACCCCAATCCGTAGAAGGACTGACTATCAGTCCGAAAGGAACTATAGTCGTAAAAGAAGACACCTTGCAATCCTCCATACCTACTCTTTTTGCGGGCGGCGATATAGTACGGGGAGGAGCCACGGTTATACTGGCTATGTCCGACGGCAGAAAAGCCGCAGCCGCCATTCGCAACTATCTGCAACTAAAACATCAAACGAACGTATAAATACCACTTGTTATGACCAAAGATTTATACATTGCACTCATCTACATCATTTTCATCAATGCGGTGACACTCATTATGTTCTATGTGGACAAGCAGGAGCACAAGCGCCACCACCACGCACATGGAATCAGTTCGCATACGTTTCTGACCTTTGCTGTATTAGGAGGAAGTATCGGAGAACTGTTAGGAATGTTAATCTTCCACCACAAACGGCATCACAAAGAGTTCAAGGTTCTGCTACCCATTATCCTTGCGGCACAAATCTTTATCATACTGATTGTTCTAAGAATGTACTTTTCCACAGAGGTAGTGGACAACGGCACGCTTCCGCCCGCCTAAAGCGGGCTAAAAGTCCGTCCAGTTGTTCTTATCTAATACGCGGTAGTTGATGGCTTCCCAGATATGGGTTGACTCAATCCGGTTACTCCCTTCAAGGTCAGCAATGGTACGGGCCACTTTCAAGATACGATCATAGGCGCGAGCCGACAGACCGTTTTTAGTGATGGCTTGTTCGAGCATTGACGAACCTACTTCATCCAACCGGCAAAACTGCCGCACCATCTTGGCACTCATTTGGGCATTGCAATAGATAGACGTACCTTGAAAACGCGCCTGCTGTATATGCCGCGCTTTGATAACCCGTTCGCGCACAACGGCACTGGACTCACCCGGCTCCTGCTTATGCAGAACATCAAAAGGAACGGCTTGCACGTAGCACTGTATATCTATACGGTCAAGGAGCGGTCCGGAGATGCGGCTCTTGTAACGCTGAATCTGTGCGGGCGTGCAGGTACAAACGTTCTGTGAGTCGCCGTAATGTCCGCACGGACATGGGTTCATGGCTGCTACGAGCATAAACGATGCCGGATAATCCACTGTATGTTTCTGACGCGCTACAACTATATGCCGGTCTTCCAACGGCTGCCGCAACACTTCCAACGTGGCACGTTTGTATTCGGGTACTTCATCAAGGAAGAGAACACCATTATGCGCCAAACTTATTTCTCCGGGGCGCGGGTTGTTGCCGCCTCCTATAAGTGCTACATCGGTTACTGTATGGTGGGGTGAACGGAATGGACGGGCTGAAACGAGTGCCTGATTGGGAGGCAGTAGTCCTGCTACGGAGTGGATGGCGGTTGTTTCTAGGGCTTCTTCCAGGG
>CADAAF010000076.1 GCA_902785805.1 uncultured Bacteroidales bacterium | reverse complement strand
CAATTTTTTTCTCTACTCCCTTTTTATTGGACAACAATTATCCACAATTGGCCAACATTTTTTTCTCTACTCCCTTTTTATTGGACAACAATTATCCACAATTGGACAACAATTTTTTTCTACTCCCTTTTATTGACCAACAATTTTTCCCGTTACTTTTACTTCTTCTGTTGGTCAAAAATTATCGACAATTAGCCAACAATTTCTTCTTACACTTAGTCTATACGCTGACCTTGGACGGTGTAGGTGTTGCCGTTTCGCTCGATGTAGAGAATGCCGTTGAGGATGTACTTGCGGGCATTATGCAAGTTGTCGCTTTGCGTTTCGCCAAGTGCATCGGGAAGCCGCTCAAACAAAGCGGTGATGGTCATATCTTCGGTCAGAACGACGGTGCGGGGGTTGTCGGTGTTGCCGTCCGACCATTCCACAAAGCGATAGCCTGTAGCAGGTACGGCTTCGATGCTGACTTCTGTACCGGTATGATAAGTGCCGCTGCCTGTTACACTGCCTGCTGCGGCATCATCGCTGTTGGCTGTCAAAGTGTATTCTATCCATTCGCCTTCCGTAGTGAAGGACATCTCCGTACCGTAGAGGGTCTTGCCGCCCACTTTGGCATAAGTGCGGTACTTGTAGACGGTGCCTTCGTCAAGGTCTTCGAGCGTTACGTGCATACTGATGCCGGTGCCAGTTACGGTGTGTTTCTCGCCTATGGCGTATTGCGGTGCGCGGCGTGCGGGGGCATTGGTACGGCGGCTCTCCGCCCAGTACTCGAAGCCCTGCTCGGTAAAGTCGTCCGCTCCGGGGAGGGCGTAGCCTTTGAGTGTTGCTTTCCTATCGGATACGAACTGTGCGGCGTAAGTATAAAGAACGGGGTCGAACTCCACAGCCACATCGCCGGTGAAGATATACTGCCAGTCGCCGTAATACATGTTGCCTGCGGCTGATTTGTAGAATGCGCGGTACTTGTAGTAGGTATCGTCACGCAAGCCTTTGAGTCGTCCTGCAAGCAGTCCGTTGGCAACGGGGCAGAGGACTTGGTTGGAAGCCATATCTTCGGGCTGGTCGTTGCGTCTCCACTCGAAACCACAAGAGGTCTCGGCATCGGACATATTGGTTTCGGCAAGAAGAATAGCCGTGTTGGCGGATACGGCTTTGGAAGCGAGGGTGGTTAGTGTGAGGGCGGAGGTGCTGAAAGTGGCGGTTATGGTCTGTATATCTCCTTTGGTGGTGCGGATATAAAATGGTACATCGGCATATTGGCTTCCGGGTTCCAATCCGATATATTCGGCTGTGTTGCCGCTGAACTCTTCCCCTTCTTCCATACCGCATGCAGCGATATACTTGTTCTTGTCCTCGCCTTTCAATGAAACGGAGAACGTGATAGCGGCTGAAGTCGGGCATACTGCACTTGTCTTGTAAGAAGTGTCATATACTCGCAGATTGTAATTCTTCCAATTTGTTTCTTGATAGGCTTTCAATGAGCCTAACGGGACATAAATAGGAATGGTTCTATCGAATGCCGAAATACCGACCGATGGCGGTGTAGCCGATTCCATAGTAACTGATTTCAAACTGCTGCAATTATCGAAAGCATAGTCTCCAATGCTTGTGACGCTGTTGGGAATGGTTATGGAGGTCAACCTGCTGCAACCTTGGAAAGCATAGTTTCCAATGCTTGTGACGCTGTTTCCTATCGTTACGAAGGTCAAACCGGTGCAATGAGAGAAAGCCTCTTCTCCGATGGTTGTGACGCTGTTGGGAATGATTGTACTATACTGTACGATAGGATTGCAAGACAATAATTTTGTTTTTGAAGCATCATTATAAACAAACTCCCCATCTACATATCCATTTATGCTTCTTGCCCCCCATGGAGAACCTGTAGCATCACCATGATATACAATATTAAATACATTACAAAAAGCATTGTTTCCGATGCTTGTCACGCTGTTTGGGATTATGGTAGAGGTTAGACTTATGCAATCATTGAAAGCATATTCTCCTATACTGGTCATGCTGTTTGGGATTATAATAGAGGTCAGACCCGTGCATTTATTGAAAGCATATTTTCCTATACCCGTCACCTTGTTTGGAATGGTAACAGGATTCCGTAAAGGCATATAACAACATAAATAGGCAGGAATATATTCGACATTGTCGCCAAAAACAAATGATGTTATTTGTGAACGAATGTCAAAACCATGATAAGTAGTACCAGAATAAAATGGGGTATTATTGGAAACAAAATCATTGCATCTTTTCGCATTCCAAATTATGGAATTCAATTTGCGGCAACCATAAAAAACACTTTCGCCAAAGTTTGTAACGTTTTCGCCGATGATTACAGACATCAGACTGCTGCAATTCTCGAAAGCTTGTTCTCCAATGCTCGTGACGCTGTTGGGAATGGTTAAGGAGGTCAGACTGCTGCAATCAGAGAAAGCATAGTTTCCAATGCTTGTGACGCTGTTGGGAATGGTTACGGAGGTCAAACTGCTGCAATAACCGAAAGCAGCATATCCGATGCTTGTGACGCTGTTGGGAATGATTACGGAGGTCAAACTGGTGCAATTCCAGAAAGCATATTCTCCAATGCTTGTGACGCTGCTGGGAATGGTGATGGAGGTCAGACTGCTGCAATTTCGGAAAGCATGATATCCAATGCTTGTGACGCTATTGGGAATGACTGCATTTGTAACTCCTTCACCATTGATGTATAAAGTATAAGAAGATGATATGGAACCTGGATCAAAAGATTTTGTACACCACTCTTCCATCGTTCCTGAGAAATAAATTTTACTTATTTTGCAATAATAGAAAGCACCCTCTCCAATGCTTGTGACGCTGTTGGGAATGGTTACGGAAGTCAAACTGCTGCAACCATAGAAGGCATAATTTCCAATGCTTGTAACGCCATCTGGAATAACCAAGTCGGTAACTAATGTCCCATTCAGATATAGGTTATGTGAATAATTCAAAGGATTATCATTATAACTGTCAAATGATATTTTGCACCATGCGGCTATATTGGATATGTTTACAGAGCTTAAACTGCGGCAACCAGAGAAAGCCTCTTTCCCAATGCTTGTGACGCTGTTACCAATTGTTATGGAAGTTAGGTTCGACAATCCCGAACAAAGATAAGCAGGTATATGTTCTACATTTTCTCCAAAAGTAATGGATTCTATTTGTTTTCTCATATCAAAAACCCCTATCTCTGATGTCGGATTAGCATAAAACAAGTTTCCTCCTGATATATAACATGATTTAGCATTCCATACGATTGTTTTTATTCCGCTATATTTAAATGCGTCAAAATAAATTATTTTAACCTTTTCAGGAATAGTAATAGAAGTTACATTTTTCATATGTACACACACATGACTTGGAATTACTTCCACCTCATCGCCAAATGTAAAAGAAGTGATATGGTCCAAAAACCATTCATATTTTCCCGCAACTCCTGTTCCATAATACGCGTTTTCATACATATCCCCCAAACTGCAATTTTTAGCATTCCATGTCATTGTTGTCATACTAATACAGCCTGCAAAAGCATAGGATCCAATGCTGGTTACGTTTTCAGGAATGGTCATAGATGTCAGTCTGCTGCAACCAGCGAAAGCACAGTATCCTATGCTTGTGACGCTGTTGGGAATGGTGACGGAGGTCAAACTGCTGCAATCTTGGAAAGCACAATTTTCAATGCTTGTGACACCTTCTTCGATAATGACGGTCTTAATGGAAGTGCGATAGGAATCCCATGAGTATGAGTGATTCGTCATTGTTCCGGTGCCGGAGATGGTGAGGGTGCCGGATTCTGTGTCGAACGTCCACGTGAGGTTGGTGCCGCAGGTGCCGGATTGGGCAAAAAGGGTTCCTACGCTTGCGGCAAGAGCGAGGAAGAGGGTTAGAAGTTTGTTCTTCATAGTTGTTTGGTATTTTGGTTAGTAATTTGGTTATTTTGGTTTAGTCAAAGCATATATAAAGCAAAGCGTGAATGTTATCCACGCTTATTCTCCAATTTGAGGTTCCTGCAAGACCCTTCAGCCAAGAATAAACAATAACGCCCACGCTGATATGTACAATACGCTATATCGGCGTAGTTAATACACATCCGTAGGACATCTATTGCACTATCTTGTCTTGGGGCTGAAATTTTGCAGGATTCCAAATTGCCAAAACAAGCGTCAATAAACGCCTTAAATTATGTCATGCGATGTTCCTTTTTGGGGTAGGAGGGCAAGACAGTCCCGCCCGCTTATCCCCAGCGTGAAGCATCACGGCGGCAAAAGTACAGCACTAAAAGGAGATATGCAAGGGAGAGGTGTTTTTTTATTGGACAACAATTATCGACAATTAGCCAACAATGATTGTTCTTTAGGGGGGGGGCTTGCAGGCGGCTCACGGGGAGCCGTGTTCAAATAGTATTTGAACGGAATATAAACACTCGCCGACAAGGGAAACAACAAACACCGACAAGGGAGACGACACTCGCCGACAAGGGAAACAACAAAACGCCGCGCTGACGCACGGCGCACCCAACAAAGAGAGGAAGGGTGGCAGGGCGGGGAGAGGATTGCGAGAGTACTGTGAGAGGATTGCGAGAATGCCGGGAGAGGATTGTGAGGACAAAGCGAGAGTATTGCGAGAAGGTGGGGAGAGGATTGTGAGAGTACTGTGAGAGTTGCTTTGACCTATGCGTGACCTATGGGCGACTTATGGGTGACCTATGGGCGACCTATGGGTGACCTATGGGTGACCTTTGGGCGACCTATGGGATAGACGGGGAGATGACAGGGAGAAAATAGGGGAAAATTCAGGAGAAATTTCGGGAAAATTATGGAGAAAGAAATGATTTGGGAGGATGAAGAATATGTAGTATCTTTGCGGCGGAATTTTGGGAGTGCGTGCCAGAGAGCGGGGGTTAAGGATTGCGTGCCGGAGTGTATCGCTGTCAGGGAGCGGGAGTTAGGGATTGCGTGCCGGAGTGTATCGCTGTCAGGGAGCGGGGGTTAAGGACTATCACTATGTGCTGAAAGCTAACGGAACGGCAAACGAACCAACGAACAATCCAGACAACAAGCAATCAATCAAGACAACGAAGAAGTATTCAAGACAACGAACAAGCAATCCAACAGACAATCAATCAGGGCAATAAATGACAAGCCACATGCAGAGACAATAAATGACAAGGAACAAATATATGGAAAGAAAAGTACGCGTACGCTTTGCGCCATCACCTACGGGCGCATTGCATATCGGCGGAGTACGCACCGCCCTTTATAACTACCTGTTCGCCCGCCAGCACGGGGGCGATATGCTACTGCGCATAGAAGATACCGACTCAACACGTTTCGTGCCCGGAGCAGAACAATACATAATAGAAGCATTGGACTGGTTGGGCATCGGCATCGACGAGGGTATCTGCAAGGACGCACCCAACGGCAAAGGTCCGCACGGTCCGTACCGCCAAAGCGAACGCAGAGAGATATACCACATCTATGTGAAGCAACTATTAGACAGCGGTCACGCCTACTACGCATTCGATACCCCCGAAGAGTTGGAAGCCAAACGCAAAGAGGTGAGCAACTTCCAATATGACGCGCATACACGCGGAGGAATGGTCAATTCGCTGACGCTTCCCGAGGACGAAGTGCGCGCCCGCATAGGAAGAGGCGACCAGTACGTGGTCCGCTTCAAGATAGAGCCCGGTGAGAGCGTGACGGTGCACGACCTGATACGCGGAGAGGTGACCATCCAATCGGATATATTGGACGACAAGGTGCTGTACAAGTCGGCAGACGACCTGCCCACGTACCACTTGGCTAACATAGTGGACGACCACCTGATGGAGGTTACGCACGTGATACGCGGCGAGGAGTGGCTTCCTTCGGCACCGTTGCACGTGCTGCTGTACCGCGCCTTCGGTTGGGAAGACACGATGCCCCAGTTCGCCCACCTGCCCCTGCTGCTCAAACCCGACGGCAACGGCAAACTGTCGAAACGCGACGGCGACCGGTTAGGCTTCCCCGTGTTCCCGCTCGAGTTCCACAACGAGAAAGACGGAACAGTGAGCCGCGGCTACCGCGAGGACGGCTACTTCCCCGAAGCAGTCATTAACTTCCTCGCGCTGTTAGGCTGGCACAGCTCGGGCGACCAAGAGATATATACGATGGACGAACTGATTAGCCAGTTCTCATTAGACCGCGTGAGCAAGTCGGGCGCCAAATTCGACTACGAGAAAGGCAAATGGTTCAACCACCAATACCTTATCGGCAAGCCTGACGAGGAGTTGGCAGCACTGTTCCGCCCCATAGCCGAACATCACCTGCAGGAGAACAACCTTCTCAATACACCCGCCGCACAACACGCATTGGCTCAACTGCCGCATATAGTGGGACTGATGAAAGAAAGGGTGAACTTTGTGAGCGAACTATGGGAGCAAGCCGACTTCTTCTTCGCCGCTCCGACCACGTTCGACGAGAAGTCCGTTCAGAAACGCTGGAAAGAAGACAGCCCCCGCCATATACAGGAACTGACGGCACTGTTAGAGCAGGAAGATGACTGGTCGGCAGAACATTTGGACAGCGTGGTAATGAGCTGGATAGCCGAACAAGGGTACGGCGTGGGCATCGTGATGAATGCGTTCCGTATCTGCCTCGTGGGTGCCGCCCGCGGTCCGCATATATGGTCCATCACCGATGTGTTAGGCAAAGAAGAGACCCTCCGCCGCCTCCACCAGTCCCTAACCCTGCTGCCGAAATAACGCGTTATGAACAAGCGCAAGATAATCAACGACCCCGTGTTCGGGTTCGTGACGCTTTCCACCGACAAGGTGTATGACGTACTGCAACACCCGTTTGTCCAACGCTTGGGCCGTATCCGCCAATTGGGACTGAGTTACTACGTCTATCCCGGTGCACAACACAGCCGCTTCTCCCATTCGGTAGGTGCTATGCACCTGATGCAGGAAGGGATGAGTATGCTGCTGCAAAAAGGCGTGGAAATAACCAACGAGGAGAACGAGGCTGCCCAGATAGCCATTCTGCTGCACGATGTGGGGCACGGTCCGTTCTCGCACGTGCTGGAACATACGTTGGTTCACGGCATCACACACGAGGAGATAAGCCTCATGATGATGGAGCAGATAGACAGAGACCTTGCCACGGCTGACGAACCGCACCCGTTAGGCGTGGCAATAGATATATTCCGCAACGAGTATCCGAAACACTTCTTCCACCAGTTGCTGTCATCGCAATTAGACGTTGACCGTATGGACTACCTGTGCCGCGACTCGTTCTTCTGCGGTGTACAGGAAGGCCGCGTAGCAAGCGAACGGCTGCTGAAGATGCTGCACGTGGTGAACGACCACCTTGTGGTGGAACAGAAAGGAATCTACTCTGTGGAGAAGTTCCTCGTAGCCCGCCGCCTGATGTACTGGCAAGTGTATCTTCACAAGACCTCCGTTGCCGCCGAACAACTGCTAATCAAGATACTTCGTCGTGCCAAGGAGTTGGCCCAAGGCGGCAAGGAGTTATTCTGCTCGCCTGCTTTGCACTATTTCCTGTACAACCATATCACCTCGGACGATATGACAGCCGGCAGCGAGGCACTGCGGCAATACGCGCTATTAGACGACAGCGATGTGCTGAGTGCTATCAAGGCATGGATGAACAGCGATGACAAAGTTTTGGCACTGCTGAGCGAGATGTTCATCAACCGCCGGCTGTTCAGAGGTACACTGCGGGACAAACCGCTGACTGAGAGTGAGAAAAAGACCCTTACATCCCGTCTGGCACAGTCGCTCGGCATCCGTGAGGACGATGCACACTACTTCTACGAGGAACATATATCGACAAGCAATACCTACTCGGAGAAAGCCGACTCAATAGACATACTCTATCATGACGGTACGGTAAAAGATATCAGCGAGGCAAGCGAGATATTGGATTTGCGGCTGCTCACATTCAAGCCGCAGAAACTGTACCTGTTCGTGGCAAGGGTAGAAAAATAATTTGCGAAAGCAGAAACATTGGTGTAATTTTGTGCGCTTTTTGTGAACGAACAGCAGCCAAACCTAATATAACAACTATATGAACGAAGTATTTCAAATGCCCGTATGGACAATGATTCCGTTTGCCATTATGCTCCTCGCCATCGCCATAGCGCCAATGGTGGTGGAGAAATGGTGGGAAAGCAACCGTAACAAACTGATTGTGTCGTGCGTGTTAGGTATTCCTGTGGCAGCCTATATGCTTATGCAGGGTCTGACTCACGAACTGATACACACCATCTTTTTCGATTACGTGCCTTTTATTATTCTTCTGTTAGCATTGTTTGTCATTACGGGCGGTATCCATCTGAGCGGCGACATCAAAGCCAAGCCGTGGGTGAACACACTGTTCCTTGCCATCGGCTTTGTGCTTGCCTCCATTATGGGTACGACGGGCGCCGCAATGTTGCTGATACGTCCGTTGCTGACCACTAACCAGCAACGCAAGTTTACGGTTCATACGGTGCTGTTCTTCATAGCATTGGTAGCGAACTGCGGCGGATTGATGACCCCTCTCGGTGACCCGCCATTGTTCATGCTCTTCCTTCGCGGCGCATCGTTCACGTGGTTTATGACGCTCTGGAAGGAGTGGCTGTTTACGGGCGTTATATTACTGATTCTCTACTTCATAGCAGACACTTACTACTACAAGAAAGAGCATTGGACGGCTTTGTCTGCCGATGCTCGTGAGCAAGAACCGCTGAAACTGACGGGTAGCATCAATTTCCTGTGGCTGACAGGTATCGTAGCGTCTGTGGCATTCCTTAACGCCGGCACGATACCTGCAATGGGTGAGCCTGATGCCCCACTCTACTTGAAATACCTGCGCGAGATTGTGATGGTAATACTGATGATACTGTCGCTCTTAACAACTAATAAGAAAGTGCGTTACGAAGACAACAAGTTCACGTGGGCACCTATTCTTGAGGTGGCGGCCTTGTTTATCGGAATCTTCACAACGATGGCTCCTGCGCTGATATTCTTGGAACAGAATGCAAGTTCATTAGGCTTGGGCGAGACGTGGCAATTCTACTATGCGACGGGACTACTCTCTTCGTTTTTAGATAACACCCCCACGGCAGTTGCGTTCTGGTCAATGGCAACGGGTCTGCCTGACTCGCTACAGGCGATGGCAAGCGGATTGTTGGAGAACGGAGATGGCGTGGTGAATGGCGTTACCTATGTGGCACGCGTGCCTGAGATAATGCTGAAAGCCATTGCTACGGCTGCCGTGTTCTTCGGGTCAATGACTTATATCGGCAACGGACCGAACTTTATGGTGAAGGCGATTGCGGAAGAGAATCATATCAAGATGCCTTCGTTCTTCGGGTATATGATTCGCTTCTCGCTGATAATCCTGCTGCCGGTTTATATCCTCGTGCAAGTGCTATTCCTGTAACATACTAAAACTATTCCCACATTGAATATACTCAATCAAGCCATTGCGTGGTACTCGGCCAATATGAACTACTGGTCGATTACTGCGCTGATGACTATCGAATCGTCGTTCATACCCTTCCCGAGCGAAGTGGTTATACCTCCGGCAGCATACGTGGCAGAGAATCCCGCCAGTGCATTGGCAACGACCGGCAACTACCCCGTTGACGTGCTGCTTATTGTGCTGTTCGGTACGTTCGGAGCCGTGTTGGGTGCCGTAATTAACTATGCGTTAAGTATATGGCTCGGCAGGCCGCTGATATATAAGTTTGCAGACAGCCGTTTGGGACACGCGCTGCTGCTGAGCGGCGAGAAGGTACAAAAAGCCGAAACGTACTTCAACGACCATGGTCGTATAAGTACGTTTATCGGGCGTTTGATACCTGGTATCCGCCAGTTAATCAGTATTCCCGCCGGATTGAGCCGTATGCATTTCGGGCAGTTCCTGCTCTACACGGCTATGGGGGCTTTCATTTGGAACACCGTATTGGCATTGTTAGGCTATGTGGCTAACGGTCAGAAAGATATGATAGAGAAATATAGTCACGAACTGAGTGTGGCTATTATCATTATTTTTGCTGTAGCCATCGTAATATACGTTGTCTATCGTCGAATAAAGCGGCGATAAGACAACCTAACAGCCACCCGACAATCAGACCAATCACCATACATTTGAGTCTTCCGTTGACGGCTTTTCTTGCCGGCTCAAAGTGTCCTTGCAGTACTACAGGGGCAGTAACAAGAGCATAGCGGCTGTCGCGTTGCGCCTTGTGTTCCATAAACTCTTCAATGCTTTTCAGGGGGAGAACAATCTCTTTTCTTCCCATAGCCAATTCCCAAGCATGGGATTGGATTTGCGGAACGGATGCGTTGGCATAGAAAGCACTGGTCATAGAGTCTAATTTATTGACCTGATCGCAGTCAAAGCGGTACTGCCGTTCGGCATGCGCCTTGTAGATTTGGTACT
>CADAAF010000075.1 GCA_902785805.1 uncultured Bacteroidales bacterium | reverse complement strand
CTTCCGTCCGTCAGCAGGATGATGACTTTTGACTTGGTGGGCGAGTCTTTCATTCTGTTCACGCAGTTGGCGAGTCCCAGACCGATGGCGGTGCCGTCTTCTATCTGGCCGAACTTGACCGATTGGAACAGGTTCACTAACACGGCGTGGTCGGTGGTCAGGGGGCATTGGGTGAAGCTCTCGCCCGCGAACACTACCAGACCTATATTGTCGTTCGGACGGTTGATGACGAAGTCGGTTGCTACCTCTTTGGCGGCTTCCAAGCGGTTGGGTTTCAGGTCTTCGGCAAGCATTGTTCCCGATACGTCCAACGCCATCATGATGTCTATGCCTTCGGTGGATTGTGACTGCCAGCGGTTGCTCAACTGCGGGCGTGCCAACGCTATTGACAGGAGCGTCACGGCCATTACGCGGAGCACGAACGGCACGTGTATCAGCCATACACGCAGGGTGCGAGGGTACTGGGCGAAAGCGGATGTATCGCTTATTCGGAGCGTGGCTTGCCGGTCGTGCAAATGCCATATATACCAGCCTATTATCGGTACAAGGAACAGCAGCAAAAACAAGTATGCCGGTGAATGGAATGTCATTGTTTGTCCTCCTTCTTTTCTTCGTTATGCGGAGTCGTATCTTTGACGAATTGGTAAGCCGTTTGCAGGCTGCGTTCGTTCTCTTCGGGGGTCGCTTTCCATTTGGCGAACTTTATCAGGTCGGCGAGTTGAAGCATTTGTGCTAAACCTGTGTAGAGTTCTCTTTGTTCTTTGAGCACTGTCTTCATTTCGCGCAGTGTCTCGTCGGATGTTTTCTCGGTCGAGTGCACGTCAAAGCGTTTGCCTATGTATTCGCGCACCACGTCTGTCAGTTGTGTATGGTAGTCTTTTTCTCTTCCGGCTTGCCATATCTTCTCCTCGCGAATGAGGTCTAATTTCTCCAACGCCACCTCTTCGGCGGGTCTTTCCGGCTCCTTGGGCTCGAAGGGGTGGAGCAGACTGCGACCGTCGCGGATATGTTTGAGAAGGAAGTACAGACCTGTCCCCAACGCTGCCAGTACCAACAGAAGCACTACCCAGCGAAGCCAGCCCCATACCCATACGGGGGCTTTCTGAATGGGCTTGATATCGGTTATGGCGGGAGTCGAGTCCATCTCGAATGGCTGAACCACATTCAGCATCAGAGGTTGGCTGTAAGCCGTATCGTCCCCTGCGTAGAATGGCAGCGGTGCTATGGAGAACAGCGAGTCTTGGAACGAGGTGATGGTCAGGGTCTGGTTCAGTTGCACACGGCCGTCTTTGAGGAGGGTGGAGTCCACCCCTGTACGTCTTACTATCTCTATCCCGGGTATCAGATACTCACCGTACACGGGCATCTGCACGTGCTCGTTACGTTCGCTCACGGCTTGAAGGCGCAACTGCGTCTGGTCGCCTATGAACAGCGTCGTCGAGTCGATGCTTGCGCTTACTATAATGGCTAACAACAAGTTCAACATATCAGTTACGCTTAAACAGTTTCATTAACGCTTTCACATAATCTTCATCTGTGCGCACGCTCACGTTTGCTATGCCGCTTTTGGTCCATAGTGTTTGGAGGGCTTTTTCTTGGTGAGCGTTATGGTCTTTGTAGGCTTGGCGTACGGATGCTATGGATGTGTCTATCCACATATCTTTGCCGGTCTCGGCGTCGTGCATCTTCACCAGTCCGATATTAGGCAGTTCGCGGTCGCGTTTGTCGTACACTTGCACTACGTGCAGGTCGTGGCGGTTGGCGGCTATCATCACGGGCTTGTCCAATTTGCTCACGTCTTCGGTCAGTAGCATATCGCTGATTACGAAGGCGGTCGAATGGCGTTTCTGGGCATTGGTAAAGTACTGCAATGCTTGTCCTATGTCTGTTCCGTGCGATTGCGGCTCGAACGAAATCAGTTCGCGGATGATATGCAGCACATGGCTCTTGCCTTTCTTCGGCGGGATGAATTTCTCTATCCTGTCCGAGAAGAACAGCACGCCCACTTTGTCGTTGTTCTCTATGGTTGAGAAGGCTAACGTGGCGGCTATTTCGGCCATTGTGTCGCGTTTGAACTGACCGGCTGTACCGAAGTCGCGGCTGCCGCTCACGTCCACTAACAGCATTACGGTCAGTTCTCTTTCTTCCTCATACACTTTGATGAAAGGGCGGTTGAGTCTTGCCGTAACGTTCCAGTCGATGGAGCGAATGTCGTCCCCGGGTTGGTATTCGCGCACTTCTGAGAATGCCATACCGCGGCCTTTGAATTGGCTGTGGTATTCACCTGCGAATATATTATGGCTCAGTGACCGTGTCTTTATCTCTATTTTCCTGACCTTATGTAGTAACTCCTCCGATGTCATAAACTTTTAACTTTTAACTACTAAACAATACCTAAACTCCTAAACAACTCCTAAACATCTAAACAACATCTTAACGCCTTAACACCTTAACAGCTTAACAGCTTAACAACTTAACAACTTAACAACACCTTAACGCCTTAACAGCTTAACAGCTTAACATCTTAACAACTTAACACCTTAACACCTTAACAGCTTAACTCCTTAACAACCTCCTACGGCACTTGCACCGCATTCAGTATCTCTGTCACTATATCTTCGGAGGTCATGTTATTGGCTTCGGCTTCGTAGGTCAGTCCTATGCGGTGGCGCAGTACGTCGTAGCAAACGGCGCGGACGTCTTCGGGCACTACGTAGCCTCTCCGGTGGATGAAGGCGTATGCGCGGGCGGCGAGGGCGAGGTTGATGCTTGCACGCGGGCTGCCGCCGAACGCTATCATGGGCTTCAGTTGGTCTAATCCGTATTGTTCGGGGTTACGTGTAGCGAACACTATATCAATGATGTAACGTTCTATCTTCTCGTCTAAATACACTTGGCGGACTACTGCACGGGCTTTCTGTATATCTTCCGGTGACAGGATTGGGAGCACTTGTTTCTTCTCGCCCGATATGTTCTGGCGGATTATTTGTTGTTCCTCGTCTTTTTGCGGGTATCCGATTACCACTTTGAGCATGAATCGGTCGCTTTGTGCTTCGGGGAGAGGGTAGGTGCCTTCTTGTTCTATGGGGTTCTGGGTGGCAAGTACGAGGAACGGGTCGTCCAAGCGGAAGGTCTCTTCGCCTATTGTCACTTGTCTTTCCTGCATGGCTTCAAGCAGTGCTGATTGCACTTTGGCGGGGGCGCGGTTTATCTCGTCTGCCAATACGAAGTTCGCGAAGATAGGTCCCCGTTTGATGCTGAACTCTTCGCGCTTTTGCGAGTATATCTGTGTACCTATCACGTCGGCAGGAAGAAGGTCGGGAGTGAACTGGATGCGGCTGAAGCGTGCTTTAATCAACTCTGACATCGTCTTTATTGCCAATGTCTTTGCCAAGCCCGGAACGCCTTCCAACAGAATGTGACCGTCGCTCAATAGACCTATCAGAAGGCTTTCTATCAGGTGTTTTTGACCCACAATGACTTGGTTCATGCCCATGCTCAGGGCATCTACAAACGAACTCTCGCGCTCGATGCGCTCTTGAAGTTCGCGAATATCTACTGTCGTTTCCATAGTATATGTTTTATGTATGTTTGCGATTGGGTATTTCTTTCCGTTCTTTCCCCTGCAAACTCCGTGCCAAACACCATCCTTCTATCATAAATCTCCGTACTCGACACCATCCCTCCTCCATAAATCTCCGTACCAAACACCCTCTTTCCGCCACAAATCTCCGTGCCAAACACCATCCTTCCGCTACAAATCTCTATAGAAATTCCCTTGTTGGCAGCATATTCCACCAGGATATTAGCGGGTGATTAGCGGGTGATTAGCGGGTGATTATTGGGTTACTAAGCAAACCACACCGAAACATCACCGAAGGAACACAAGCATCACAAGCCCCCGTCACACTGACTCGTAAGTATAAATTTCGCAAAATTCGCACGGTTTGTTTTCTCTGTTTGTAATTTTTTACCTACCTTTGCCGCCGGTTTGAAAAAGAACGCAATTATGAACGCATTACAATTGAACGCGGAACTCTACCGCAATCTCAGTATTATCGCCGAAGACGAGACCATGTTTGATAAGGTGGTCAAGTACGTGCGTAAGTTGGCCAATAAGATGACCGAAGACCCCACTTGTATGACCAAGGAGGAGTTTTTCCGTCGTATAGACGAAGCGGATAAGCAAATAGCAGAAGGAAAAGGAACAAGGTTCAATAACAAAGCAGATATGATTGCTTGGCTCAATGCTTTATAACTATGTACACTATTACCTATTCTCCCCGTGCTGAGGAAGATTTACGTAAATTAAAACGTAGTGAGCCAAAAGTTTTTCAAAAAGCATTTATTCTGCTTGGAGAATTAGTGGATCACCCAAAAACAGGTACTGGTCATCCCGAACCGTTAAAAGGCAAACCGGAAGGGCGTTGGAGTCGCCAGATTACAAAGAAACATCGTTTAGTTTACCGTATCTATGAAACGGAAGTACATATAGAAGTCCTTACCGCCTACGGTCATTATGATGACAAATAATACTATACATATTACCCCCCCTGCGAACAGGGGCTAAAAACAACAAACACAACCATTCGCAACGCACAAGCGGTGCCGGATTTATATATCCGACATCGCTTGTGCACGTTATTATGATACAATGCTTTTAACTAAACCAATAACAACAAACACAACTATGAAGAAAAAACTATTCTTTTTATTCGCACTGACCATGCTCGTTATGAACGTGGCACGTGCACAGGAAATCAAAGAGGACCTGATCTATGCCGTTGTGGAAGGTTCTACCGCAACCTACTACTATGACAACAAGTATGAGGAACGAGAAAATGTTTCGATGCCTTACTGGGATATGGAAGATGAGGCGGCTGAGAGATTAGCATTCGCGGATAACATAACGAAGATTGTCTTCGACCCCTCTATGGATAAGGCTTCGCTTACCTCTACCGTAGAGTGGTTCTCAGGTCTCGCGCTTTTGGAAGAGATTGACGGTCTCCAATACCTGCATACGGAAGAAGTAACCAATATGGCGATGATGTTCAGCGGGTGCAAATCATTGATTTCTTTGGACCTCAGTACCTTCAACACCGAAAAGGTAACCAAAATGGGGGGTATGTTCTCAGAGTGCCAATCATTGACTTCTTTGGACCTCAGTACCTTCAACACCGAAAAGGTAACCAATATGGGGACTATGTTCGGTAGGTGCCAATCATTGACTTCTTTGGACCTCAGTACCTTCAACACTGCCAATGTTACCGATATGTCGGCTATGTTCTCAGGGTGCCAATCATTGACTTCTTTGGACCTCAGTACCTTCAACTCTGCCAATGTTACCAATATGGCGGGTATGTTTATGCAATGTACTGCGCTGAAGAACATAGACCTCACCGGTTTCAACACCGAAAACGTAACAGATATGGATCAGATGTTCGCGCTGTGTGAGGCGTTAACTACATTGGACCTGCGTTCATTCAACATAGACAAAGTAGAAGAAATGAGTTATATGTTCTACGAATGTAAAGAGTTGACTACCATCTATTGCAACGATAATTGGGGGGCATACGGAATACTGGGTGATGATGGGATGTTCGCTGGTTGCAAAAAACTCGTAGGAGGACACGGAACAACCTTCAATTATACAACGGGCATCGATTATGCACATCCCGACGGAGGAAAGGATGCTCCGGGATACTTCACTGCAACGCCGCAAGTTTATACCGCCTTGGAGAAAGATGGATTCCTCTACTATTATTTCGACGACCAACGTGCCTTTAAAGAAGGACTGACTGCTGTCTATGATGCCGATGACAGCAACTGGCTCAACATGTATTCGTCTAAGAAGGTGCACTACGCTGTCATTGATGAGTCTATGAAAAATACGGAAATGACTTCTATGAACTATCTCTTTGCTGGACTTGACAACTTGTACGAAATATATGACTTGCAGAATCTCAATACCGCCGGCGTCACAAGTATGCATGGCTTGTTCGCCGATTGCCAATACCTTGATAACTTGGACTTGACTACCTTCAATACTGACAACGTAACGGATATGGCCTCTATGTTCAGCGGATGCAGTTTCCTCGCTTATTTGGACATCAGTTCTTTTAATACCGAATTGGTTACCGATATGAGTAATATGTTTACGGGTACGCAATTGACAGCACTCGACCTCAGCCTGTTCAATACTGCCAATGTAACCGATATGAGTACCATGTTCTATCAGTGTTCGGAGTTGAAAGAAATCGAACTCGGCAGTTTCAACACGGCCAATGTCACCAATATGTATGGTATGTTTGCCGAATGTGCGGCACTCAAGGAACTTGACCTCGGCAGTTTCAACACCGAAAAGGTCACCAATATGAGTGGTATGTTCATACAATGTGCGGCGTTGGAGAACATCAACCTCAGCAGTTTCAACACCGATAATGTCACTGACATGGCGGGTATGTTCGCCGAATGTACGGCACTGAAAGCCCTTGACCTCACTCATTTCAACACGGCTAATGTAAAAGTCATGAATATGATGTTCGCCGGATGTGAGAAGTTGACTACCATCTACGCCAAAGGCTATTGGGACAAAAACGAAGTGGTGGAGGACTCGGAAGATATGTTCTATGGGTGCAAAAAACTCGTAGGAGAAAACGGTACTGCCTACGATGAAAGCAAGACCGACATCACCTATGCACGTCCCGACGGAGGTACGGACGCTCCCGGATATTTCACTACGCCGACCTACACCGTCACTTTCCTTGACTGGGACGCTACCCCGCTCTTCAAAGAGACTGTCAAAGACGGACAGGATGCCAAAGGACCGGAAAAAGACCCCACACGCGAAGGATACATTTTCACCGGCTGGTCCAAACCCGTTACTAACATTACGTCCGACCTTACCGTCATCGCACAGTACAAAGACAAGAACGCGACTGCCCTCTACGAGACCGGCATTCAGACTACGGACGACTGCCGCAAGTTCATCGAGAAAGGCATTCTCTACATCGAGCGCAACGTCTTCCACGACACCACCCACGGCGAGATCTACACCATCCAAGACTCTAACTACACCATCCAAGGTCAGCACCTCAACTAATAGCCCCGCAACTATTAGCCCGCCCATCAACCAATGACCCCCCTCTTCAAGACAGAAGGCTATCCTAACGGACAGCCTTCTGTCTTTTTCGTTCATTGCAGCAGCTAATAGCCGCTTTTTTCTTCGTCAATTGACCCCGAATTCTATTCGGGCACTGCTCATATAGCCGCCCATTAAGCAGTACAACAAATATACAATCATAAAAAAAAATGCCCTCTCGTTTGCATATATCCCCATTTTTATACTACCTTTGCCGCCGCAAACCATTATCGTAAAAAACACACAGAAAATCATAAAACTTCCACCATTAAAAGATTAACATCCAAATCAATGATACCGCGTATCAAGTCATACCAGCCGCTTGCGGATTACCAGTTGCTCGTTTCGTTTGACGATGGGCGGCGGGTGTGTTATGATGTAGCAGAGGATATTAAAACTTTGCCTGCTTTTCATGATCTTGAGACAGAGTATGGTCTCTTTGAAAATGCGCAGTTGGATGCGAGTCGCACTTGTATCTATTGGAATGACCGAATTGACTTGCCGAGCGATGCTATATATGAATATGGCGTAGCATTATAACCATGTGATGATTTATGCTCAGCCGGCGGAAGGATATGTGTTCAGCCGTTGGAGTGACGGTAACAAGGACAACCCGCGTTTCATTACGGTGACCGCTGCGGTGGACCTGACGGCACAGTTTGCGGTAAAGACCTCAACGGGTGTGGGGGCTGTTGTTGCCGATACAGATGACCCGCAGGTGCGGAAAATCATGCTTGACGGGCATGTGTATATACTACGTGGTGACAAACTCTATTCACTTCAGGGACAAAAAATCCAATAAAAGGCAATACTTGTCCCCCTGATTATAAGAAATCCCTTACCGGCAATTGTTAAACAGTTGTCTGTAAGGGATTCCTTTTCTATGTTGATTGCGTTCTAATACTATTAGAACATCGGCTCTGCCGAGATATGTTCTGCTCTTGTGCTTCATCCGGCAAGTAGGTTTTGTTCTTTGCGTGCGGATATTATCCGCATCTCCTTCACAAGCAGAAGGCTAACCCCACGGTTAGCCTTCTGTGTTTTCTTCTATTGCCTTCTTTCTTTTTCATTCCGTTCCCGTCGGCGGAAATCATCTTCTGAAGGTAAGATTTACGTGAAAACTCCATATTTACGTGAAATTTTTGTGATTTGCTACTAAAATTTGACGCAAAAATACTGCTTTTTTGACATACACAAGCATTTTGTAGTTTTTTTTCGTCCGTTGCAGCGGCTGGGAGCCGCTTTTTTCTTCTATTCCCCCGAATCTGATTCGGGTTTACACCGTATGTCCATTTCGCGGCAATTGTATTGCCGCAGAGTCTTCTTCACCTTTTGCCGCTTCCTTAACCAAAAATTAACCAACCTCATCTACAGCCGTTTATAAAGAAAATGCAAAAAAAGTAAAAAAAGTTGCTTTTTAGGTGATAGATTTGGGCATTTTTTTGCCTCTATATATGAAAGGGTATATGTTTCTTGAGTCCATTCTGTACAACAGTATGTAACACGGCTCATAAAAGCAGATCCTCTAACCCGTCTTTGTACAAAAAGTGAGGATTTTTAGAAAATAATCTTGCTTGTTCCGCAAATAATGTGTAACTTTGCGGGCGTTAAAAATCACAACCATTCATTATGGCAGACGACAAGAAAATCATCTTTTCGATGGTGGGGGTAAGCAAGGCTTTCAGTCCCCAGAAAAAAGTGTTGAACAATATCTATCTGAGTTTCTTCTACGGCGCAAAAATCGGCATTATCGGTCTGAACGGTGCCGGTAAGTCCACGCTGATGAAAATCATAGCCGGTGTGGAGAAGAACTACGAAGGGCAGGTCGTATTCTCCCCCGGATACACGGTGGGCTACCTTGAGCAAGACCCCAAATTAGACCCTGACAAGACCGTTCGGCAATGCGTACAGGAAGGCGTACAGCCCGTGATGGACGCGCTTGCCGAATACGAGCAGGTCAATGCGGCTTTTGCCGAGCCGGATGCCGATTTCGACAAGCTATTAGCCCGTCAGGCGGAGCTGCAAGACCGCTTGGATGCCTGCGATGCATGGAACATCGATACCAAACTGAATCGGGCGATGGACGCATTGCGTTGCCCCGATGACGATGCGATTGTCAAGAACCTGAGCGGCGGCGAACGCCGTCGTGTGGCACTATGCCGGCTGCTGCTGCAACAGCCCGATATACTCCTCCTGGACGAGCCGACCAACCACCTCGATGCCGAATCCATCGACTGGCTCGAACAGCACTTGCACCAATACGCGGGAACGGTCATCTGCATCACGCACGACCGCTATTTCTTGGATAACGTGGCGGGATGGATTCTCGAATTGGACCGAGGCGAGGGCATTCCGTGGAAAGGCAACTACTCATCGTGGTTGGAGCAGAAAACCACCCGTATGGCACAGGAAGAGAAGCAGGCATCCAAACGCCGCAAGACACTGGAGCGCGAGTTGGAGTGGGTGCGTATGGCTCCCAAAGCGCGTCAAGCCAAAGGAAAAGCCCGTCTTGCCGCCTACGACCGTATGCTGAACGAAGAGCAGAAAGAACGGGAAGAGAAACTCGAAATCTATATACCTAACGGTCCGCGCTTGGGCAACAAAGTCATCAATGCCGAACACGTGGCGAAAGCCTTCGGCGACCGGATACTCTTTGATGATATGAACTTTATGCTTCCCCCGAACGGGATAGTGGGCGTAATCGGTCCGAACGGAGCAGGCAAGACAACCCTGTTCCGAATGATAATGGGAATGGAGAAAGCGGACAAAGGTACGTTCGCGGTGGGCGAGACGGTTCGCATCGGATATGTGGACCAAGTGCACTCCAATATAGACCCAGAAAAGACAGTCTATGAGACCATTTCAGGCGGCACGGAGTTCATCCGTGTGGGCGGTCGGGAAATCAATGCCCGAGCCTACCTGAGCCGCTTCAACTTCACCGGCTCAGACCAAGAGAAGAAATGCGGCGTACTGTCGGGCGGCGAACGTAACCGGCTGCACTTGGCATTGACACTCAAGTCGGAAGCGAATGTGCTGCTATTGGACGAACCGACCAACGATATAGATGTCAATACGTTACGCGCCTTGGAAGAAGGCTTGGAGAACTTCGCCGGATGCGCTGTGGTCATCAGCCACGACCGCTGGTTCCTCGACCGTATCTGCACCCATATCCTCGCATACGAAGGCGACAGCCAAGTCTATTGGTTTGAAGGCTCTTACAGCGACTACGAACAAAACAAACGGATGCGACTCGGCGAAGACAGTACGCAACCTAAACGTATTCGCTACAAGAAACTTATCGGATAGTTTCGCGTGAAAACGAAATACTGTTTT
>CADAAF010000074.1 GCA_902785805.1 uncultured Bacteroidales bacterium | reverse complement strand
TCTACTCCCTCTAAGTAACGCAGCTCGTCTTTCATTTTCTGCAATCCTTCTGCAGTGATGTAAGTTACTGCCATAATATAGTGTGAGTTTTTATGTTGCTTATTGTTATGTTTGTTGGGTCTCTTCTTTTATGTAACTCATAAAACATCAGGAAACGCCCTTGTTTCCTGATGCACGTGGTCAGTAAGAGATGTCTCTTGCTGTCTGTTGCGCAGTCTCCCGTTTAGCGGGCTATGAATTTCTTCCCGTCTTGTATATACATCTGACCGCTGATCGGCTCGCTCACTTCGCGACCCATCACGTCACGTATCTTGCCGTCTTTCAGTGCCTCGCGTACCTCATCAATGCCTGTCGCCGAATTGGGCTCAAGGTAGAATATCATGTTCAGCGAAGAGTAAATCGAACGATCTTTGTTTCCCGTGATACGGTACCAGCCGTTATTCTGACCGCCCCAACCGAAATTGAAGTGGAAATAAGGTGCCGTCAGATTCTTGTCACCTTGCAGAGTCACGTAGCCGTCTATCACGTACGCATGGAACGCATCGTCTTCTCCGTCTTTCTGCAAGTAACCGTCGCAATATACGGGACGTTCTGCATCAAACTCTCCTATCAGACCGGTTACTAACTTGCCTTCTGTATTCAGGTCTTCCACGCGGAGCAACTGCAACGTATTCTTGTAGTTGAAGTATTCGCGGAACACTTTCGGGACATTGCTGCTGGTCGAGCCGCTGCCGCTCTTGCCGTAATTCATGCGCACACCTATACCGCATGCCACCATCAGGTCGGCCACTGCATCTTGTTGTGCTTGCGACTCGGGATACTCGCCGCCGTCAGCTATGATGCCTGTGTACTGTGTCTTCATGTTTGCCCAGTCGAACGCATGACCCGTATAGGTATAGGTCACTTTCTGACCTACGTTGGCGGGTGTGTACGACACTTCTCCGTCGTTGCACACCTTAGGCCACTGCCAGTAACGGGCTATCATTGCCATAGCGGTTGCCACGCAACCTGTCATACAGCGTGAGCCGTCCTCTAAAGGAGCCATATTGTTGTAAGGCTTGCCTTGGCTGTATGCTATATCGCCCAACAGAGGACCAATCGAATCCTGTACGGGAGCAGGGAATCCGACTAATGGCTCTATACCGGAGGGCACATCGATAATCTCTATCGGCGCGCCTAAAAAGAACAGGTCCGACACGTTGGCTGGGGTCAGTTCGCCCTTCTCGGAAAAACCTACCACCTCGTTCTCGCTGTCCATAATCACATAACCGCCTCCGTTGCAGTTGTAGGCACGGAGTACCTCACTTGGCTCCGATGCAAACAGCATCGCGCTTGCCATTAGGCATACTGAAAGGAAAAGTTTCTTCATCGTTTTATCCTTTATTTGTTTGAGTTATATCCTTTTTGTGTCAGCCCCTTTGACCCAATCACGCCGCAAAAGTAAACAATTATTACAACACGTCCAAATCCTAACGCTTTTTTGTCGTTTTTTCATCCCGGAACCCGCATTTTCTTCCATACGGCATTGCCTTCCGAACCGTATTACCCCCGCTTTCCTTTCCCATGCCCCTGCTTTTCCGCTCGCTTTCCTCGCCCTTCCCAGCCCTTTCCTATCCCTTTCCTAACCCTTTCCAATCCCTTTCCAACACGCTTTCTCCCACTTCCTCTCTCCCTTGTTATCAGCATATAGCATTGGGATATTATTGGGTGATTATTGGGTTATTATTGGGTGATTATTGGGTTACTAAGCAAACCTCACCGAACTCTCACCGTACTCACACCGTACTCATACATTTTTTGGCACAAACATTCGGCTTTGTTCGATATTTTTATGTACTTTTGTGCGCCTTTTGGCTGAGTAACGATTGCAATTAAAACACTTACAGAATATGAAAAAAGGGATTAAATTTCTTGTGCTGCTGGCACTTATCGCAGCGCAAACAGTGAAAGCCGACAACGAGATTTATGGCTTCTTCAGCGAGGACGGCAAGACTTTCACACTCAACTTTGACGAAGACAGAACCAAGAACAACGGACTGACTCCCGATGAGTGGATTGGATACGAATATCAGTCTAATCGCACCAAAGTAGAGAATGTCGTGTTCGACAATTCAATGGACAAGGCACGGCCGACAACCACGTTCTCATGGTTCGGCGGATTCAGCAAGTTGACTACCATTGAGCATATCTACTATCTGCATACAGACGAGGTAACAACCATGACCGATATGTTCTGGAACTGCAGGCGTTTGACCTCTTTGGACATACACCATTTCCGCATGGAAAAGGTGACGAATGTGAACGGAATGTTTGCCGATTGTGCAACTCTGACCACCATCTGTTGCGATGATGACTGGAGCAAAAGCTCTATTACAGAATCGAAAAACCTGTTCGCCGGTTGCAAGGCTTTGAAAGGCGGAAACGGAACAGTCTTTTCATCCGATCACACCACACTCGAGTATGCACGTCCTGACGAAGGAACGGCAAAACCGGGCTACTTCACACTGCCGGAACTATACGGCGTGTTCGATGAGGAGAATTCTGTATTCAATATTTACTACGACGGTAACAAGGCTGCCCAAGGAGGTGTTAGTTCTAAGGAATGGAGAGACGAAGCATACGCCTCAATGCGCGGGAAAATGGAAACGGTTACTTTTGACTGTTCTATGAGTACTGCCCGTCCGACCGCTACCAATCATTGGTTTGAGGGTTTCTCCAAACTGAGAAACATCTATAATTTTGCTTACCTCAACACATCCGAAGTGACGGATATGAGTTATATGTTCGCCAATTGTGAGTCGGTTCAAATGTTGAATGTATGCGATTTTGACATGTCAAAGGTAACGGATGCGCGTGAAATGTTCTCGGGCTGTACCTCTTTGGTACGGATTTATTGCAACGATGATTGGAGTGTGCTCGGTTTCAACGGAGAAGATATGTTCAAAGGTTGCACTGCGTTATGTGGTATGTATCATAGCCAGGTGACGCAATTCGATGAAGCACATACAGGCAAGGAGTATGCCCGACCGAGCAAAGGGACAGACATGCCGGGCTATTTTATCGCAACACCATCTGTGTACGGCGTTTTCAGCAAAGACGGCAACACGTTTACTCTCTATTGCGACACCAAGGCGAAGGAGCGAGGAGGAATTACAGATTGGAAGACCAATGAATATGTTTCTTCCCGTGCAGGAGTAAAGAAAGTTGTGGTTGATGAGTCGATGCGATACTATTCCCTGTCTTCAACCTATGCATGGTTCAGCAGTTTCAGCAATATGACTACTATCGAGCATATCGAATACCTCAATACCTACCATACAAAAGATATGCGGCAGATGTTCAAAGACTGTTCATCACTTGGGGTATTGGATTTGAGAGGTATGCTAATCAATGATTTATTGTATGCGGACGAAATGTTCAAGGGATGCACTTCGCTCAAGACCATCTATTGCAGTGACGACTTGGACGACACCAGAATCTTCCCGTCCTTATCCGGCAAAGATATGTTTGCGGATTGTACAAGTCTGGTTGGCGGTAAAGGCGCCAAGTATGATGCTTCATATACTGATAAGACCTGCGCCAACCCGTGGAGCGATGGCTATTTCACCGTTGTCGATGAGATATATGCATTTCTATCCAAAGGAACATTCTACGTCTGCTACGACGGCAAAAGACTCAATACCCCTGTACTGACTTTCTATCCCGACGGGCGTATAGAGTCGGAAAGCGTACGTCCCGAAGAATGGATGTCTGACGACTATGCGGAACAACGCAAGCAGGTTTCGGAAATACGTTTTTATACCTATATGAACAAGTCTGTTCCGAGTACGGCACACTGGTTCGAAGGATTCAGCAATGCTACCAAAGTGGTAGCTATGAATGTGCTCATGACTGACGAAGTGACGGATATGAGTTATATGTTTGCAGGGTGTACCAAGTTGGAGACCATACAAGGACTTGAAGATCTGAAGACAGGGAAAGTACAGTCAATGAAAGGTATGTTCCTGAACTGCCAATCCGTCAAAGATTTGGATGTAAGCAATTTTGATATGTCCAACGTAAAGGACGCGAGCAGTATGTTTGCCGGTTGCAAGAGCCTTGAGACTATTGCCTGCAAGAACGATTGGAGTGCTTTCTCTTTTGACGATACGGATATGTTTGAGGGCTGTACTTCCCTGCAAGGAGGTGCTATTCCTCCCACACCATACAGTGCAGAGCATACCGGAAAAGAGTACGCACGATTCGATGAAGGCAGTGCTCTCCCCGGATACTTCTCCGGAGATAAAGAGATTTACGGTGTTTTCAGTGCCGACGGCAAGACATACACCCTGTACTATGACCGGAAGAAAACAGCGCGTGGTGGATTTGCTCCGTGGGACGAAAAAACCACCTCAAATAATCGAGACAATGTCGAAAAAGCCGTGCTCGACATAACAATGAAAGATGCGTTGCCAACTTCCACATCATCTTGGTTTATGGGGTTCATCATGATGACAAGTATTGAGAACCTCTCATATCTCAACACTTCCGAGGTAATATTTATGGATCGTATGTTTCGCCACTGCCATCGGTTGGAGACTATTGACGTCCGCTCTTTTGATATGAGGAAGGTAATAAATATACGGGAAATGTTCCATTTTTGTACCAAAGCAACGAACATCTATCTGCCCACCAAGTATCGCGTAGAGAATATAACAGATATTGCAGATGCTTTTTCTGATTGTAATTCACTGACCGAGGTGGATTTGCATGTATTTGACATGAAAAACGTAACGAATATGGATAAACTTTTCTGTAGCGATGACAAACTCGAAGTAATCTACTGCGATGATGACTGGAGCCAAATTCAGGGTTTGAAAGCCACGGGTAACATGTTTAAGGAATGTTATAGTCTAATCGGAGGTCAAGGCTCGAAATGCGCAGACTTGGCAGGTGAAATAGAATACGCACATCCTGACGGCGGAAAGACAAACCCCGGATATTTTACTGCCTTCCCGGGAGAGTTCTACGGTATTTACAGCAGCACGGGAGACACGCTTACGCTGTACTACGACAAAAAGAAAATAGAGCGCGAAGGCTGCGATTGGACACTGAACATCTATAACGACTGGAACAGAAAAGTAACAACCGTCATATTTGACGAATCGGTAAAAGATGCACGCCCCACAAGTTGCTATGCGTGGTTCGCTTCTTTTACCCAATTACGGCGCATCCAACATTTGGACTACCTCAACACCTCCGAGGTCACCGACATGAGTTATATGTTCAACTTTTGCACCCACCTCACATACCTTGATTTGCGGACGTTTGACTTCAACAAAGTGCAAAAGGCGTATGGGCTGTTCGCCTACTGCTTCAATCTCCGTTTCATCCTGTGCAATGACGACTGGAGCAAGACAGGAAACTCGGTATATGAAAGTGGTATGTTCAACTCTTGCAGTAAACTGGCGGGCGACCACGGTACGATGTTCAATGCGAATGAAACACGTCTTGGATATGCCCGTCCCGACGAAGGTCCTTCCGCACCGGGATACTTCTCCAAAGAAGTGCCTGTCGCCTTCTACTATGTCTTGGACGAAGAAACAGGTGTCATGACGTTCTATTACGACAACCTGCTACTGGAACGAAAAGGGGAAATCATTCCTGAAAGCACATCCGGTTATGAGTGGGAGCCGCGTGTGATGAAAGTGACGACAGCCGTGTTTGACGAGTCCGTTAAAGAAGCACGTCTGACCAAGCTGAGTTTGTTATTCTCTCGGTTCAAACACTTGACAGACATCGTGCACTTGGACTACCTCAACACATCCGAGGTAACCGATATGAGTTATATGTTCTCCGAGTGCGAGAACCTCGCCTCGCTTGATGTGAGCAGTTTTGACATAAGTAAGGTAACCGATATGAGCTGGATGTTTGCGGGGTGCACATCCCTCAAAACAATATACTGCGATGAAGATTGGAGCAAGAACGAGTCGGTAGAATCAAGTGCAATGTTCTTCTTGTGCATCGCCATTGAAGGCGGTGCAGGTACCGTCTATGATAATGACCATCAAAGAATAGAGTACGCCCGTCCCGACCAAGGCACTTCCGCACCGGGCTACTTCACTTCCAAGAAAACGCCCACTGCTGCCGAAAACGTCACCGTTGCACCCTCTGCGCAGAAACTCCTCCGCAACGGCATCCTCTACATCCTCCGCAACGGCAAAACCTACAACGCTAACGGACAGTTGATAATAAATAATTGATACTTTACTCCGTGCCATTGTACATAGACGTCATACTGCCGCTTGCTATACAGGACACCTACACCTACCGCGTGCCCGAAGATTGTTCGTACCCGTCCACACCTGACGGAGCACTCATCGAAGCGGGAGTCCGCGTGGTGGTGCCGCTCGGTAAGAAAGAGATGGTGGGAATAGTCTGTCGGACATACACCGATCTTCCCGCTTCCGTTGTTGTTGGCAAGGTACGCCCCCTGACTGCCGTATTGGACACAACGCCGGTAGTCACCCTCGAACAGTTGCGCCTGTGGCAATGGATGAGCGATTACTATCTGTGCCCCATAGGCGATGTGCTTGCAGCCGCTCTCCCGAAAAAAACGCTCGATCGTCAGTACCTGTTCGTTCCTCCACGCCGCCGTACAGCCGCCGCCACTTGCGAAGTGCAACAGCCATACCCGCTGACGGAACAGCAGCAACGCGCCGTCAGCGAAATACGGCAGGCTTGGCAGACCAAACGCGTGGTTCTGCTGCATGGAGTAACATCGTCGGGCAAGACCGAAGTGTATATCCATCTGATAGAAGAAGAACTGCGACAGGGCAGACAGGTACTGTACCTCGTGCCGGAAATAGCACTGACAACACAACTCACCGACCGGCTGCAACGCGTCTTTGGCGAACAGATGCTGGTGTATCACTCCCGCGTGAGTGATGTCCGCAGAGCTGAAGCCTATAGACAAGTGCTGACCCACGACAACTCAGGAAAAGGACAACTCATTGTCGGCGCACGGTCGGCTGTCTTTCTCCCGTTCCGTAACCCCGGACTCGTCATAGTGGACGAAGAACACGAGACAAGTTACAAGCAGCAAGACCCTGCCCCCCGCTATCACGCACGCTCGGTAGCCATTATGTTAGCCTCACAGACAGATGCACGCGTGCTGCTCGGTACAGCCACACCCTCCATTGAAACGCAATTCAACACCGTCACAGGCAAGTACGGCATCAGCCGTATGACCGAGCGTTTTGCAGGACTGCAACTGCCCCGTATCACGATCATCGACCTGAACCGCCAGTACCACCGCAAAGAGATGTACGGACACCTGAGCGACCCGCTCGTGGCAAGAATAAAAGAAGAACTGGACAGGAAGAAACAAGTCATCCTCTTTCAGAATAGGCGCGGTTATGCGCCGTATATGCAATGCACGCAGTGCGGCAGTGTACCCAAGTGCCCGAGCTGCGATGTGGCAATGACCGTCCATCGCAATCTTCGAGGCAACTATATGCAATGCCATTACTGCGGCTGCGAAACTGCCATCCCGTCCTCCTGCCCCGAATGTGGCGGAGAAATGCGCATCCGTGGATTAGGAACCGAACGATTGGAAGACGAGGTGGCGCAACTCTTCCCCCAAGCAAGGGTGGCGCGTATGGACCTCGACTCTACACGCAAGAAAGACGCCTATCAGGAAATCATTCGCTCGTTCTCCGACCACGAGGTGGATATATTGATTGGCACGCAGATGGTAACCAAAGGTCTGCACTTCGACGACGTGAGTCTTGTGGCTGTCCTGCAGGCAGATTCGCTGTTCAACCAGCCGTCTTTCCGAAGTTATGAACGTGCGTTCCAGATGTTGGAACAAGTGTCTGGCAGAGCGGGACGGAAAGGACAGCAGGGTGAAGTCATCATCCAGACCTTTGACCCGCAGCACCCTGTCTTCGAATACCTGTGTAACCACCTGACTGACGAGTTCTACCGCTGGCAGATACAGGAACGTGAGCAGTTCCGCTTCCCGCCATTCGTACATCTGCTGTCCCTGACCCTCAAACATCGGGACGAACAGCGCGTGGAAGAAGCCGCTGAAGCATTGCGCAGGCAACTGACCGCCACGTTCGGCTCACGCTGCTCGGCTGTCATGCAGCCGTCGGTAACACGCATTCAGAACCTACACCTCAGACAGGTGCAACTCCGCATCGAACGCAACGCACCCCTCACCAAAGCCAAACAGATGCTGCGCGACATACTGCGGCAATTGTCCGCCGCTCCTCCCTGCAAAGGCGTCACTATCCAACCCGATACCGAACCCGCATAAACAAAAAGAGATAAAATGACGGGACATTTGCAGTATTTTCGCAAAAAACTTGTTTCGCTCGAAAAAATACATTACCTTTGCGCGTTTTTGTGATACGGAATACATAGGAAAAAACTAATACACAAACATAATTATGGCAAAGAAAGAAGACTTTACAAAACAAGATCAGAATCTTGAGAATGTCGAAGAGGCAATGTCCACGACCAGTGTATGGATAGAAGAGCATAGCTCGATGCTCACGTGGATTATCGTGGCGATAGTAGCAGTTGTAATGGGCTGCTTGGCTATCAACCAATATGTTATCAAACCTAAAGCCCTCGAGGCGAGCAACGAGAACGCCAAGGCGGTTGTCTATTTCGCTGCAGGCGACTGGCAGAAAGCACTGAACGGAGACGATGCCGAATGTATCGGCTTTGAGGCGATAGCCGATGAGTACAGCCACTATCAGGAAGGCGAATTGGCTGCTTTGTATGCAGGTATCTGCCACTATCAGTTGGGCGAATATGACGAGGCTGCCAAGTACCTGAAGAAATTCTCGGCAGACGATATGACCATAGATCCGGCTGCACGTCAGCTGCTCGGAGACGCTTACGTACAAATGGACGAACTGGAGAAAGCCGCTACCGCTTTCCGCTCTGCTGCTAACTCCGAAAATGAAATAGTTGCTCCTATGAGCCTCAAGAAAGCTGGCTTCGTATATCTCGAACTCGGAGACAAGAAAGAGGCTAAGAAAGTGTTTGAGACAATCCGTCAGAAATATCCCACATCTTCTGAGGCTTCCGACATTGACAAATATATTGCACTGACGGAGGAATAATAGTGAGAGCCAATCTGTCGAAGTATGATGTCACCAAGCTCCCGGACAAGGAGATAGTGGCAAAGCAGCACTACGCTATTGTAGTGGCCGACTGGAACGCGGACATCACTTACAAACTGTCCAACGCGGCGCTGCATACACTCCACAAGAGCGGCGTTCCCGACCCGCATATACGCGTGATACACGTGCCCGGAACAGTGGAACTGACCTACGCCGCGGCACGGCTGATGGGGCAAGTGGATGCCATCATCGTCATCGGTTGCGTCATCAAAGGCGATACACCTCATTTCGACTACGTTTGCCAGTCTGTAACCGAAGGCGTGACACGGCTGAACTCAATGGGCAGAACACCCGTCATCTTCTCCGTACTGACTGTGACTGACAAAGAGCAGGCGCGCGAACGGGCAGGAGGCGAATTGGGTAACAAGGGTGTGGAAGGTGCCATAACGGCTATCCGTATGGCGAATCTGCAAGACAGTCATGCGCGTCTTTAAATTCGGCGGTGCCTCAGTCCGCGATGCGGAAGGAATACGCAATATTGGGCGTATCATCGCGCAAACCGATGACAGGCTGATGGTTGTGGTGTCCGCAATGGGCAAGACCACCAACGCTTTGGAAGGACTGACACGCGCCTTGTGCGGATATGACCTGACAGGATTCGACGAATTGTACGACCAGGTGGTGAGTACGGGCGAGTTGCAATCAACCCGCATCGTGAGTGCCTATCTGAACCACTGCGGCATAGCTAACGAATGGATGGATATAACCCGTCTGATGGTCACTGACTTTTCGTTCCGCCGTGCCAATGTGGATATGACTATGACTCGTCGTCTCTTGCGAAGTTACCTCAGAACGCATCCCGCGCACGTGTATGTGACCCAAGGTTTCATAGCAGGTACACCGGATGGCAAGCGCACCACCTTGGGGCGCGAAGGCTCAGACTATACGGCTGCATTGTTGGCAAATCTGCTTGACGCACAGTCAGTGACCCTGTGGAAAGACGTACCGGGCGTGATGAGCGCCGACCCGCTGCAAGACAGCAGTGCACAACTTTTGACTCACCTCACGTACGACGAGACAGAACAAATACTGGCGCGCGGAGCACAAATCATTCATCCCAAGACGATTGCGCCGCTGCGTGCAAAAAACATTCCTCTATACGTCAAACCTTTCCTCCATCCGGAGGCGGAAGGGACGGTAATTAAAGACTGAAATCTAACTTGTTTATGCAACCTACTTTATTTGTATTGGCAGCCGGAATGGGCAGCCGTTATGGCGGTTTGAAACAGATTGACGGCTTGGGTCCCAATGGCGAAACCATAATGGACTACAGCGTGTTTGACGCACTGCGTGCCGGCTTCGGCAAGATAGTGTTCGTTATTCGCAAGGACTTTGAAACCGAATTTAGGAAAGTCGTGCTGGCTAAGTATGCGCAGAAAGTGAACTGCGAGATCTGCTTTCAGGCGGTGGACAAAGTGCCGGAGGGCTTTTCATACAATAAAGAACGCACCAAACCGTGGGGAACCAACCACGCCGTGCTGATGGGCAAAGACCTGATT
>CADAAF010000073.1 GCA_902785805.1 uncultured Bacteroidales bacterium | reverse complement strand
CCCCTATCGTATCTTTGCGCAAAATTTCAGTTCCCATGAGCTGTCCGTAACAGTCCATGCTGTTTTGTCCGTTGCGTTCAAATAGCATTTGAACACCGCCTCATTTACAGCCATTTACAAAGAAAATGCAAAAAAGTGAAAAAAAGTTGCTTTTTAGGTGATAGATTTTGGCATTTTTTTGCCTTATATATGGAGGGGTATAATAAGCGAACCCTTCTGGCAGATACGACATAGATGACAGGTCGGTAGTAAGAAACGTTGTGATAATCCTTGATGTCCCTCGATGTCCCGCTATTCCCCAACCCGCCCTTCCTCCGTATCGTACCTTTGCATGCAAAAAAAACCGGCAGTAAACTGAAATAAACTGAAATTGCATAAGTAAACTGAAATAAACTGAACGCGCATTTCCCCGCTATCGTATCTTTGCACAAAATATATCGGACGACCTGACAAATATCTGTTCTCTGCTAAAAATCATTATCAAGCCGCAGATTGCCGATTTCGTGCAATAAATCCATTGTACCGCATAAAAAAGTATGTTTTTGTGCAATAAACTTGCGTAATCGCATAATAAAATAGTACCTTTGCGGCTGTCTTTTTGTTATATAGAAGAGATAGATTGGGAGAAAAAGAGTAATGCTTCTTATAGGAATCCAAACACACTATATTAATATTTTCGTGAACAAAAATAATGGGTGAATGAGATACTTACGCATATATATATGGCTGCTAATGGCTTTCCTGCTTGTCAGCGGGAATGTTTATGCCCAAGGGGATGAACATGAACCTATGGAAGCCCCAAAGGCGAAAGGCAATGGTCTGGATTGGTGTTACCGCACGGCGTTGAAAGTGGATCGCTTCCTCCTGCGAGGTATCGACACCTCCTATATCGGACTGCCGGAGCACAGCTGGCGCGTGGCACTCAACTCCGGCATCATTGGTATCAACTCGCGTTTTGGGGCGGAGAACGTTATGAACCCTTTTGCCCCCGAGCAAACCTACAACCTCTATCTCAACATGCAAACCAAGCCGAGCATCAATCTGGGTTTTAATATCGGACTTCGGGGTTTCGGCTTCGGTTACAACTGGGATTTGATAGACTCACGTGCCAAAAACATCAGTTTCTCTTTAGGGGGCAAGTATATCGGCATAGAGTTCCTGCGTAAGTCGAGTTCAAATATAAAAGCCTCTATTGGTGAGACAGAGCTTAAAACTAAGGATGGAACTGCCCCGTTTTTCATGATTACCAATACCTCCCTCTCGGTTTGGTACTCACTCAACTCTGCCCATTACAGCCACAATGCGGCTATCAAGCAGAGCTATATCCAGCGCAAAAGTGCCGGCTCACTCCTTCTCCAGGTCCACTATGCCTCTACGCAAGTGGAGCTGGATGCCAGACTCAATGAATTTTTGGGACATCTCTTGGGCTGCGAGACCCATCAGGTAGGAGTCGGACTGGGTTATGGTATCAATTATACGCCTAACAAAGGCAAAGTGCTGCTGCACGCCAGCGCGATGGCACAGTTGATCTGTTTCTCCCATAATCTTGTCAGCCAGTACGAAGAATTTCCTATCACGGTAGGGGGCAAGGATACAACAACTATACAATACGCTCTCTATCGAGTACAATCACGCTATCCGGTGCATGTTACGGGCACTATGCGCGCCGCTGTCAGCTGGGAAATCAACAAATGGGTGCACCTCAGTGCTTGGGGACAAGTCAACAACACTCGCTTCATGGCACAAGCTATGGATGCCACCATCGACTTGCACAACTGGAACTGGCAGGCTAATCTCTCCGTTGCCGTGCGCCTCGGTGTCGGCAACGACCGTATCCGCAAGCGCCTCGGTGCACAGGAGTACGAACGACTCACCACCTTGCCTACGCACGCCAATCAGGACCTTGTCAAACTGCCCGACTGGTTCACCCGCTGGTTCTTCTCGCCGAAATTATAAGGGTTTTGTCTGATTATTGATAATTTCAGACTTAAAGATAACGATTCCCTATCTTTTCTCTGCACGAATCTAAACCATTGAAAGACCGCCGGCAGGAACAAAAAAAAGCAAAGGAAGATGACAAACATACAATAAGAAACATGAAGAAATCAGACGAAAAAGAAGAAAAACAACGAAAAATATCATTTTTTTGCAAAAAAGTTTTGTGGGGTAAAAAAAACACCGTACTTTTGCGCGCTTTTTCGACTGAACGGCCAATTCGTCTATCGGCTAGGACGAGAGATTTTCATTCTCTAAAGAGCAGTTCGACTCTGCTATTGGCTACAAAATAATTTGAAGTAGAACATGAGGGCATAGCATCGTGCTGCCCTCAAATAATGTAAAAACTAAAAGAGATGGCAAATCATAAATCATCTTTGAAACGCATCCGCCAAACGGCTACACGTAAAGCTCACAATCACTATTACGCTAAAACAGCGCGCAACGCAGTACGTGACCTGAGAGCTATGACAGAAAAAGCAGCTGCCGAACAAATGCTGCCCAAAGTAAGTTCCATGTTGGACAAACTGGCTAAACGCAATATCATCCATCGCAACAAAGCCGCTAACCTGAAATCCGGTCTCGCCGTTTATGTAAATAAAATGGCATAAGAAACAACATAACCGGAATAGAAAGTCAGAGGCTGTCAAATTTCTTCTTGACAGCCTCTTTTGTCGGCTGCTTCACTAACTTTGAAGAGTTCAACAACCTTTTTAGTAGTTTTTGAGACGTTTTTTACGATAAATGTTGCAGCATTGTAACATTATAGTTACTTTTGTGCGCTCATTGTGGGCTACCCGAAAAAACGACACCTAATGCACGCTCCAAAGCTCAAAGACATACGCAACATAAGAACAAAACGCTTCGGCGTTTTGGCATTGTTTTTGTTAGCAATATGCAGCAAGGCGTATCCCGACCTGTCTGAACGGCTCTACCACTTGGAAATAGGAATAGACGGAGGATGCGGATACTATGCGGGCGATGCCGAAAGATTTATCTTTCAGGATATAAGGGAAGCCTACGGAGCCTCTATCCGCTATCAGTTAGACCGAAGATGGGGAGTACGCCTCAAAGGAATGGCACAGCGCATAACAGGCTACAACCCCAACTTGGCTGGAAGAGCGGATACACGTATGGGAATGTGGACCAACCAACTGGTAAACATAGATGCAGTAGGAGAATTTAACTTCTTACCATACGGCAGAATAAGGTACGACCGGCGCATCAGCCCCATCACGCCGTATATAGCCTTGGGACTGGGAGTGGGACTGCATAGCAACTGGAAAAAAGCAAGTGTGTATGTGCCTTTTATAGTGGGACTTAAATGGCAACCGCATCCCCGCGTAGTCATCCATGCTGCATGGCAGCACAACGTCTATTTTGCTGACAACTTGGAAACAGTCAATGAATACGACAACCGCTACAATATGAATGGCAGCAACATCTTCAACTGCGATGTCACAGGGCAGTTGGTTGCCGGGATAGCCTTTTCCTTCCTCCAATACAAGTTGGAATGTCGCACCTGCAAATAACAAAATAACTGAAAACATGGAAGCAGAACAAACATATAAAGACAGGATTGACAAAGAGCGTATGCCTCGTCACGTAGCCATCATCATGGACGGTAACGGACGATGGGCAAAGAAACATGGACTTGCGCGTATGTTTGGACACCGGCAAGGCGTGGAAACAGTACACCGTATCACGGAGGCGGCGGCTGAAGCGGGAATACGATACCTGACCTTGTATGCGTTCTCCACGGAGAACTGGAACCGCCCCCAACAGGAAGTGGATGCACTGATGGAACTGCTGGTAGATACAATCGCCAAAGAAACACCGACACTGATGAAGAACAACGTGCAGCTGCTCACTATCGGAGACCTTGAACGCCTGCCGAAAAACGCACAGGACAAGTTCCGGCACTGTATGGAACAGACCTCGCAAAACACAGGGTTGCGGTTGGTGATTGCATTGAGCTATTCGTCACGATGGGAGATTATACGTGCCGTGCAACAAATGGCAAAAGAGGTTCAATCAGGGACACTGCGAGTGGAAGACATAGACGAAACAACCGTTTCGCAACACCTCACCACGTGCAACATACCCGACCCTGACCTGCTGATAAGAACAAGCGGAGAATTGAGAATAAGCAACTTCCTGTTGTGGCAGGTTGCTTATTCGGAATTATATTTCACACCCTGCTTGTGGCCGGACTTTACTGTAGAGGAATTCTATAAGGCTCTGATTGATTATCAAGGTCGTGAACGCCGCTTTGGCAAAACATCCGAACAACTGAATACGGAAAATAAAGGCTGATAGAGTAACTGACGTCGTGAAAAAGATTACAACATATATAGTGTTTCTGCTGATTGGTCTGCTTTGTACACCTGTCGCTTGGTCGCAATCTGACACAGTTTCACAAGCACCTCTGCCGGAGATTGAGTATTCGGCGCACCGCAAAGTATATGAGATAGCGGACATAGCCGTAACAGGGGCAGACAGCTACGAAGATTACGTGATTATCGGTTTCAGCGGTCTCGCTGTAGGAGACAAAGTGGAAGTACCAGGAAATCAGATAACAAAAGCAGTACGCCGTTTCTGGAAACAAGGTCTGTTCTCGGAAGTAAGAATAGTAGCCACCAAGATGACTGACAAGCAGGTATGGCTGGAGATACAGTTGAAACAACGCCCGCGCATAAGCGAACTGGAGTACAGGGGAATGAAAAAGAGCGAACGCGAAGACGTAGAAACCAAGGTGGGTATAGCACGCGGAAACCAGATGACTCCTAACCTTGCGGACAGAGCCAAGACTGTCATCAAGAAATACTACGAAGAAAAAGGCTACCACAATGCGGACGTGCGCATCATCGAACAGCAGGACCAGGAACACAAAGGCTACGTCAAAGTTTACATTGACGTGGACAAACGCGAGAAAACAAAAGTGGCGCACCTGTACATAACAGGCAATAAAGCTTTGAGCCACAACCAGATTAACCTCGCAATGAAGAAAACCAATGACAATAATATCATGAACCTCTTCCGCACAAAGAAATTTGTGGAGAAAGAATACGAGAATGATAAGAAAGCAGTCATTGAGAAATACAATGAACTCGGTTACCGCGATGCATACATAGTGGCAGACAGCGTAGTACCCAATCCGGAAGACCCGACACGAGTGGATGTGTATATGGACATCTACGAAGGTGAGAAATACTACTTCCGCGATGTGACTTGGGTGGGCAATACCGTCTATCCGTATGACTATCTGAACCGTGTACTGTCAATTAAGCGCGGCGATGTATATAATCTGAAGAACCTGAACAAACGCCTGACCGAAGATGATGATGCCGTGAGCAAACTCTATACCGACCAAGGATATTTGTTCTTCAACGTAGATCCCGTAGAAGTGAAAATAGAGAAAGACTCCATTGACTTTGAAATGCGTATCTACGAGGGCAAACCGGCTACTATCAACGAAATAAACATAGTGGGCAACACGCGCGTTTATGAACACGTGGTACGACGCGAACTATATACAAAACCCGGACAGTTGTATTCACAGTCGGACATTATGCGTTCGCTCCGTGAATTGGCTCAAATGGGACACTTCGACCAAGAGAAACTGGTGCCGGACATACAGCCCAATCCGGAAGACGGAACAGTGGACATAACCTACAACCTGCAAACCAAATCGTCCGACCAGATTGAGTTCTCACTCGGTTGGGGTGCTACCGGATTGGTTGGTAGTGTGGGATTGAAATTTACTAATTTCGCTATCCAAAACCTGTTCAACAAGAAGTCTTACCGCATTGTGCCGCAAGGCGAAGGACAGACGTTCTCCATCAACGCCCGCACCAACGGTATATACTACAACTCGGTAAGTGTGAGTTTTATGGAGCCGTGGTTAGGAGGAAACAGACCTAATTCACTTAGTTTCAGTGCCTATTTCGCATCACAGACAGGCTATTCGGACCGCTATTACAAATCCTATCAGAACCTCTACAACACGTACTATTCGTCATACTACTATACGGGTAACTCCAATTACTACCAGCAGTTGCAGGAATCGGAAGCCGACCCGAACAAGTATCTTCGCGTAGTGGGTGCAAGCTTGGGATATGGTAAACGTCTGTCGTGGCCCGATGACTATTTCTCGTTCTACACCGAACTAAGCTACCAATTGTATATTATGAAGAACTGGCCCTACTTGCTGGTCAGCAACGGCAGCTGCCACAACCTTGCGCTGAACCTACAGCTGTCGCGTTCGAGCATTGACAACCCTATATACACACGTCGTGGTTCACAGTTCACATTAGGAGTGAAGATTACCCCGCCCTACTCTCTGATGATGGGTAAAAGCGATGCACAATTTGCCGCTATGTCGCTCAGCGAGAGGTACAATCTGATTGAGTATTACAAACTGCGCTTCTCCGGCAAAGTGTTCACGCCGCTCACACCGGACAGCAAACTGGTTCTGATGGCACGTGCCGATTTTGGCTACTTGGGGCATTATAACGACTACACCAAGTCACCCTTTGAGACCTACTATATGGGTGGTGATGGTACAACAGGTTACTCCAGTTACTCCACAGAGTATGTGTCTATGCGCGGATACTCATCCGGATCGCTCACACCATACGACGTAACATCGGGACGTAATATGGGTTACGTCTATAACAAGTTCACAATGGAGTTACGCTATCCCATCTTGCTGGAACAAAGTGCCACAATATGGGCATTGGGCTTCGTAGAGGCAGGTAACTGCTTCTCGTCCATACAGGAATATAACCCGTTCAATTTGAAACGCTCGGCGGGTGTCGGTGTACGCGTCTTCCTGCCTATGTTCGGTCTGCTGGGCGTTGACTGGGGATGGGGCTTTGACAAGATTAACGGCAGTGACTCATTCGGTAAATCGCAGTTCCACTTCGTATTAGGACAGGAACTTTAGATAATTGATAATTAACAAACCCAAATATGATGAAAAGAGTTTTAATTATTTTGATTTCGATGGTGGTTCTTTCGCTTCCGATGTCAGCAAAGGATTTTAGTGTAGCGTATGTGGACTTACAGTACATCTTGAAGAATCTGCCTTCGTATGAGTCTGCCAACGAGCAACTGACCTTGATTTCCAAGCGTTGGCAAAAAGAGGTAACAGACCTTGAGCAAGAAGCAAAAGTGCTGGTAGCCAACTATCAGACAGAGCAGATCTTCCTTTCGGAGGCTATGCGCAAGCAGCGCGAACAGGAAATCTTGGACAAGGAAAAGCAGGCACAGGAGTTGAAGCGCAAATACTTCGGCGAAGCAGGCGAACTGAACAAAAAACGCGAAGCACTTCTTAAGCCCATTCAAGATGAGATTTACACTGCTATTCAAGAGATTGCTATGCAGAAAGGTTACCAAGTGGTAAAAGATCGCTCCTCCGAACCGTCACTCATCTATATGTCGAACAAATTGGACATATCCGACCAAGTGCTCAATAAGTTAGGAGCAAAATAAGTATAATAAGAAAAAATATTATTTACATAAAACACAACAACAATGAAAAGACTAGTTTTGTTAATGTTAGTGGCACTCCCTTTTGCTGTTAGTGCCCAGAAGATTGGTTATGTGAACTCGCAAGAGTTGTTTGCATTAATGCCTGAAGTAAAGACGGCTCAAGCACGCATTGACAGTTTGAGTACTCAATACGAGACAATGTTTGCCAATATGCAGGAAGAGTACAAGAAGAAAGCAGCAGAATACGAGCAGAAAAGCGCCACAATGACCGATGCGATGAAACAGATTCAAGCAGAAGAGTTAAACGGTTTGCAACAGCGTATTCAGACCGCTTATCTGACTGCTCAACAGGATATTCAGACCAAGCAACAGGAGTTTCTTGTTCCCATCCGCGAGAAAATGATGAAAGCCATTAAGAACGTAGGCGACAAGAACGGCTATACCTACATCTTCGATTCGCAAGCAATGTTATATACGGCAACTAATGCCGAAAACCTTCTTGAACCTGTCAAGAAAGAGTTGGGAATTAAATAAGATGGCGGATGGCTACTTGGAGAACCACTATGCCGAATACGAAAAACGCAAGGCAGAGTGGCTCAAGAAAAAGAAACGCTTTTCTTCTCCGGCCAATCGACCCGAAGATGAGGCGTTATAAACTTTCAACTCCCGAACTTCTATAAACTTTCAACTATAAACTATAAACGAAACAACCTATGGTAGAAAAACTTCAACAAACCCTTCGTGACAATGCGGCTGCACGTTGGACGGTTCTTATTTTGGTGGCATCGATGATGTTCTTTGCCTATATGTTTGTGGATATGCTTTCGCCGTTAGCATCTCTGTTAGAGAAAACACACAGCTGGGATCAAGGCGATTTCGGCACGTATGCTGCCGGTGAGTATCTGCTCAACGTATTTGGTTTCCTTATTATAGCAGGTATCATCTTGGACAAGATGGGTGTCCGCTTCACCGGCGTGCTGTCAGCATCTTTGATGGTGATAGGTGCAGGCATTAAGTTGTTTGCCCTCTACTGGCCGGAAGCGAATACGGTAGGATGGCTGAACTCTTGGTGGACGGATATGCCCGGAAGTGCCAAAGTGGCTATGTTCGGCTTTATGATTTTCGGTATGGGCTGCGAGATGGCAGGTACGACCGTGAGCAAGATCTTAGCTAAATGGTTCAAGGGCAAAGAAATGGCTCTTGCTATGGGTTTGGAGATGGCTATAGCCCGCGTAGGTGTGTTTGCCGCTATGTGGTTGGCTCCTAAGTTCTCATCGTGGTATGCTGTGGACGGAATGGATTCGGTAGTGGCACCGGTTCTGTTTGCTTCCTGCCTGCTGGTAGTCGGCTTGCTCAACTTTACCGTCTTCACACTTATGGACAGCAAGTTTGACAAGCAACTGATTGCTATCGGCGAGAAATCAGAAGGCAGTTCGGAAGACGAATTCCGCATCTCGGATTTGGGACAAATCTTCAAGTCAAAGATGTTCTGGATTGTGGCATTACTTTGCGTACTTTATTATTCCGCCATCTTCCCGTTCCAGCGTTTCGCTCCCAACTTCCTGGAAGAGACGTTAGGCATCTCTAATGCAGAAGCCGCCGGTCTGTTCAAATGGTTCCCCATCCTCGCTATGGTATTGACTCCTGTATTAGGTGCTTTCATAGACAATAAGGGAAAAGGCGCAACGATGATGATGTTAGGTGCAATCATTATGATTGTTTGCCATCTGACTTTCGCTTTCATTCTTCCCGCTTACCCGAGCAAAGCACTGGCATTGATCACGATTCTTGTATTAGGCGTAAGTTTCTCACTCGTACCCGCTTCAATGTGGCCGAGCGTGCCGAAGATTATTGATGAGAAAGTGTTAGGTTCAGCCTACTGTCTGATCTTCTGGGTACAGAATATCGGATTGTGTCTTGTGCCGATGCTGATAGGTAAACTGCGTGTATCTACCGGCGGATATTTTGTTCCGATGCTGGTATTCTCATCGTTCGGTATTCTGGCTTTCATCCTTTCGTTTATGCTGAAGGCTGAAGACAAGCGCAAAGGCTACGGTCTGGAACTGCCGAACATCAAAAAAGACGGTGAATAACTGATGAACTGGAATTTTCTTATCGATGGTAAGGACTCACTTACCGTAACAACAGACAGCCGCAAAGTAACTCGCGGCTGTGTGTTTGTTGCACTCAAAGGAGAACACTTCGACGGCAATGACTATGTGGAGCAGGCGCGGCACAATGGGGCTGAATATGTCATCTGTGGCGATAATGCACTTGCACAGCTTCAGGATCTGGCACGAGCTTGGCGGCGCAAATTGGCCCTTCCTATCATTGGTGTCACGGGTACCAACGGCAAAACGACCACCAAGGAACTGACCGCAGCCGTACTTGCTACACGCTATAAGATTCACTACACACAAGGCAACTACAACAACTCGTTAGGTGTGCCGCTCACTGTGCTGCAACTCAACCGTTCGCACGAACTGGCGGTGGTTGAAATGGGTGCTTCCCACCCCGGCGACATCAATGAACTGGTGCAAATAGCCGAACCTGACTACGGACTGATAACCAATGTAGGGTATGCACATCTGCAGGGATTCGGCTCATTTAAGGGAGTGATGCAGACGAAGGGCGAGTTATATGACTGGCTTGTCGCACACAACGGAAGCGTGTTCCGCAATGCGGACAATGCATACCTGACACAGATGTGGTCGCAAGCGGTTGACGGAAAGAATTGGAACGGCAAAGAATATATCTATCACCGCGATTCGATGCCTGCAGGAACTCACCTCGTAGGCGAATACAACGCAGAGAACATCGCTGCCGCACTATGCATAGGTGAAGTATTTGGCATCAGCCGTGAAACCGGTTTGCAAGCCATATGCGATTATGTACCGTCAAACAATCGCTCGCAGGCAGTTCAAACTAAGCGAAATCATTTAGTGGTGGATGCATATAACGCCAATTATACGTCTATGCAAGCAGCGTTGAATTGTTTTGACGGCGACACCTATATATTGGGGGCGATGCGCGAGTTAGGTGACTTCTCACACACTGCTCACCAGAACATTGTCAATATGCTGTTAGAGCGAAAGGCTCAAAACGTTTATTTGGTTGGTGACGAATGGAAAGAGACGACCTCTCCCTACCCCGCTTATACATCGGCGGAGGAACTGAAGAACCGGATTACGCAAGGCGATATTCGTCTTGAAGGACATCACATGTTGATTAAAGGGTCGCGCTCTAACCGCTTGGAGCAACTCATTGAAGTACTTTGA
>CADAAF010000072.1 GCA_902785805.1 uncultured Bacteroidales bacterium | reverse complement strand
CGCTCCGGCTGTATACGCCGAGTAGTGCTTTTCTAACTCCAAAAAATCATTTGCCTCGGCTCTGTTCACACCAATGAACAAGGAGTACAAAAGAAGGATAAGTAAAAACAGTTTGTTTCTCATATTTTGGTTGTGTTTTTATTTCTGCTGTTCTTTTAATGCGCTAATACGTGCGCGCAAAATAAAAAACAGGCGGTGCATAGCATAAACACTATGCACCGCCTATAGCGTTGCGACTGCCTATCATCCCACCAATTACAACATATTCGCCATATATGGGGGCAAAATTAAACATTTGATTATAAGTAAGTTGCATGTGGGTTATGCTTTTAATACATTCCTCTGACCGACATTCTCCACCACTTCTGTTGTGACATAAATGGTCGGACGCACTTGGTCATTGGCGATATTACCGACTTCGCGTGAAATCTCCTGTACCTGCTTGAACGTGAGACCTGCTATCTCGCCCGTCATATCCTTGACACCAAAGAGGATGCAACCGCCTCTGCTGTTGGCAAAAGCAATCATCTCATCCGCAATCTTGGCAGACGTGGAGAACATCTCTTTGAATTGCACAAAGCCTGTTTCTCCGTGTTTGATCAGTTGTCTCTGTTCCTCTTGTTGCATCTTGTTTATGCTGCGATTGGTATGTCGCACGCAAATTTGCGTGCAAAATTACACAAAAAATTTGACATGTGCAAGTTTTATGGCACTCTTGTTTAAAGATTTATCAAAAATTAACGGAAAAATGCAATTTTCCCCCCGCGTTAGGGATTGGAAGGGCTACGGTATTTGGAACAAATGCGGAACTTGTGAACTCCTGCAAAGCCGCGAAGCCGTCCATAACATAGGTTTGTTATACCTTATACCCACAATGGCATAACGTATATGCCAGAAACAAAGCAAATTCATCATATTTGGGTATTGTAAATTTGCCAAAAAAGCAGTAATTTTGCAGCAAATTTTATAACAGATGAAAGATTCAAAGAAGATGAAAGATTTGTCAATCGGCGAATTTACTCGTGCGGCTGACAAATACGAAAGTAAAAATGCAGGTGTGTACAATATCTGTAAGAAGGATTATCCAGATATTCTCGCCGAGATTGAGAAAGAGCCGTTTCAAACACTGTTAGATGCCGGGTGCGGCACTGCTCCGATGTTGTCGCTCCTGACCGAGCGTTTTCCTGAAGCGCATTTCACCGGCATTGACCTTACCCCCAAGATGATAGAGGTGGCAAAGGCGAAAAAGCTGCCCAATACTGATTTCGTGTGCGGCGATTGTGAGAACCTGCCGTTTGCAGATGATTCTTTCGATGTTATCATCTGCTCGCAGAGTTTCCACCATTATCCCAATCCTTCGGCATTCTTTGCAAATGTCTATCGTTGCCTGCGTCCGAACGGAAGGTTCATTCTGCGTGATATGTTAATGGATAATTCCGTGTTGCATTGGTACGTCAACCATATAGAGTTGCCGACACTCAACCTGTTGGGTTACGGTGATGTGCATTGCTATAATAGGACGGAAATCCGCGAATTGAGCCGACAGGCGGGCTTGTCGTTGGAAATATGCGAAAAGCGAAAAGGCTTGAAACTCCATGCGGTAATGCGAAAAACAAAATAAAAAAAACGAGAGTGTGCCAATTAGTTTTGACACACCCTCGCCGGACGCTCGCAGGGTGTAGATGTCAGCCGGTACAGCAAAGGGCTGTAGTCACCCACCGGAGGTAGTTGCAGCCACCGGCAGGTAGAGTGAAGGACGCAGCTGCCTGGTCAGGGCGAACAAACGTGACAAAAATAGGCAGACCGTAGGTAAGGTTTAAAAGAAAACTGCCGGCTCGTCACGAGTCAGCAGTCATGTTAGAATAATTTTATTCTTTCTTTTTTATACGCTCCATAGCTTCTAAATAATAATCGGTTGGGCTTGTGCATATATTATAGTATTCATCATTACTTATAATATGCGCATCTCTGGCAACCAATAAAGCCCTATAATTCCAATGAGGGACTGACTCTAACGGTAAGCATACCATAGCTTCTTTGCAAAACAGTTCAACCGTTTCTTCAACACCAAGACTCATAACCGGATTTGAAATGTTGAATGTGCCATCTGACAAGCCTATTCCCGTACGCAAGAATTTTATATACCTTCGAAAGGCAGCAAGGATTGGCTCTAAATAACCCGGCTCTTTCGGCATATTGTCAATATATTCCATAACGTGCTTTGTCAGGTTAAAGCCATGCTCGATAGCAAACCGCAGATCTGAGATTTTGATGTAAGTTTCAAGGCGGTCCTCAAAATCAGTTTCCCACACATCCAGTTCAAAATAGAACTTGTCGGGGCGGAAAAAGTATGTTTCGCCTTCCGGAAGGTGCGGTTTAACGGCGGCGATAAGTGGTTCCATAATGTAGTGATTATTTACAATTACATCAAGCCTGCTTTTTTTAATTGAGTAATCTCTTCCTCCGTAAAGGGTCTCTTTCCTACTAAGCTGCCGTTACTATCAAATTGGCGCATATTCGTACCGACCATAGACACAAAGTTATCCTCCCACACGGAAATTACTTTGCCCACCTCGTCGTGAGGTTTCTCTGCGGTCTTTTTCCCTTCCTCGTTGAAGAACAGATACTTGCTTTCATAAAGAACGACAAAGAAATGTTCACATACAAATACTTTTGTAGGAACTTTCTTTGACACAAACCCATCTACGATATCCACGTGCAGATGCGTCTTTTGAGTTGAAACTTGTACATCAGCAGAAACCAAGTACAACTTCTTTATTGGCTGTCCGGGTTGGAATGTTTTAATCTCCGAGAACACTACTTTTGCTTTCAGGATAGACATAATTCATTAGATTTTTATTTATTAAACAATGCAGCGTGACTCGTTTCGAATCACGCTGCAAAATTACTTTACTGTGCTTTTATAAGATGAAAGCGGAAGAAATTATTTTTCAAAGAAATGAGGATAATACTCTGATTGAACGAAGGCTTGGTAGTGAGTAACTACGCCTTCATAATATGTCTCATAGGACATAATGGCACTCGGGTGGAAGCTACAAAGAACAACCGTTTTTGAAGGCAAATGAAGCGTGACGCTTGATTCCAATTTTCCTTCTTTAGAGACAGAGTTGACGCGAGTCATTTGCGTGCCAGGATATTTGTACGTGGTTAGATAATTCTGCACAAATTGATATATAAGCGAGTTCGTACACACATAAATATTTGCATTTAGAATATCAAACTCCTTATATAGAAGTTTTTTATATTCTTCTTTATCAAGATATATTCTCAAGGCCTTATTAGATAACATACTCACTCCTCCTTGTTTTTTGCACTCAACTAAGGCAAAAGGAGTTGTACGAAAACATTCTGTGATTTCGTTATAATACTGTCTTACAGAATCCGATTCAGGAAGATTTTTGGGAGATGAAACGCTTATGCCCCATAAAGCATTTGCAAGATTTCGCAAGAACTTGCTTTTGACATTCCAATTATCGTCTGTACATACTATCCATTTACGTGTGTCATCCACCCAAGCGTATCCATTTTGATTTTGGTCTTTTAGCAAGAAAGCAACCCGTTTTGGACTTTCGTTCCACTCTTTGTCCGTTGTGAGTTCATCTTTATCTCGCTTGTACATAATACCATCACAAACAAAACTTATATCATCCTCCCCATTCTCATGTTTTACTTGCTCATACCAATCCCTAAAAAGACCGGTCATGTCATTTTCGCTTCTAATAAATCCTAATTGTTGATTAGTTGTTTCCATACTACTAATTTTTTAAGGGTTAAACATATCTAACTGCCGGCTTGCGTGCCATTCTTCGACACGTGCCTGCCGCTCATTTTCGTGCGCTTCACACCAACTGGCATAGAATTGGTTATAATACCAGTAGCCTTTGCGGAGGTCTGTATCAATCTTATCCAAGGTGCGACGAACCGATAGCAAGTCCTTGCTAAATGAGCGTAGCTCTTTTTCGGTCGGGTCGCTCGTCTGGTAGCTTTCCATACGTTGCAAAATATCCGCAACTTTATTTTCGATTGTTGCTTCCATCAGTCTTGATATTTTGAAAGTTGATACTCTAAATCTTTGCGGAACTCGTCACGTAACCATTGCGGCTTCAGGACTTCCAAAACAGAGCCGTGCTTGCGCAGTTCCTGCTTGAACTCGAATGCCGGAACAAGGTTATATCTGAAGACGGAGTATTGCTCCTGACGCTCAATCTCCGTTTGTGAAGGGTGCAAGGGTAACGAGCGTAAGAAATTTGCTTGGTATGCCTCTATCTTGATTTCAACCTCTTGCGGCTCATCTTCCATGCCGCTCACTCCATAGACGTTGCGGAAATAGAACTCGGCATCAAAGTCCTTCGGCAGTTGATATTTCTGCGCGGTAGGCTCCAAGGCATGAATGCGGTCGAGCGAATAGATGAGCGTCTTATCTCTTCCAACAGAATGCGCCAACATATACCAACGCTGTTTGAACATCTTCAGGCAATATGGCTCAACCATAAACGTTGATGGCTCTGTTTTCGCGTAGCCTTGGTAAGTCATTTCCAAGACGCAGCCATCGCGCATGGCTTCTACAACCGTCGCGAGGTACTTCTCGCCGGAAGGAACATGCTCATGCAAAATGCGATGACGCAGTTCCTTACTATCTTTGATAAGCGAGTTCATGGCAAAGAGTTGGAACATCCGATTGCGCCAATCGTCGCTATGCAAGTTGTTCCCATCCTCTATATAATACTCGCCGCGCGTATTGCATTGGATGATGACGTCGAAAAGCAGTTCTACATTATTGCGCCAACGATGGAAAGTACATTCCGGAATAGAATCCGTTTTGTAATCATTCACGGACGCACGCGCCCACTTGTCGTCTATAGCAGCGCGTGTAATCGGACCGCGTGCAATAGTGTTTACAAGCCAGATGTAACACTCAAAGAGGTGCGACGTAGAGGATTTGTTCATAATGCACGTTTAGTATTAGCAATAAATGATTCGCAGCATTTTTAGACATGAAACACAGTCAACATAGTTTGTCTGAAAGACCTTCATTTTCCAAAGTTACAGCGTACCTAAACGCGATAAAAGCATAGATATGCTTCTTTGAGAACCCCGGCAAGAGTTTTTGGTAAGTGTGAAACAACTTGTTTAACTTTTGCTCGGCTGTGTGGTAATGTGCTTCCATTTCTGTTGGGAGTACGAGAGTTAAAACCTCGTTACCGATTTTGAATTTTGCTGATGTTTTCATAGGACTATCTCCTTACAATCCATATATGTGATTACTAATTGCATTATTTCGTTTTGACGCAGCAAAAGTACTACTTTATGCTTTCATAAGATGAAAGTCTGTGCAAAATCAGTACAAATATCTGAATCTATCCATACGGTATCCCTATAGTATCCCTATAGTATCCCTATAGTATCCGTATAGTAGTTTAGAGTTGAAAGTTTAGAGTTGAAAGTAGTTGATAGTTTAGAGTTGAAAGTTGATAGTTGATAGTTGAGAGTTGATAGTTGAGAGTTGGAAATTCATTATTCCCTTCTATGACTTTGCCGATTATTTGTGCTTTCTCGGCTTGTTCGTTCTGCAATTTGACGGAGTTTTGTTCCGCAATATGACGGTTCAGCGGCGGAGGAGCTGGAGGGCGTTGTCGCGGGCTGCTGGGGTGGGGTTGCTGCCGCTGAGCATGGAGGCAATCTCCTCTATGCGTTCGTCCTGTGAGAGAAGGCGGATGGATGTTTCCGTGCGGCGGTCGGTGTCCTGCTTATAGACCTTGAATTGTGCATCGCCCATTGCGGCAATCTGCGGGAGGTGCGTGATGGCGATAATCTGTCGCGAACGAGCCATTTGCTGCATTATTTCACCCATTCGCGCAGCAATCTCGCCGCTGACACCTGTGTCAATCTCATCGAAGATGATGGTTGGCAGTCCGTTGGTGGAGGCAATGAGGGCTTTGATACAGAGCATAAGACGACTGATTTCTCCTCCGCTTGCCACCTCGCTTACGCGGCGCGGTGTCTGGTTGAGGTTGGCTGCAAAGAGGAACTGCACATCGTCCATGCCTTGCGGCGAATAGTCGTCCAACGGCTGTATATCGACATCCACTTTGGCATGGCGGATGCCCAGTTTGGTGAGGTTGTCCGTCAAGTCTCTTACTATATCGGGGACGACCGCTTTGCGTTGCCGCGTCAGTTGTTCCGCCGAAGCCGCAAGCAAATGCTCCTGCGCATCGAGTTCTTTCTGCAGGTTAGCAATCTCCTCATCATAGGAGTCTATATGGCGGCACTGCTGATCCAAACCGTCGCGTATGGCAATGAGTTCGTCAGCGGTCTGTACGTTGTGCTTGCGTTTGAGGGTATCCAGCAGGCTCAATCGTTCTTCCACCTGTTGCAGTCGTTGGGGATTGATTTCCGTTCGTTCGGCGAGCCGCTGTGTTTCATCGGCTATGTCGTTCAGTTCGATACGGACACTCTCCAAGCGTTCGTTCAGTTCGGAAGACACAGCTGCGAGTTGTATGCCGTGGAGCAGACTGAGAACACCGCCATCGTCAGTCAGAGTATGAATAGCCCCCTGCATATTTGTTTGCAGTTCCTCGGCATGGTTCAGCCGGTAGGCTTCTTCGTTGAGTTCGTCTTCTTCGCCCTGCTGTAAGGTCGCTTCCAGAAGCTGGTCGCGCTGGAAGCGCATATAATCGGCTTCCGCTCGTGCTTTTTTTGCCTCCTGCTTCAAGTCGGCCAAGCGGTTAGCGAGTTCCTGCCAACGATTGAAAAGGGTGGAGTAGTCAAGAAGGGGCTGTCTGTCCTGTGCAAAGGCGATGGCATCCACTATGCCCAACTGGAACGAGTCATCTGAGAGCAGCAGGTTCTCGTGCTGGGAATGGATATCTATGAGCCGAGCCGCGAGTTGCTTGAGTTCGGACTGTGATACCACTTCATCGTTAACGAACGAGCGCGAGCGTCCGTTCCTGTTAAGTTCGCGACGGATAAGCAGTTCGTTGCCATTGTCAGTAAAAGTGGCCTCGATGACACAGAGTGCTTCTCCTTCGGTGATGGATTTGGTGTCGGCTCTGCCGCCCATTACGAGTGCCAATGCTCCGAGAATAATGCTTTTACCGGCACCCGTTTCGCCCGTCAGTACCGTGAATCCCTCGTTCAGACTAATGTCCAAGCGGCTGATAAGTGCATAGTTCTGTATGTACAGTCGGGAAAGCACAGAATCAGTTGTTCTCTTTAATCTTTTCGTACTGCGTCATCCGTGTGGGGTCCACAGACTCCATAAGAGTAAGAAAAGCCGTTTTTTCGCTGTCAGAGGCTTTGGAGTAGAGATTGACGAGTTCATCGTTCTTGGCATCCATAAACGTGTTCACCACGAACGAATTGGGACGCGCCTGTTTTGCCTCTTTCAGAACGGGAAGCCCTTCGCTGATGGTAGCCCGCCCGTTGGTCACGTTGGTGGACATGACATCCAGACCCAAGCGATGATACTGGTAGAAATAGGTCCTGTAGTTCTTAAACGCCTCGTCCATCAAGTTGTTGATAAGCGCATGGCGGTTGTGGCTGCTGCCAAAGGCTTTCCATCCGTTTTGCTCAGCGGTTGAGATGGACGCCGTCTGCGCACTGCTTGCTATCTGTTCGCACCTCTGGAAGCAAAGTGTGCCACCTAACTTGGAGTAACTGTCGAGGTCATAGCCGATAATGAGGTAGCAGTAGTAGGTTATGATGGCGGCGAGATTGGACGTGAACTGTGTAGGCAAGTACTCCATCCGGTCGTACTCCTGATAGGCAAACGCGCAGTCATCATCCTTCATGTTAACCAGCGTGGTGGTATAGGAAGTACCATATACGGGCCGACGGCTCTGTATCTGCAAGGAAGCATCTATAATGCCTTCGGGAGTCACTGCGTTGACAATGAACATCATGGAACATTCGATACGTTCCTGCTCCGTGAACACCATATCGGTCCATCGGGTGGTGTTGACATAGTCGGTGATGGTCTGCTGCAAGGTTTTGAACATCTCTTTGTTGGAGCCTTCCACTTTGTCAGCATTCACATTGACCGTGCAACGCAGTTCCTGCGCATTCGCCGTACAGAGGCATAGCAGCAAAACGCCAAGAGCCGTATATCGTACAGAAGATTTCATACGCCTTATTTCTTGTTTTTCGTTGTTTTATCCGAAACAGGTTCGATTCGTAGTTGTTTTTCAGCCATTGTCTTATATTCAAAGACTATCTCAATCCGGCTGCCGGTTATGTAGGTTTCTGTCTCTCCTTTTTTTGCTTTCTTTTGGGTAGAAGGTCTTTGTGCCAAGAGGTTGTGGCGTACTATTTGTACGGGTTCGCCGCTCAAGTCGTCAGCGGATACGGGTCCAACGAACTGTGAGAAGCGGAACATGGTATCGGTGAGCATTTCGCAGACCGTATCGCGGAGCGTGTATTGAATGGTCTTTTGGAGCGTAGTGGAGCGAGTGGTTCCCAAGAACAAAGCCGTGAGTTCCTCCTCCTGTCTGTTGAGTTCTCTGAGGGTCAGTTCCATAGCTTTCCCGTCAGCGGGTGCGTGTTCGCTTTCTCCGCTCAAGATAGCCATACGTGCATCGCGAATATGATAAATCTGCTTGGCAACAATCTCCGCTTTTTTGGCAGTGTTAGAAGCGAGCAGAGCATCTTCCGACAGGGCAGGCAAGTGAAGCGGGTTGGAAGTCTGCTTTTTGTTCTGAACGCGGTTTTTGCGCTTAAGGTGAGTGGTATTGGTGTCCGGTTGCACCTCTTCAACAGACAGCAGCCGATAGGTTATTCCGCTTTCCTTGATGGCGTTATTGATGCCGAGGTAACGTTCGCTATACTGATACAGTTCACCGCGAACAGTCTCCACTTCTTCGTAGTTAATCCGGCAGGTAAGCGTTTGTGCCTGCAAAGGAAGAATAACCGCCAGCATCAGCACAAAGGAGAAAGAAAATGATTTCATCTTACAGGATTTATATTGTGTATTAGGTCTCTTCTTGAGTACTTCACCCCGCAAAGGTACGGCAAACATTTAATATGCAAAAATGTTTCTTACCAGGATTTATACCAACCGTTGAATCCACTCTTCTTTATTGCCTTCGAGGAGGTCAACAGGGGCGAGTTCAATCATGGTGTAACATCCGAATTGCTGTCTTTGCGCCATCCTCATTGCGGCACGTGCTGCAGCCACCATAATCTGCCCTGTGAGTGCGGGGTTGTCGATGGACATCGTCATTTCGATGCGCTGGTTGTGTGTCTTGCCGCTTACTCCGTTTCGAGAGAGGTGTACTCCGTGCGCTACGTTGTTGAGTGCCTTGACGTTGTCCACTTCAATGACGTGTGTTTCGTCGTGAGCGAAATAATCGTCTTTCAGAATGGCGTCGCGCACATCGTTGTAGGAACAGCCCTTTTCTATTTCGACATAAACCATCCTCCGATGGATACCCGTTCCGAGCGGGATAGTCATAGAGAGTGCGTCCTTCACTCCTTCTATATGCTTAGCAGCCACCGTATGTCCCATTGAACGTCCGGGTCCGAAGTCGGTATAGGTGATGCCTTGCGGCATGAGAGCCTGCATAAGAGCCCGTACAACGGAATCCGAGCCCGGGTCCCATCCTGCAGAAAGGATGCTGACCGCTTTGTGGGCAAGAGCAGCCTCGTTGAGACAGCGGTGCACTTCGGGTATCCGTGTGTGGATATCGAAACTGTCCACGGTGTTCAGTCCCTTTTCGAGCAGTTGTTGTGCTGCTTGCGGTACTTCACGAGACGGTACACCGAGCAGGACTATATCGGGTTGCGCGGCGAGCAAACTCTCCATCTCCTGGTGGTGGAAGATACCAGCAAGTGTCATATCGTTGGTCACACTGACAGCCTCTTCGACTGCTTTTCCTATGTTGCCGTAACCGAAGACGGCAACGCGAATTTTGTCTTGTTTCATATTCTATGGTTTTTTTAAATCGGGCGCAAAGGTAGGGTATATTTTCCAATCTTACAAATTATCGTTAAAGAGTGCATCCATTGTTAAATTATTTCGCGCAGAATAGCGTTGTGTTATTTTGCGCGAAAGGGGGTATTTATGGTGTTTCGCGCAGAATAGCGTATGTGTTCTCTTGTGGAAAATAAGCTGAAACGCGTCCCTATCGACGTTTTTTTGCTCGAAAGGGACGCGTTTCGGGATATGTTTATAGGGCGAATAAATCGTCTAACTTTATGTTATACAGCAGTTGAGAGGAATATATGTTCTTTTTCAAACCGAGTGTTGTTATAAATGCAGGTTGAATAGTGGAACTTGTGCCTGTTTCGGACTTGAAAGCAGCGATGCGGTTGCGGAGTAGAGCGTCTTCGCTTTTGCTGACAGTATATGCGGTTTCGCTGTATTTGATTTCGCATAGGTGAATGACCTTGTCAGCGCGCTCAATAAGCAAATCTATCTGCGCCCCCGGCTCGCTTTTCCTGCTTCGCCAAGAATAATACTCCGTATAGATTCCGCTTATTCCCAATGCGGCTTTAATTTGGTCTATATGCGCCGCCACAACTTTCTCAAACGCAATACCGAGCCACGCATTATGACGAGGTTTTCCTATGATACTCTGCCAATAGCCGTCCTTGTGCTGTGAGGCAAGGAAACGATAATGGAACAAGGTGAACATATCCGTCAGTTGGTATATTCCCTGTCGCGTGGAAATCTTTTTATCTATCACATCGTAGCGTCGGATAAAATCACATTGTACCAATGCTTCAAGTTGTTCGCTCAAATGTCCCCCTTTGGGTAGTTGCAAGTTGGTCTGTATTTGTTTCTGCGTCAGTCCGCTATTGCTTTGTGCGAGTGCTTTGACGATTCGAAGATACGGATCAGGCGTTTTGAAAAGTGATTTGTACAGCCGTTCAAATTCCCCTTTCAGTTGTGCATCCTTGTTAAAAAACAGACGGTCTGTATTTTGCACGAGACTTTGGTCAGATTGTAGCATACTCAAATAAAACGGAACGCCCCCCGTTATCATATAGAGTTGCAAGACGGTCAGTCTGTCCCAATCAAAGTGCTGTTTTTTCAGAAATTGTTCTGTCTGTTTCAGATTGAAAGGATAGAGATGAATATGGTATGTGAGACGATTGTGCAACCCGCCGTAATTATTGATTATGTTCTTTATCATCCATGATGTGGCAGAACCGCATACAATGAGTTTGACGTTGGAATAACGTGAAGCCCAGTTGTTCCAAAAGTAATCAAGGGCGTGAATAAACCCGGAACGCGGCGTATCCATACACGGCATCTCGTCCAAAAAGATGATACATGGTTTCTTTCTGTTCACTTTTTTTTGCAGCAGTTGTTCCAACGCATAAAAAGCGTCCAACCACTTTGCCGGTTTTTTGTCTTTGTAACCGAAACTTCTCAACGAATGCGTGAAAGCGGAAAGTTGTTCTTCGGCAGTTCCATCCAGCACTCCGGATGCTTCAAAGGCGAATTTTTTTCCGTAAAGTTCCCTAATCATATAGGTTTTTCCCACACGGCGTCTGCCATATACGGCTATAAATTCCGGTCTGTCGGAAGCAAGTAGTTTTTCTATTTGCTTTTTTTCTTTTTCTCTTCCGAATACTTTCATAGGGCAAGTCTTTGATTTTCGGCGGCAAAGGTACGATATGTTTTTTAATCATACAAGCTGAAACGCGTCCCTTTCGACGTTTTTTTGCTCGAAAGGGACGCGTTTCGGGATATGTTTACGCGCTTCAGAGTATGTTTATGCGTATGAGAACCATATTCATGTGTTGGTATCAGTATTTCTGATGGCAACTTATTGTTGTACCAGTCTGCCGGTTGGGGGATTATTGCAGTAGGGTACCTTGAAGGGTGTAGGTATTGCCGTTACGGAGGATGTAAAGGGTGCCGTTGTTGATTACCTTTTTGCCGGTAAGGTTATCGGTTGGGATGTCATCAAGGGCAGTCGGCTCTTTCTTTTCGTATTGTGCGGTAACGGTGAGGTCGGCAGTCACATGGGTGTAGTCAATGTCCCAGCCTTTGAAGGTGTAACCTTCCACAGCGGCTGCTTCGGGTGCGACAGCGTCTGCTCCGTGCTCCACTACTTGCGGGGTTCCGATAGTGTTGCCCTCTTTGTCAAGGAAAGTAACAGTGTATTGTTTGATGACGAACCATGCAGTAACGAGCGTATCCGTAGTGACGACAAGTCCTGTTTCGGGGTCGTAGTTATCCCAATGGTCGAAGGTGTAACCTTCATCGGGTGTTGCAGTAAGGTGGATGACAGCCTCATCGGGTACCGCCGTAAGATTGATACCATCCTCTTCAACAGTTATCGTTCCGTTCTCAGCAGTGAGGGTGACTTGGAAAGTAAAGTTGCCCGTGAAGTATCCGGGGATACCTTTCCTATCGGGGCGAGCATATTCCGCATCCCTATATGCAAAGTCATAGGCCGTTCCTTTTCCTCCAGTCAGAGCGTTACAGTCAAGGAACATATCGTCCGAGAAGTCGGGTGTCCAAGTTCCATTGCAGTAGATAGCAGTTAGTGCTTCGCAG
>CADAAF010000071.1 GCA_902785805.1 uncultured Bacteroidales bacterium | reverse complement strand
ATGGGAGAAAAAGATGCAAACGGTAATTCGACAGTTATTATCACAATGAAATAATACAACAATACAAAAAAAATCGGCAGCCGATCAATTCGGACTGCCGATTTTTTTTAGTTCTTATGAATATTCAAAATGTAGTTAGATACATACCGATTAGTTAGCAGAATCAGTACCTGTGGCAGCAGGAGCAGCATCTGAAGGAGTTGAATCCGGAGATGCATTTTCATAAAGGAAGTCTACAACCTTCTCTTCAAGAATTGTGAAGTAATAATCTTCATTTGTATATCCGTACTGCTGATTGAGTTCCGAAACATCCCTTAAGCCTGTCTGCTCGAGAAGTTCACGGATCTTATCATTATATTCTTTTTCGGAACAAGATATATTCTCTGCTTCTGCGATTGCGATGATTACCATCTTCTCACGCATATAGCTTTCCATAAATTCGTAATCAGGAGTGTCGTCATCGGTACAAGGAAGCATAAAAGTTTGCCGCTTAATTCTGCGTTGTGCAAATTTATAGCCATATCCAAATTTGTTTTCCTTGGAATTGTCTATACACATTTTAATAAATAAAGCAATGTATCGGTTGAATGTATTTCCCTTGAATGTCAATTTTTCCACATGGTCTGTCGCAAGGAAATCTGCTTCTTGATAACTAACAAATCCAATGGTTGCACTATCAACTGTCAAAACATTGCCACTTTCTGTTGGCCTGTTTTGATAAAATCCATCTAAACCATTATTTGTTGCTGCGCAAGTTATTCTCGGTGTTAAACCTTGCTCTATTAATTTTGATGGATGTGTTGTTATTGTACCTGATATTTCGAATATATCTTCAACTCTAAATGCTTTCCAGTTGCATTGTTGTAGCGTTTTCATATTGTTGCCTCCTCTGTTTTGTTTTGGTTAAACAAATAGCCTCTGCCATGTGTTATCATATTAAATTCAAAAGTCAGGTAATCTGCCATCGTGCGCTCAAAATCGGCATCTGTAGGAATGGCTTCATTGAAATAGTAGAATGAGTGTAACCATTCATCCTGTGCAGTAACGGTAGAACGTACCATAAAATCATTGGTTACGGGTCTGTTCATTTTCCAACATTCAAGCAAAAGTTTCTTGCGATCCTCGGCTCTTGGCGTATGAATAAGTCCTATATGCGGTGCAACCTCATAGCCGTCATCTTTGAAATTGATGAACTTGGCATACAAATTTTCAGGGTGCGGTTGATGAGCCGTAAATACAGCTATTACAGGATTGGTTCCAACCCCGAAGAATGTTTGCGGATTAAGTGTGATGACACCTTCAAGAGTATGGCGAGCAAGAATATATTCCTTTTGCAGTTGGTCCTCTTTGGTCTTACCTACCATTGTGGACTGCGGCACTATAACAACGCACTTTGCTCCGTCATCAAGAGAATCAAGCAGGTGAGAAATAAAATGCAATTCAGAAAGATGTGCCGTTTCTTTTTTCTTTGCAAGAGAATAAGGCGGATTCATCAAACCGACTGTAAAATGAAACTGCTCTTTGAGTTGTGTAGGGTCTTTCTTTAGAAAATCCGCACAAAGCAAATTTGACTTACCATCACCTCGTAATATCATATTGGTGGTGGCAATTGAGAACATACCTTCGTTAAGTTCGATTCCGTATAAGTTGTTTTTACGTATTTTGACTTTGTCGGCTTCACTGCGGACTTGATCAAGCATTGTATTCATTGCTGCGATAAGGAAACCGGCTGTACCGCATGTAGGATCAAAAACGCGGTCTGTCGGCTTGAGGTCTATCAATTCGCAGAATAGCTGTGTGATATGTTTAGGCGTAAGTACGATTCCGAGAGATTGACCATCTCCACCGCTATACGACATGAATTCACCATAAAAACGCCCCAATATGTCTTCCGGAGTATTGTAATAAAAGGCTGTAAGGACATTTGAAAACAGATATTCAGCAAAATAACGTATTGGAGATTTGCCAAGACGTTCATTGTATTGTGATAGGTTGGGACGGTTCTGTATGAATCTGAATTGGTCAAGTACTTGCGATTTCTTTTGTTCGGGTTGTACTTGTACTTTTTCCATATACTTTTCCACTGCCCTAAAAACCTTTTTGCCATCGGTATCATCAGTGTCACAAATCAAATCTTCAGTTGAGAAGTCCGTGTTTTGAAGTGCGAGCAGTATGGCACTTACGGCGACAGGCTTTTCGAGATTGGAAAGCGAGCCATAAACATGCAAGTCTTCATTAAGTTGCTCGGCCCTATTGAGTATATTTTCAAGTTCTATTTGCTCTACTGTTTTGTGCTGACAGACAACTGTTTCGTAGTAAGTTAGTATAGCTGAAGCAGAAAAATTGGTAAAATCCTTAACTGGTTTCAGTACTTGGTAACCATTGGGGGTTACGTATATAGGACGTATTTTAAGCGTTTGTGATGTAGTACCCGAACATCCAAAAGCAAACACTCTTTTGAATTGCGTTTTTGAAATAATGTTTTGTGCATAATGTAACGCTCCGTTTTCAGCATAATCAATGATTGCAGAATTATCCATCAACAAGGTGTTCTCGTTGAGATATTTGCCTTGCTTTGAATTATCTGCTTTATCTTCAATGACAATGATAAAATCACCTGACTTTGCAATAAATTCAGGAAATCCATGCTTGCCTGTTCCGTGCTTTGAGGCAGTTGAAAGAGCCTCGTTAATTACTCTGATTCGGCTTTGTTCAGCATCAAAGTTGATGTTTGCCGCTTGCAAAAGGTCTCTGACTAAAAAGTCTGTCTGTTTTTCGTGGGGCATGTCTTTTTTTTGTTTGTTCCGTACTGAATATCAGTATTCTTTTAGACCCGCTTAGCTTTATATTTCACTTGGTTGAGACACAAAAAAGCGGGCTTCGTTTTGTTACTTGTCCCGCTCTACTTTGGCTCCGGAAATTGCCTAATGGACTGGACAAACAACACGAAGCCACGCCGTATATAGATACGCCACACCCTTATAGATATGTGTACGAATATACACGCAGACATCCATTGTTGCTGTGACTTGGTCCATATTATTTGAATTTTCCGGATTCAGTAGAGCCAAGAACAAAGCGTCAATAAACGCTGTTAATGTTTAATATGTCCTTACAGTTTAGCGTCTTGTAAGCGACGATATGTTGTTATATTTTTTGTTTATTGAATGATATAATTTGGACTATTGCTGCTTTTAATACTTGATAACAAATAGTTGCTGTTTGCTCGTTAGGTGTAAATCTTTCTGTCAATTGCTGATATGGATGAATATAATTACGAAATTCTCTCAATCCATGACTAAACTTTTTTACATCCAGATGAATACATCCGATTTCATAGGCAACATCAATAAAATTATTCAAATTCCACTTACTAAATGGGAAAACTTTATCTGTATTTTTATCTTTTGGTGCAGAGTTTGATTGATTAAATAATTTTGCATTCTCAGATGCCATTCCCAATAAAATTCCTTCTAATGTACTTCCCATTAGAATAATAGCAGCTAAAAAAGCTTTGGAACCAATGCAATTCTTAATTTCAGTTATGCGCAAGTCAAGTATTGGTATCAATGCACTATCAATTGGCAACTTTTCTATTTCTATTATCCCAAATTCTTTCTTTAGAAATTCGCTTTCTTTTAAATCTTTATTTCCTATTTCTTGTAATTTTGCTTTATCTATATCAATATCAATATAATCCGCCCTTGTAATTTGAATTTCTTCGTTTTTGCGTACAACTTTCCATTTGTCAAATGCCAAATACTGATTGAACTCAGTAATAAAAGCGTCTAACTCAGTGAATTTCCCAATGTAATTAATTGGAGCAAATAATGATTTAATGCATTTATCTATTTCCGGAGTTCCATTTATTTCGTTAAGTTTATCTTCTGTATATGCCCATCTGGACGGAAAGCCTCCTGCATAGACATCATTGAAACCTAATTGATTGAAGAACGTAACCAATTTGGGCCCAGAACGATATTCTGTCTCGTCATTGATTAAATCCCGTAATTTTTCTATCGTTTTGTTTGATAATATCATTTTGCGCTATAATTAATAATATTCATACAACATCATTCCATTAAGTTACGGTTTTTATATTTCCCATATTTAGCCATCAGTTGCCTGCCTAATTAATAATAGCAACTCTCGTGTATAGCCCCAACAATGCTTTACATTCAATGAATTACGGCTTTGAAACCATTTTCAATCCCGGAATGTTTAGCTTGGTCTCTTTCTTCTCTTGCCCAAGCGAGTAAGCGGGTCTCGTATGGAGTTAATTGTCTATGCGAGAATATCTGTTCACTTTCCAATTTCGTAACTATTTCGTCATAAAAATCAAAGGCGTTTTTCGCATGTAAAAACATCCCCACATGTTCTATAGTCGTTGCTGTATGTTCTACTTTATTCGCAGTATTATGCTCTGGCTCCTGCCTGTCATTATTTTCATGTGGTTTTGGGATAGAAACCTTGTCACGACAAGTCGGCAATTCATGGGAAACTATAGTGTTTCCTTGCATTAACAATTCTTTGACTTGAAGAAGAACATAACTCGCCTCTGTTTGGGTCCAGCTATAACCAAAGATAGGATTTTCAGTTTGTTTACTTTGACATATTTTTTCTTTCCACTTTTCCACGCGATAGAGTTCATTAGCAAATGCAGTATCTAAAAAGTTCAGCACATCATTGATAAACAGCAATCGTTGTCGGGCATCATACGCCGTATTACCACTTGGATTCTTGACTTTTTCAGATTCTATCTTCTGGATATTCGATAGCATCTCTTGTTTATCCATTGTGGTAACAAATATTCCTGATATGCTCTTTATCAAATAGTACATGTCTATTATTTATGCTATTGTAACTGAACTACGGACGTGATAAGACAATTTACCAAATTTGCGTGCAAATTTACGACTCTTGCACGGATTATACAAATAAAACTGCTGTTTTGTTTAGAAAGAGGGCATTTTAGGTAGTGATTGTGGTTACTGTGTGGTTATAGTGTGGGGATTATGAGGATTGTGAGGGTACGGTGTGGGTACAATGTGGGTATAGTGAGGGTACGGTGAGGGTTCAGTGAGGGTATTGTGTGGTTTGCTTACGGACATAATAAAATCTGTATAGAGTCTGTATAAAAACTTAATGAAAACATAATAATCACATAATAATAACATAATAATAACATAATAATATCATAATCGTGATTGCTTGCAGGTGCCTACAAACAAAAGGCGCAAAGGAAAGCGCAAAGGATAAAACCTTTGCGCTCTAATCAGACCTGTTATAGACCTGTTTCAGACCTGTTTCAGACCTGTTATAGACCTGTTTCAGACCTGTTATAGACCTGTTATAGACCTGTTTCAGACCTGTTATAGACCTGTTTCAGACCTGTTATAGACCTGTTTCAGACCTGTTATAGACCTGTTATAGACCTGTCTCAGACCTGCTTTAGACCTGTTTCAGACCTGTTATAGACTTGTTATAGACCTGTTATAGACCTGTTTCAGCCTTATTTCAGCTCTGTTTTAGGCCTGTTTCAGACCTGTTATAGACCTGTTTCAGCCTTATTTCTGCTCTATTATAATGTGAGTTCGATGCTTTTTTTGAATATCACCCACATTTGTGTATATTGCAGGTATTTGTTTCACAGGTTGAACTGAATCTTCCCGCTCACCCAGTGCTGCGGCTGAACCACGCCGCCTATATCCACATAGCGCGCATTGGTCATATTGCGGGCATCCACCTCTACGCGAAGCAACTTGTTAGCCCAATACACCGCACCATCCAACAGGAAGACGGGCTTGTAATTTTCCATCTGACCTGCCATCGATGTGTATGAACCCTCGCGTTGCTCAAAGCGTGCACACCACGTCGCGCCGAAGCCGCCGTAGATCTTATGTTCAAGCCGTAGCGCCACTTTATGCCGCAGGTAGTCCAACGCATAGAGCGACATCATCGCCCCGGCATCGGCGCGTACATCGGCAAAAGCATAACTGACCTCTGCCCGCTTGACCCACTCGTGTCCTTGCATGCCGACAGCCACTTCCACGCCTGCGGCATTCACCTTCGAGTGGTTCGTGCTGCGCCATACCGTAACCGCGTCATCTTTCTCTTTCATCCAGTCGATGATATTGCGCCCCCATCGGTAGTAACCCGATGCATTGGCATACAGATACTCATAGGTGTATTGTGCCGACAGTTCTAACTGCAACGCCTCTTCCGGACGCGTATTGGGGTCTGCCTGCTGGGTCGCACTCTTGTAGTATAAGTCCGTATAAGTCGGCACGCGAATAGCACGGTTGAAATTCAAAAACAGATGCAGATCCTTCACGGGATGGTAGCCTAAATTGGCACCCAATGCCCAGTCGTGACCGAACTGCGAGTTGTATATCCCGCTCGCGCCTACGCCTGCCGTCAGGACATCCCAATAGAATCGTTCCTCTGCAAAGTAACGGATATTCACGCGGTTATGATTGCCCAAACTGCTGCTGCGTATCAGTTCATCGCGTACGTCCACGCCGAACGTACTTTGGCTCCATTCATTATGCCATGACGACTCGATATGTCCCCCCTGTGTATGCGTCCATGTCACGTTCGGTCCTTTATACCAAGCCGGAGCCGGATTGCCCTCCAAGTCCACGTTGTCGCGGTAGGTATGGAAGCGGTCGAAGTGTCCGCGATAATACACGTTGGCTGCCAAATTCCAACTCCCCCAATTATGGGCATACGCCAACGATGAGATGAGCGTGCGCGTCTGGTCGAACTGGTTGGGGTACTTGACCGTATAAAACGAGTTTGCTCCCGCGTCCTTATGTTGCGCACCCACTTGAAAATCCAACCCTTTGCCCCCTGCTTGGAAGAAAGCGTTGGTCATCTTGTAGTCCGAGTCATCCGTATAGCCCGAACTGCGGTTATACGAAGCGGACGTGTTGATGTAGTACGACCTCTGACTGATTCGTGCCGCCACCGCAGGATGAACCAGTCCGTACTCGCCGCCGGTTAATTCGCCCGTTACGCGGTAAGGTTTTTGCTCGTTTTCTGATTTGGTAATGATATTGATGGCACCCGAGAAAGCGTCTATCGCATAATTGGTGCCTTGCAGAACCTCTATTCGGTCGATTAGAAGCACATCCACCGGCAAATCCATCGAATAGTGGTCGGTCTGTGGATCGGTTATATCCACGCCATTGAGAAGAATCTTCACTTGCCTTCCCGTACCGCCGCGCATCGTCAAGTCTGACTGAACGCCGCTCGCTCCCCGTTCGCGGAGATCCACTCCGGGAATGTACTTGAGCAAGTCGCTGACCGTCTTGATTGGAAGACCTTTCAATTGGTCGGCTGTGAGGTTAGTTACTAATCGGAACGACTCCGACTGAAATTTCGACTGTTGGGCGACTACGCTGACCTCCTGTATTTGCAGGTCGCGTTCGTCCCCGACATCGGGCGGTGTGTCGTCGGCATACGCCAAGCCGGCTGCCAACAGCAATCCGCACACAGCTGTTGACCGCCCGGCCTTCAGCATCTCCTTGTCGGTAAGCACGCCGCTCAGGCGACCTATGCTCACTGTCTTGTGCATAGATGCGAAAGCGGCGTAGCCCTTGCCTACAAAGCGGCGAAAGCGGTAAACACGCTGACTGATAAAGGATTTGAACATAAAGAATAGATTGAAGTTAGTAAATAAATCACATTATGGTACATACAAAAGCACGAATGCCTCTGTGTACCATAACTGTGTCTTTTTTTATATCAATGATACAGGAAACGTTTGATACTCCGTTTCGGGGTTTTCTCAAACTCATTGGGCATCACTTCGACGTGGTGCACCTTGCTGTAAGAGGGCAGCATCTGATTGATGCGCTTCAGCAGTTCGTCCATCTGCTGCCGTAGGGTAGGTTCGTGCTCCGATGCTTCGGATGTGGGGAAGATGAGTGCGACGAGTTTGCCTTCGCGCTCCACCACTAACGACTCTTCCACCGCCTGCTCGTTATTCAGCCGGCTTTCGATGTCCTCCGGGTAGATGTTCTGTCCCGTCGAACCGAGAATCATAGTCTTGATACGACCTTTGATGAAGATGTTCTTCTTCTTGTCCATCGTCCCCAAGTCGCCCGTCCTGAACCAGCCGTCGCGAGTGAATGCCTGCGCCGTAGCCTCCTCGTTCTTGTAATAGCCGATTAGAATATTGTCGCCCCTGACTTGCAACTCGCCCACGCCGTTATCGTCCGGGTTATCCACACGCACCTCCATTCCGCGAACAGGTTTCCCGCCGGAACGAGCCTTGAATCGGTGCACCATTTCGCCGCCTATCAGCGGACCGCACTCCGTCATACCGTAGCCTACCGACAGCGGGAAACGTACATCCATCAGGCAACGCTCCACATCCTCATCCATCGCCGCTCCACCGCAGATGAAATAGCGCAACTTGCCGCCGAATGTCTTCTTCAAGTTACGTTTCACCACACCGCGTATGATGTTGCCCACTATCGGCACGTGCCACCAGAAGCGGATATTGCGCTTGTTCACAATCGGAGCGATATGTTTCTTGTAGATTTTCTCTATTACCAACGGCACCGTTACCACTAAGTACGGCTGCACATCGTGCAACGCCTTGAGCAAGATAGCCGGAGTCGGAGTACGCGACAAAAAATAAACGGTACAACCCGACACCAGCGGGTACAGCAACTCGCATACCTGTCCGTACATGTGCGCCAACGGTAGCATCGACACAATCTTCTCGCCCGGCAGCACCGGCAGCGTCTCGCGTCCTACCTCCACGTTGTTGCTCAGCGACCGGTTCGTCAGCATCACCCCTTTCGGATTGCCCGTCGAACCGGAGGTGTAGTTGATCAGTACAAGGTCGTCTATGTTATACGTGCAGAAGCCGGCAAACTCCTCCGTCGAAACGGGCATCTCGTGCCACTCCTCCCAGCGAAGCCAAGCCTCTTTCGTGCCGCATAGCATCGTGAAGTCCGACAACGATAGCACTGCCTCCATCTCCGGTACCTCCTCCTGCTTGAGTTGATCCCATACGTATGGACCGACAAACAGCATACGTGAGTCCGAATGGCGGAGCAGGCGGCATATATCCTCGGCCACAAAGTCTTGCAGTATGCTCACTATCACACCCCTATAAGCGGCTATCGCAAGATACGCAACGGCCCAGTTCGCACAGTTGCGACCTGCCAACGCTATCTTATCGCCCGCTTGCAAACCCAATCGGTCAAAGAGCACATTCAGATGACGTATCTGTCTTCCTAATTCAGAAAACGTATAACTGCGCGCATCATCTCCCGCATAGTCCACCAATGCAGGCTGGTCAGGGTAATGCGCTATCATTGAATCCAAATAAGCCAAATAATGCTGCATACTACCTCCCCAACACTAAACTACACTAAACACTAAACTCTCAACACTCAACTATAAAGATACCTCTTAATCGACTTCTTCGGTGTCTTCTCAAACTCCTTGTCCATCACCACAATCTCGGATATCTGGCTGTAAGGAGGCAGGTGGCGGTTGCTGCGCTGTTTCCACAGTACCATCATCTCTTCCAAGCTCCTGCCTCTGCGGTCATACTCCTCGTCGGGATAAACCAGCGCGACTAATTTGCCCTCGCGCATTACGACCACCGACTCCAAGATGCCGCCGCGACCGTTCACTACATCTTCTACCTCTTCGGGGTAGATGTTCTGACCATTCGCGCCGAGCAGCATATTCTTGTTTCTGCCGCGTATGAAGATATTGCCGTCAGCATCGATTACGCCGAGGTCGCCCGTCTTGAGCCAACCGTCCTTCGTGAACACGGCTTTCGTAGCCTCTTCGTTCTTGTAGTAACCGATCATATTCGCTTCGCCCTTCACTTGTATCTCGCCCACCACGTTCTGCGGGTCTGTCGAGTCAATGCGAATCTGCATTCGATCCACAATCTTACCGCAACTGTGAACCACAAACTCCTGCCACGGACAATGCGCAATCAGCGGACCGCACTCCGTCATTCCGTAGCCTACAACGAACGGAAAACCAATGTCTTTCAGGCATTGCTCCGTCTCCGAATTGAGAGCCGCACCGCCGATAATCAGGTTCTCCACCTTGCCGCCGAAAGCTTCCATCAAGCCGTCATACACTTTCTTCTTGATTATCTTGCCCACTATCGGAGCATTCCACAACAGACGTATTATCGGCTTGCGTACCACTGGACGCAACTTCTTCAGGTAAATCTTCTCTATAATCAGTGGTACCATAAAAATCAGGTACGGCTGACATTCCTTAAACGCCTTCATCAGCGTCGGCACTGACATACGCGGAATAAAGAACACGTGCGTACCGCCTGCCACTTGATAAAGGAACTCAAAAGCCATTCCGAACATATGAGCTAACGGCAGTAGCGATACCATATTCTTACCCGGGTCATTCGGTATATGCTCCTGACCGTAAGTTACGTTTGTACTCAGCGAACGATAGGTCAGCATCACGCCCTTTGGATTACCAGTTGAACCCGACGTATAGTTAATCAGTGCCAAGTCGTCTAAGTTGTCGTCCTGATAGTGGACATCTGCTGCGGTAAAGCCGTTCGGATGAGCCTGCTCGAAGAGCGTGTCCATATTCTTGATAGCATCCTCTACGGTCGAATCTGTTGCGTACAGCACGCTGAAGTCCATATAGCCGATGATGGCGCGCAAGTTGGGCATATTATCCGCCTTGATTTTCTTCGCTACCGTCGGACCTGCCATCAATATCTTTGCATCCGAGTGATTGACCAGGTTCTCGATGTCCGTACCCGTAAAGTCAGGCAAGATACTTACGCCCACCGCGCCGTACGCTAATATTGACAGGTAACTCACGCCCCAGTTGCTGCTGTTCACGCCGCAGAAAGCAATCTTGTCGCCTTTCTTTAC
>CADAAF010000070.1 GCA_902785805.1 uncultured Bacteroidales bacterium | reverse complement strand
TTATTTGCGTCATCAACAAAGGGATTACGAAACGTAAAGTTCTTATTACCTTGCTCTTTCTCAATGCGCACTACCTGCGCCATCTTTTCTACTATTCCGCTGAACATATCAGTTTAATGTTTTTAAGTGTACGTTTTATGCGTAAAACGGCGGCAAATATACTGCAAGTTTCTCATTTGTACAAATAGCATTCAAAAAATCCCCTGCTATCGGAGAAGCGGGGGATTTTTTGTGTGAGGATCTATCTCTACTGCTTATTCTCCATACAGGATTTTTTGTCCGTTGTGGATATAGATTTGCTGCGGTTGCGGCTCACGTACTTCACGACCGAGTATGTCGTAGTACTTGCCGTCGCCGTTAACTTGGGTCTCATCCACTGCTGTTACTTCATCGCAAGCCTCGCCTCTCATTGTGTAGTAACGCGGAGCGACGCCTAAAGCAACAGGAATCTCAAGATAAGCCTTTCCGCCACGTGTGGTAAACTCTCCGACACCCTTGTCGGTACCTAAAGGCCACAACAGACCCGGTTTGCCATTAACCACATTCTTGGACAGGATATAGTGTACATTGGGGTTATCAACCTTTGTATCTATCAGATAACCATGCAACATATTAGTCGGATAGGTCTTCTGCGTTTCGGTTTCATACAACGTGTAAGTCTTATTAGGTGTACCTGAGAAGAATACGCCCGTATAAGCCGGAATGACATTGATGTCCTCACGCACGAGATTCTTTCCGTTCATACCTGTATAGATATATGCCGTCAAACCTTTAGGAACGATATACGCCTTATCAGCATACAAGGACAAGAATCCAAACTCGGATATCGTTATATCCAAAGAAGGAGTATTCCTATAAGTTTGCGTTTCAAATACAGTATTCGTGAAAGTAGCCGTATAAACATCCTCTCCGCCTTCTTTAGTAACAGTAGCTGTAGCCACTTCAGTAATCGTATGGTCAGCATCGTTACCACATTCCTGCGTAGCGGTGCAAGTCATATGGTCATCACTCCATGTATATACCGGTGTCTGCCAATCGTGTCCGAGTGCGATGATTGGGGTGGTCTTAGTTTGAGTAGTAAAGCCTACTTTAGTGAATGTGGCCGTATAGGTTATTTCACCCTGTTCGTCGCAAGTCGGCTGTTTGGTAGTTGCCGAAGTGGTTGTAACTATCTCTGTATCGACATGCGATGCATCGCGAGAACATACACGTGTGCCAGTACACTTTGAATTGTCGGAATTCCAGGAATAAGTCGGTTCGCCGTAATCGTGTCCGAGTGCGGGTATCGGTTCATTCGTCGATTGAGTCTCAAATGCAGCATTAGCAAACGTTGCTGTGTAAGTAAGAGTACCTGCTCCTTCGCAAGTCGCCTCTTTGGTAACAGAAGACGTGGCTTTCACGGTTTCTGTCTCTTTATGGTCAGGGTCATCCTGCCACGTGCGTGTCGCCGTACATTCGTCACCGGTCCAAGTGTAAGTCGGTTCCGTCCAAGTGTGTTCAACGGTTACTGCTGTGAAGTTAGCCGTCAGGGTTACATTGGCAGTACCCATCGTGAACGGATAATCGGCATCTGTAGAGGAGATTCCATCATTGTCAATCGACCAACCTGCAAAGGTGTAACCTTCATTAGGAACAGCGGTCAGCGTCTTTGTGTCGCCTTCGTTCATTGTAGCAGAAGTAATTTCGACATCACCTTCTTTTACCGTACCGCCTTCGGTAGGATCAATCACAATGGTCAATGTGTGGGTTATCGGTTTGAAGTAAGCTATAGCATAAGCATCGGAATTACCTACCGTGAACGTATGTGTTGCTTCAGAACTCGTTTCCTGAACAACATCAGGATTATACCTTATGTCCCACCTGTCGAACTCGTAACCTGTTTTGGCTTCTGCTGTCAGCGTTACTTGGTCGCCCTCTTTCACTATCAAATCCGTACCTGTTATATTGTTACCTTCCTTGTCTTTCGCCAAACCTTGATTCTCATCATTCACCCAAACGGACCATGTATATGTTTTGGCGAAATGTGCGGTGACGGTTACATCCGAATTAGAAGTCAAGTTATACGTTGTTTCGGTGGCAACAGTGGGTGTAGGAAGTTCGGCAGAAGAAATGGTCCAGTTAACAAACTGATACCCTTCGTGTGCTACTGCTGTCAGCGGTATGATATCGCCGGGATTTATCTCGCCACCAACATACGGCTCGTTGTTTGCATCTTGTACTTCACCACCTTCGGTCGGGTCTATCACAAGGGTGACGGTATAAGGTTTCACTTCAAACTGGGCAGTGAGTCTGGCATCTGACGTACCCATTGTGAAGGTTGTGGTGGCATTGTACTGATCGGTGATGCTGCAACCTGTGCCATCAAGAGTCCACTGCACGAACCTATAGCCTTCTGCGGCTTCGGCGGTAAGGGTAACGGTTGCGCCGGGTGTCATCTGTTTTTGATCCAACTGTGTACCGTTTTCTTTCACGACACCAGTACTTACAGGATTAACCAATACACTGAGTAGATGATTTTCCTCTTCTTCAAAATCTTTCACGAGACGGTATGAGCTACCTCTGTCCCAAGTGGTAGATTCTTTGGGATTGAACTCGAATTGTTGGGTTGTGGCATTGTCTCCGAATGAGAGCAAAAATACATTGTCCTCTGAATTATCCAAATCGCTGGAGTTAGACCAGTAGAAACCCGACTCTCCTAATTTTTCGCACGTGGTTTTAGAGCGTCCACCTGCTGCAGGAAGGAAGACAGCACCAGCAGCTTCCATCTGCTGCCAAGACTGATTGGTGGAAGAATAGGTATTAACCTCATAAATTCCAACGGGTATCGGCAGCGGGCTGTACACACCGCCAGAGAGGGTCATTGTAGAAGAAGCTGATGTGAAAGAACAGCCTTCAGGCTTTTGCCAATCATCAGGAAGGATAATCAGACCTTTCACATCATCCACCGTAGCAAAACCGAACTTGTCGGCAGCGTTTTCACGGGAGAGGAAGAGGTAACTCCACTCATCGGCGGTAAGGGGATACCACATTCCGTTTTGATTTCCGGCGTTGGATATAGCTACTTCATCCCAATTTATATGCTTCATCTCATCTCCCATCGGAGCATTTCTACGTGCGGGCAAATCAAATCCCTCATCAGGGGGAAGTTCACCTCCAAATGCGAATGTACCATTACCAGGACGCGTAGGATCTTCATCGTATATAAACAAATCAATCCAACCGGTGTATAAGGGACCGATATTCGCATTGCCTTCTCCTATGTAGTCTATTTGTTTGGGAGCAAAACGATAGGTGGCAGCAGGTTTAGCCTGGTATTGCAAGTTACCTTGTGAGAACGCGACCTGTTTGCCATCAGCCGCCACGGTGAAGGGGTGTTCGGCAAAATTGGCATTCACTTCTGGATTCTCTTCCACCAGCGGGAACACGAGACGGACAGACTGACCTGAAGCACGGGGCTCGGACACTTTAGGAGCAACAATAGCCTTTGTAAAGCCTAAACTGAAAGCCGTTGATTCATCATCGATAGAGGACGACCAATAAAAACCTTCTTCTCCTATTCCGCTGCAAGTTGTTTCAGCGCGTGAGCCGGCAGCGGGCAGGAAGACCGCACCGTTGTCCTGCATAGACTGCCACTGAACTTCCGTGAAGGTGTTCAGATCATAGTTGCTCTCATTGATATTGCTGCAAAAGCCATTTTCGTTGGGTGTCAACCCCGCTTCTTGTGCTGATGTAAACTCAATCGAAGGAGGCAGTGTCCACTCGTCGGGCAGCAGGATTACTCCTTTTACGCCAGCCACTGTACCCAAACTGAATCTATCGCCCCACTCGTCACGCAAGAAGAACAGGTAGTTCCATTCATCTTTGGTGAGTGTGCGCCACATATTGGCTTTATTACCGCCATTGGTAATCGGGTTAATACCCCAGTCGATAAAGTCGTTATAATCCATAGGGCTGCGGCGACGACCGGCATCCCAAGGTTTATTGTCGTTGTCAGGTCCCATAATCTCGAATGTGGTCGAACAGTTCGAGCACTCCGCCATGGTAGGATTGGCACCCGTACCCCAACCGAAGAGGTCGATGACACCGCTGTACGTGTTCTTGCCGATGGATTTGTTGTCTTCACCGACAATGTCATACTGGCGAGTGGCAAAACTCCACTCATTTTTAGAGGCTTTGTACTGCAGGTTACCATGCGAAAAGGCAACCTTTGTGTCTCTGTTGACAGAGAACGCGCTCCGTACTGCGCCTGCTGTAGGGTATTGGTAATCGGCACGAACAGTGTTCAGTCCGACCATCCCGAACAGGGCGGCTAAAACAAGCATCAAATGTTTTTTCATAAATAAAAGATTAGGTTATTTATTAGGTTATTTATATTGTTTTGTCGTGTTAATCGACTTGTGCACCTTGAGCGGTATAGTGTTTGCCGTTGCGTTCGATATAGAGTACGCCGTTGCGGATATACTTGCGCACTTCTTTTGTTTCTTCCAACGCAGAGCCTACAACTTCCAGTTCGCTCACCTGTTCGCCTTCAGCATCCTCCACTATGATACGTACTTTCTGGACGTTGATGTCCACTGAACTGCGGAAGATACCTCTATAAGCAAGTATATTGGTTCCTTCGTTCACATTGGGATAATAAATCTTGTTGTTCTTGAGTCCCATATATCGGTTGCCCGTTTCGGAGCCGATGAGCAGTCCTGTGCGCAGTGTACCTACGAGATAGACATCGCCTTGCGAGTTGTAGCCCGTTACGTTAGTCAGGTCGAAGCCGGAGTTGATATCCGCTTCGGTATCAATGACCACGCCCGGGAAGACAAACTGCTTAATCTGTGCCAAGACTGCATTGGCATTCACTATGTAACCCTTGCCGGCTTCTATTTTCTTGGCTTGTGCGAAATAGAGCGTCAGACCTGTCTGTTCGTCGCCCTTCGTGTATTTGAACTCATACACGCGTGACGACATTTTGAGTGCACTGATTAAGGCATTGTTCACGTTGAACGGCAGGCAGAGCGTTGACCATTTGCTTTGCTCAAACTGACGGTTATAAGTTACGGTAGTAGCGCGTTTGCCGTTGTACTTATTGGAGAAGTCAGTATAGAAGTCAGCATCCTTATCCTCGTAGAGGATGATGTGCAGTTCATCGGGGTTTTCGGGTTCTTCGGGTTGTTCGGGTTGAACTTCCTCCCACGATGCATACAAGGTTATATCGCTTGTATAAGCAGTGGCAGCAAGTGTGGTGACTGCCGAGCCGGTGCAATCGGGGTTCAGGAACCAGCCGAGGAAGTTGTAACCCTGTTTGGTGGCTGAAGCAAGGGTTGTAGCTGTGCCATACGTATGAATGGTTGGATAACCTGAAGCGTGTACTCCGCTGAAGGCAGCACTGCCCTTGTCTTTATAGATGATGTTGTATTCCTGTACAGCCTGTTTGAACGTAGCGGTATAAGTCATATTGCCTGTTACCGTGAACGTGCGTACCGGTTCGGTGTTGCCGTCTTCCGTCCAGCGGTCGAACTCGTAGCCCTCGTTCGCCACAGCGGTTACCGTTACGTTCTGTCCTTCCTGGCAGAGATAGACATATTGGTATCCTTCCACATTGACAGTGAGTGTGCAGACATTGAACTGCGGCACATAGATGGCGCGGACAGGCATACCGAAATAATCCATATTGTATTCTTGGGGGATTCCATCCTGATCCGTAACTGTCTGGTTCTCGTTATAGGCATATACATTCACCTGATAACCACTTGGATTATTGCTCAATGCCCAAGGCAAATACAACTCCTCTCCCGTTTGGATATGAGTCACACGATACAGCACACTTGACCAATAAAAACGATACATTGTACTACGCAATGAGGGTAATGTAATTTGAAGAACATAATCATATACGTTATACGAAAAACCTATTTGACTTGTACCTCCATATATACCCGTAGCCGGCAGGAAAATGGATTGTGTACCATCTGACACATTGGTGAATGTGCCATTATCCGATCCTACTATCGAGTTATTCTTGAGATCCACCAATTCGTCATCGGTTGGCATACGCCAGTTTTCGCCCATATTGACCGTTGCCGCATCCGCGTCAGCAGGCAGTACATATCCACTCTGCATTGTCTTCTTTGCATAGTAATATTGAGTTGAGAACGATGTTCTTGCTTGTGTACCACCCCAATAGAAATACGAACCTACAGCATTCGGCGAACTTGCACCGACGTTACGGTCAGCCCAAGCCACACCGTAACCCATATCGACAGGTGTGTACCATAAGCCGTCTTTGCCCTGTTTGGGACTGAGGTCATAGAGAATCTTCATTGTGTTCTCCGTTACGGACTGATAGACGGTAACATTGGCATCGGGCGACATAGCCGGTGTTTCGGGTGTTACAGGCGTTTCCGTGAAGACAGCCGTATAAGCCATATCGCTGTTCATTGTGAACGTGCGCACGGCATCGGTCAAGCCGTCTTCCTCCCATTTGACGAACTCTGCTCCTTCTTCGGTAGCGATGGCCGTAACAGTAACTTTCTGACCTTGCTGGCAGATATAATGGTAGTCATAGTTACCCACATGGATGGTGAGGGTATAAGTAGTGAAAGGCGGAGTATATACGGCACGGACAGGTGCGGCAAGATGAATGTACCCCATAGACAACTCCATATTCCCGTCAGAGGCATTGGTCGCCATTCCGATATCGGTCGTTGTTTGCATACCATACTCATCAATAGGAGCATTGAGTTGAAGCACTTCACTCGTCCACAAGAAAGCCGAAGAAGCGGCGTTCAACCACGGATTGACCTGAGACCAACCATTGTAGTAATCGTAGTAGCCGGTAGGAGGAATATTGATGTAGAGACTTTCGTCATCGGGGTTGTTCAAGCGGTTGTTACCATTGGTAACATTAGTCAGCAATACATTCCACTCATCGTACGAGGGCGTATGCCAGTCTTTACCCATTTTAACCGTAGCCACATCGTTTGCCGCCGGAAGTATGAATCCTACATAAAGACTTCCAGCCCCTGCATATCCAGTGCTATTCATAGGAAGAGGTCCGGGTTCGGTTTTGCTCCAGTTGTAGTAGTCACCGGTAGCGTTCACCGAAGCGGCTCCGACATTACGGTCAGCCCAAGCTATACCATAACCCATATCAGTAGGTTTGTACCACAAGCCGTCTTTGCCCTGACGCAGGTCAAGGTTATAAAGAATCTTGGTAGTGGTTTTCGCCACGTTCTGATAAACCGATACGTATTCGTCTGCTGAAACGATAGGTGTTTCGGGATCGGGGTCATCGCCACCTTCGCCGCCATTGCCGTCACCTGTAAAGACGGCAATAATCTCGTTGGCTGAACTTGCGACTGTATAGTCTATGTTGTTACCATCCACACGGCTTCCGTTGATAAGCCAGTGACTGAACTCATAGCCCGATTTGGCGGCATTGAGTGTGAGTGTGTTGTCTGTAAAGAATGTGTGTGTACCTTCTGTAAACTCCACATCCGTCCACGAGGAAGCATTGGCTATTTTTGCTGTGACAGCCCCTGTGAGAGCCGCTCCATCTATTGTCTGCGCAGAAATTGTTACGTTAGCGGTGTTGAATGTATAAATATTGCCATTATCGTCTTCATCCATATCAGCCGTAAAATCTATCACAGCACAGTCCAGATTGTTAGTACGATGGGCATCGGTGTATGCGTGAACATGCACCCAGTATTTCTCGTCCACATTCACAACCTCTACATACCCGTCTCGTAACACCCACATATCCCTATATGCATACGAATAGTCATCTTCTTGTATCTCATACTGCACAAACGAACCCTTTCCGTCTTGACGCTGATTTTGTTCGTATATCAATATACTGGAAGGCACAGAACCAATAAGAACACTACCAGTGGATAGCGTGGAATTGATAGGATAAACACCGGTAGGAATCTTACCCGGCTTTGTCTTGTCTGGGAAGAACTGTAGTTGTATGTGCATCACCTCATATGACGGATTACTGCCGCCCCCCTTTGAGTGATATGTGTAGAGCAAATTATCATATGCAGGATGGGCTATTAGGCGTTCGATATGGTTGTTTTCAGAACCATAAACGTTAAATGGGTGGCATGTGCGCCAAGAAGTTTCTATAATACCTGTCTGGCTGTAATTAAGATAGCCCCTTACATCCTCAAAAGTGGCGTAGTTCAACTCTTCGTTAGAATATATATCTATGTTATAAGCGTTACCCTCGGTATCTGTAACCGTAGCCACCAGATGGGCTGCACGGTAAGCATCACCGAGATATTCCACATTCGCCACTGAGGCAGAAGCAATCTGTCTCTGTGTGCCGCCTGCAGGCAGGATATAACTCTGTGAGGCATCGAATGAAGACAGATAATTGGTTTTTGAAGTTGTCAGTTTGGTATTGAAATAAAGACGAACTTTCACTGCTTTGTTTTCGCCCTCAATAGCGAACGAGTTGTAGGTTGGGAAATCAAGAGTTCCCCTCGTCATCTTTATATTGCCAAGGTCTGTATCATCGTCATCCTGCGGATTGTCTCCTCCTTCGCCACCTTCGCCGCCGTTGTCGTCACCGCCTTCGCCGAACTGTGCGTAGTAGGTTTGCGCGGTAGTCTGCTGAAGAATAGTTGCGGTGTTCACTTTCGTACCGCCGGTTGGGGCAGTGTACCAGCCTTTGAAAGACTCGCCTTCTTTGACGGGTGCTGCGGGTACGGTCTTGGCTGTATAGTCACTTCTTACCACGCGACGCAGGTCGGCATTGTAGGTGCATCCCTGTTCCCATGTACCGCCGTTGGTCTTACAGTTGAAAGTGAGGTAGGTAAATTCCGTTTCTGCCATATTGGCATTCTGCGGGAAAGTGTGGTTGTAATATGTTGTTCCATATTTCGAGTTCTTTGTTATTGGAGTCAGTCCCTTCTGATAATGGAATGTGTTGCCATACCTTACATAACCATAGAACCATCCGTAAGTAGGAGCAGTAGAAACAGCATCGGCATTATTAGGTCCTGTAGTCCCATTACCCCAATCCGTCCAATACATCCGCAAATGCATATTCTGACGCCCATTAGTTGTTCCTGCCCAAATCGCATTGTTGAACATATATGCGCAGCAGTTGGTTATATCCTCTCCGCAACGGTCTTTGAGCGAAGTGGCAGCTATCTCCACATACTTGAGAGCCGTACCACCGCTGATACCACCATACAGACTGAACATACCCATATAGCATTTAGGTGCCAACTCCTCTGCAGGAAGAATATAGTAGTTCTCGTTATCATTATACATTGAGCCGCAGCGGCTGAACATATACGCGTAGCAGCCTTCTGCCAACTCTTGGGCAGGCAACGCAGGAATTGCCGCACCGCTTGTCTTGCTACAGAAATTATTGATACAATAGTCAAACATGTGCGCATAGCACCACGGCTGCATTACCATAGCCGGCAAAGACGGACCTGTAAATAAGCTGACGTTACCTGCAAACATATACGCATAGCAGTACGCCGTCAGTGTCGTGGCAGGCAATACCAGTTCGTGCGCCTTGCTGAGGCTCGTGGATGTAGATACCGTAGAACTATAGGATGTGGAAAAAGCAGTGGGCGGATAAGGGCAGAACAAAGCGTAGAAGCAATAGTCGCAGGGGATGGTATTGAGCGAAGAAAAATTATCACCACCTATCAGCGACATCACGTTTCCCTGTACGGCAGGATTGCCGCCCGTAATAGCGAAAGAGATGAAGTTGGAACTGCTCTTGTTGAAACCGTCGGGGTTGTTACCCTTTAAGCGCATATAATGCGGCACACTGCCAGAGTTGTTCGGCACGGTCAATGTACACGGTTCAAGAACCTGCACCCACGAACCTTCGTCAATCTGGTAATACAAGTCGGGCCATTCGCTCACCGTACCTGTCTGCTTGACCACTACGGTAGCATTTCCGACCACTTTAAGATACTCGTTAATCTGTGCAGACAACGTTTGCGAGAACGTCAAAAGCAGCAACAGAAAAAAGGGAAAAAGAGGTAAACTTTTTTTCATACTTATATATGTTTTGGTTTATAAGCTTAGAAATACTTCCCGTAGCACCTATGACCGCTGACAGAAGCAAACTTACCTACCCTCCGGCAACAATCATGTGGCAATTTTCCGCAACGGCGACAAATATAGCACCTTTTTACAAGATAAAAAACTTTTTCGACATTTTTATACAAATTTCACCCGCAACCTGTCATTTTGTCTAAAAAAAGGTCGCAAATCGTCCCATAACAAGTGCATCAAAACTGCGAGATTTCTTCCTTTGAAGGAACGGGTCAGGACACTAAAATGTCACTAAAAATACACTCAGGATACGGTGATCCTTCGGTGTGATTTGCTTAATAACCCGCTAATCACCCGCTAACCACCCGCTAATCACCCGCTGTTTGTATCGGTTGGGTTGCTGCAAACAAGGGTGACGGCGGGAGGTTGACGAGACGAAAAAACGGAGTCAGACAGGGGAGACAACGGAGAGAAATGGGTGAGGAAAAGACGGAAAAGGGCTGAAAAAAGGGCATGGAAAAGCAGGATTATTTGCTGTTGCGGGAGAAGGGAGTGATTTTTTTTGTGTGCGTCAAATACTTTTCTTACTTTTGCGCGCTTGTTGGGGCGTTGTGTGGTTTAGGAGTTTAGGCGTTTAGATGTTTATTGGGTTGTTTAGGTGTTTAGGGGGTGTTTATTAGTTTAGGGGTTTAGGTGTTTAGATGTTTATTGGGTGGTTTATTAGTTTAGGAGTTTAGATGTTTAGATGTTGTTTATGGGTTTAAGGGTTGTTTATTAGTTTAGGTGTTTAGGGGTTTAGATGTTGTTTAGGAGTTTATTGGTTGTTTAGGAGTTTAGGTTTAGATGTTTAGGATGATATAAAAGGAAGTGATGCGAACTATATTGTGCATAGAGACGAGTACGGATG
>CADAAF010000069.1 GCA_902785805.1 uncultured Bacteroidales bacterium | reverse complement strand
AGAGTCTTGCGGCATATTCCCCACCTTACGGCAGCAAGTTTATTGGTCTGGCGGAGATGCCACAGCAGGCAGTCCTCGCGATAGCGGTGCTGTCCGCAAATCTTGAGCATAGACGGCAGTTCCGTGCCTCCGGCAAAAATAGGGAAGCGCGGACTCTGTCCCGGGTTGTCAAGCGACATCCAGCACACCCCTCCGATGGCATCGGGCAGCCATTCGCGCGCCTGAATGACCGTGGAATAGGCACACTGCGGCACGGCAATGGTGCGCACCCAATCAAAACGCTCGTCGCCCGTCATAGCGTAGTAAGCACTAATCTCGTCAAAACGCATCCACGGGTTGGCGAAATTGGAAACGATACTGTCCTTGTCCTCCCACTTGTCCTTGCTGAAGAGTTTGCGTCCTTTCTTGGGCACACGCATGAGTTGGGTCAGGTCGTTCTCCGTACCCTCATAGTACGAGCCGAGCAGACGACTCACGTCCTTGACGGACAGTTTCTTGTCGGGCTTGACGCTCAAGGGCAGTTCCTCGATGTCCTTAGTCAGTCCCAACGAAGGGGCAATCTGCTGCAGTACAAAGAGTTCGCGTATAGCGTAGTTCTTCATTTCGCCCTCATAGTTCTCTCCGCTGTATGCGCGCCAGAACGAGAACTCTCCCTTACCGTCCCACAGACCGAGTCGGCGTGCTACGGAGAAGACGTTCTGCGAAGCCATTACGGTTTCGCTCTCAAGGGGTTTATAGGGTGCTTTCTTGCCTTTTTTGGTTTTCGGGGGAGCTGGTTCGGTCAGCGGTTTGAGGCTGCCTATACGGCTGATATTGGCACTCACGCTCACTTCGCCATCGGGAATACGGCATGCCGCCCATACAGCACCGAGTTGGTCGGGTCCTTCGCCCTGAATCTCGAAGATCCACGCCTCTTTAGGGTCGATGACGGTCAGACACTCGCCTCCGTCGCCATAGCCGTACTCATACGCCAGTTCACCCATATAGAGGATAGCCTCACGAGCCGTGGCACAACGCTGCAGAGCCAAGCGCGCCAGCTCCTCAATCATCAGCAAGCCGTCCTTGTTGCGCAAGGTGTCGCGCCCGCCGTAAGTGGTCTCGCCCATAGCCAACTGCTTCTCGTTGAGGCACGGATAAGCGGTGTCCAGCACACGGTAGGTCTTACCTGCTTTCTGAAGGACTTTGCCCTTCACTTTCACGCCGTCCATACTGCCCGGATACTCGGTGTGCATCAGACCGGTATAGACCTCAACCAGCGTGTCACTCTTGTACTCCACAGCAGGCAACCAACGCATCCACGTACGGTACCACGAGTCACAAGTATGGGAAGTAATCGCCGAACCGTCCTCGCTGGCTCCCGGAGAGACAAGGATACTGGTGCAGTTGTCCCCCAATGCGGGATGCACAAAAGCATCCTGCGCATTGAGAGCAAACACCACGGACCAGGCGATGACCAAAGATAGAATATGCGTCTTCATAAGAAAGTTCAGGCTTTGTTGTCCGAGCCAAGAACGTTGATAATCTTATGCTTGTAGAGTTCGGTCATCAAGTCACGTGCAGGACCGCAGTACTTGCGCGGGTCGAACTCTCCGGGTTTCTCCGCGAAGACCTTGCGAACGGCAGCAGTGAAAGCGAGACGCGAGTCGGAGTCGATATTGATTTTGCATACGGCAGACTTGGAGGCTTTGCGCAACTGGTCCTCGGGGATACCGACTGCGTCGGGCAGTTTGCCGCCGTACCGGTTAATCATATCCACATACTCCTGCGGTACGCTGCTTGAGCCGTGAAGCACGATGGGGAAGCCCGGGAGCTGCTCCATAATGGCATCAAGCACATCGAATGCCAATGGCGGCGGAACGAGACGTCCCGTCTTGGGGTCACGGGTGCATTGTTCGGGCTTGAACTTATAGGCACCGTGGGAAGTGCCGATGGAGATAGCGAGCGAGTCGCATCCTGTGCGCTTGGAGAAGTCAATGACCTCCTCGGGACGTGTGTAGTGGCTCTCTTCGGCTTGCACCTCGTCTTCCACGCCTGCCAATACACCGAGTTCGGCTTCGACGGTCACATCGTATTGGTGAGCATAGTCAGCCACCTTCTTCGACAGAGCGATGTTCTCCTCATAGGGAAGAGCCGAGCCGTCAATCATGACGCTGGAGAAACCGAGGTCGACACAGTCCTTGCAGAGTTCGAACGAGTCACCGTGGTCAAGATGGAGAACAATCTGCGGTTTTTCCCAACCGAGTTCCTTGGCATACTCAACGGCACCCTGCGCCATATAACGCAAGAGCGTCGGGTTGGCGTAATTGCGTGCGCCTTTGGACACCTGCAGGATAACGGGCGACTTGGTGTCAGCCGCAGCCTTGATAATAGCCTGCAGTTGCTCCATATTGTTGAAATTGAAAGCGGGGATAGCGTATCCTCCACGGATGGCCTTGGCAAACATATCACGCGTGTTCACCAAGCCGAGTTCTTTGTAACTTACCATAGTTTATACAATTTTAAGTTGGTTATTTTATTTTTTTACTTGCACATACGAAATAAGTGATGAGCAGTATATACATTACTATACCAAGCAGTTGGGCATAGTGCGATGCAGCCCAAGAGGTCAGATACCAGTCGGCACCGGCGAACTTAAGCACGGCACTGATAACACCCATCAAAGCACCACCTGCAATGAATCCGCTTGCCACCAGAGTGCCTTTCTCATTGCGTTTCTGCGCCAGTTCGGCAGCCTGTTCGCCATCCTGCTTGCGCTCACGCGATACGAAATAAGAGATGGTACCACCAATCAGCAAAGGCATATTCAGATGCAGAGGAATGAACATACCGAGTGCGAAAGGCAGAACGGGTACGCCGACGAAATTGAGAATAAGAGCCAATACAGCCCCCGCAATATAGAGCATCCACGGTGCTCCCTGTCCGGACATCAGCGGCTCAATAACCGCCGCCATAGCGTTAGCCTGCGGAGCTACCAACGCATCCTCGCCTACGAATCCGTAGGTCTTGTTGAGGATAATCATCACACCGCCCACCGTGGCAGCACTGACGAGTGTACCGAGGAACTTCCAAGTCTCCTGCTTGGCAGGAGTGGTGCCAATCCAATAACCTATCTTCAGGTCGGTGATGAAGCCGCCCGCCATAGAGAGAGCCGTACATACGACACCGCCTATAATCATAGCAGCCACCATACCGCTCGTACCCTTCATACCTACCGCCACAAAGACCACAGAGGCAATGATAAGCGTCATCAGAGTCATACCGCTCACGGGGTTGCTACCTACAATAGCAATCGCATTGGCAGCCACAGTGGTGAACAGGAAAGCAATCACGGTTACCACCAGCCAAGCCACAAACGCCTGACCGAAATTATGCAGCACACCTATCCAAAAGAAGACCAGAACAATGAGCAATGCGGCAATGACAGAAAGAGCCAACAGTTTCATGGAGATGTCTCTTTCGGTGCGCAAGACATTCTGCGCCACGGCTTTGCCTTTGCCTCCGAACTCTTTCTTGACCAGTCCAAATGCTCCAGCAATGACGCTCCAGTTCTTGATTATACCCAACAGACCAGCCATAGCGATGGCACCTATGCCGATGTTGCGGCCATAATTGGTATAAAGCACCTGCGGGTCCAAATCACCCATACCCGTTGCCCCCAACAACGGCAGGATAACCCACCATGTAAAGAGCGAACCGCAAGCAATGATAGCAGCATACTTCAAGCCAATGATATAGCCCAGACCTAATACGGCAGCACTGGTATTGACCGCCATAACCGTCTTGAATTTAAGAGCCACCGTCTCTCCCCATGCTGTCATACGGGTGGAGAGACTCTCTGTCCACAGTCCGAAGGTAGAAACGATAAAGTCGTACAATCCGCCTATAGCCGCAGCCCAAATCAGGGGTTTAGCCTGACTGCCTCCCTGCTCACCGGATACAAGTACCTGCGTGGTTGCCGTCGCCTCCGGGAAAGGATACTCGCCGTGCTTCTCCTGTACGAAGAACTTGCGGAAAGGTATCAGGAACAGAATACCCAAGCAGCCGCCTAATAACGACGACATGAACACCTGCATAAAATTGACCGTGATGTCGGGGTACTTGGCTTGGAGGATATACAGTGCGGGCAACGTGAAAATAGCACCTGCCACCACCACACCTGACGATGCACCGATGGACTGAATAATAACGTTTTCGCCCAATGAGTTCTTACGGTTGAGCGCCGAAGACAATCCTACCGCGATAATGGCTATCGGGATAGCCGCCTCAAAGACCTGTCCCACTTTGAGTCCGAGATAGGCAGCCGCTGCCGAGAAAATGACAGCCATCACAACACCTATCGAGACGCTGTAAGGAGTTACTTCGGCAAACTGCTGTTCGGGCCGAAGGATGGGTTCGTACTTCTCGCCGGGTTTAAGCGGGCGAGAGGCGTTTTCAGGAAGTTGAATGTTTTCCATAGATTATGCCTGTTAGGTTAGTTTTTCTGCTTTATGTTCTGCGCTTTTGCTCTGATAGTCACGCCCGTATGAGCGGTAAGTATCTTTCTCTATCTCTATGTCGGGTTCGTGCAGGTCGTCCTTGTGCTGCAACTGCCAGCAAAGGTACTTGATGGTCATTCCCCGCTCAATCCACTGCTTCTCATAGTGCGTCTGCAGTGCTTTGGCCTGCGTGAGCAGTGGCGAATCGGGTGTTGCATACAGATGGTCCGTATCTGCCAAAACAGGATAGTTGTTCTCTTGCAGCATTGCCCGCGTGTAGGTATAGAGGAACGGACTGTCGGTCTTGAGATGAATCAATCCTCCTTGCCGCATCACCGTTTGGTAGCGTTGCATAAAGAAAGTGGAAGTCAGCCGCTTCGTTGCTTTCTTCATCTGCGGGTCCGGAAAAGTAATCCATATCTCGTCCACCTCGCCGGGTGCAAAGAAATGCGGAAGCATCTCTATCTGGGTGCGAAGGAATGCCACATTGGTCAGTTGCTCTATCTCGGCTTGTTTGGCACCCGCCCACATGCGCGCACCCTTGATATCTATTCCGATGAAGTTGTGCGAAGTATCTCTCCGAGCGAGTCCGACTGTATAATCGCCGTGCCCGCACCCCAGTTCCAACACAATGGGATGGTCGTTAGCAAACACATCCACATTCCACCGACCAGCCAACTTCGGTATCTGCGCACCTGTTTGCATATCGCGGAAACTGCACTGGTAAACCCGCGCAAACTCTTTCATCTCTTGGAACTTCTTCTGCTTGTTCTTGCTCATAGTCCATGCGTTTGTCAAGGTTCCTGTATTTCCAATCCTATCTGGCTCACGCCGCGCAATTCATCCGTACGCATACCGTGGCGGATGGATAAAGAGTAAGTGCCTGTATCAGCAAACAGGTAGTTCTGCTCGTACAGCACAGGCATTGACACGTGCCCATTGAGACCATTGCCAAGCCATTTGCCGCGCTCGTCTGCCAGATAAAACTCTATCGTGTCGCTCATCTGCGTGCCGGACGGGTCGGTAGTAGTGAGGAACAACCACATATTCTGGTAAGGATAATTATCCTGATGCCGTACATTCAGCAGCACATTATAGGGTTGCACGGTATCTGTCACGTGGAAAGTGAATGTCACGGACGAGTCTTTATTCCAAGCCACAGGAGACACGTCCTTGAAGCCGGAATAGACCACGCCTTGTGTGCATCCGCACAAGAGGCTAACCGTTAGCAGGATTATTATTGTTTGCCGAGTCATTATTCTGGCGGTCACGGTTGTTTTTACGATTATCGCGCGAACGGCGGTTGTCGTCCTGCGGACGGCGGTCGCGTTGCTGCTTTTGTTTTTTCTTCTTGTCGAAACGGGAGAAATCGTCCTGCCCTACTACGTTCTGGTAGCCCAAGTCCTCCTCTTCCTGTTTTTCCTGTCCGTTGCTGCCTAACGAGTAGCCCATTTTCTTTGCCTCCTCGTACAGCGAAATCTCGTAGTTAAGGCAGCACTTGAGTTTGGCGCACTGCCCTGCCAATTTCTGGGGATTAGGCGACAGTTTCTGCAGTCTGGCCGCTCCCGTACCCACCGATGTAAAATTGGTCATCCAAGTGGAGCAGCACAGTTCGCGTCCGCAAGGACCTGTTCCTCCTATGCGTCCGGCTTCCTGACGGGCACCTATCTGCTTCATCTCTATGCGGATACGGAATGTCTCTGCATACACTTTAATGAGTTGGCGGAAGTCCACACGACCGTCCGCTATATAGTAGAAAATGGCTTTCGTTCCGTCCCCTTGGAACTCGACATCTCCTATCTTCATTTCCAGTCCTAACGACTTGGCAAGTTGTCGCGCCTGAATCATCGTATTGTGCTCACGTGCATGCGCCTCTTCCGCTTTCTTCAAGTCCTCCTCCGTGGCAAAGCGCAGGACATTACGTATCTCGTACCGGCTCGGGTCAATGCGGTTCTTGTGCATCTGGCACAGTACAAGGCGACCTGTCAGAACCACCTCGCCTATGTCGTACCCAGGATTAGCCTCCACTACTATCACCTTGCCTTTCTCAAGAGGCAACTGACTGTTATTGTGGTAGTACCCCTTACGGGTGTTCTTGAATTGCACCTCCACTATATCCGTCTCACTCACGTTTTCAGGCAAGTCGCTCAAATAGTCCGTCACCGGCAGCATGTGAGCCGAATTGCGAAAACACGCCTTCGACGAAAACTTACAGGCATCATTATTGAGTGTAAATCGTTCGTTCATTGTTCTTTATCATTTATCTAACTCATTCTTTCATTTCTTAATCAATACTATCATTTGCAGACAGAGGTCGAAGAAGATAATCTTGGCATTACCGTTCTGCGTTATCTGACGTTCCGCTTTATCCAATTCGTTCATTATCTTTTCCACGTTTCCCGAATGGATAAAAACGGCGAACTTACTGCTGAATGTTTTTTCTTCCCTCATCTGATAATTGACCTGCGGCAATTGGTAATTATAGATGTAGTTTTCGCGTATCTGGCGTTGGACGAACTGCAAAAACGCTTTCTGTTTCTCGCGTCCCATTTTGGCATCAGCCATTTTCAGGCTCCATTGCCGCAACTTCAGCAACGACTCGTAGTCTTTCTTGTGCCCCACCATCCAAGCCCACCGCATCAGCGAGACAAAGTCTTCCATAAAGACTTGGTTATCTTCTTTTTCATCCGCCATCTGCAATGCCCGAAGATAACTACCCTGCGCTATATGGGCTATATCAGCAGCATTCTGCTCATCCGTACCACGTTCTATTAACGCCTGCGTTATCTGCTCATCGAGCAAAGGCGGGACACGTATGAGTTGCACACGACTCAAAATAGTGGGAAGCAAACGCTCCGGCATTTCGCTCACTAAAAAAAACAGGGTCTTGGCAGGAGGTTCTTCCAACAGTTTCAGCAACTTGTTCGCACAAGTGATGTTCATCTTCTCCGCCTGCCATATTATCATTACCTTATAGCCTTCTCCATACGCTTTAAGCGACAACTTGCGCACAATCTCTCCGCTCTCTTTTTCATATATAACCGCCTGCTTGTTCTCTATTTCTAACGTTTCATACCAGTCGTCTATAGAGAAATAGCGTTTCTCCAATGCCATCTTACGGAAATCGTCCATAAAATCGTTGCACGTGTCTCCCGCATCGCTTTTCACAATCGGGAAGGTGAAATGCAAGTCAGGATGCTGCATCTTCTCGAACTGCAGGCAAGTAGGACACTCTCCGCACGAGTCCTCTGCTGTAGGATGCTGACAATTCAGGTATTGTGCATAAGCCATCGCCAGCTGCAGTTTCCCCACGCCTAATCTGCCCGCAAACAACTGTGCATGCGGCACACGCCCTTCACGGGCTGATTGTATGAGTTGGCGTTTAACGTCTTCCTGCCCTATTATATCGCGAAATCGCATAAATCAATCGTAATACAGCGCGCAAAAGTAATAAAATTTTGGTATATTCACGAAAAATGGTATAAATTATTATTCGCTGTCTGATTTGTATAGTTTGCGCAAGGGTATTATCTTTGCGGCGCAAAGCAAATATCCAAATGAACAGAGAAGATTTTCCCATACTGACCGAAACGGTTTACGGCAAGCCGCTGGTGTATCTTGACAACGCCGCGACGACTCAAAAACCGAAGGCTATGCTCGATGCACTCACCGATGCCTACCTGCATAGAAACGCCAATATCCACCGAGGAGTACATTATCTCAGCCAAATAGCCACTCAGCAACACGAAGCGGCACGTAAAAAAGCGGCTGATTTCATAGGCGCCAACTCCGAAAAAGAAATCATCTTCACCAAAGGCACAACCGACAGCCTGAATATGCTCGCTTTCTGCTTCGGAGAATACGGCATACATCAAGATGACGAGATAATAGTCAGCCAATTAGAGCACCACTCCAACATCGTTCCATGGCAAATGCTCTGCCAACGGAAAAAGGCACATCTGCGCGTTCTTCCCCTTGACTCCAACCTGAGAATTAACGCGGACGCAGTAGAAACGCTGATTACACCCCGTACACGAATAATATCCATAGCACACGTGAGCAATGTATTGGGGACGGTACAACCCATAGAGAACATTATCCGCGTAGCGCACAAACACAACATACCGGTCTGCATAGACGGCGCACAATCCGCCCCGCATCTTCCCGTGAACGTCAAAGACTTGGACTGCGACTTCTATGTATGCTCCGCTCACAAGATGTACGGTCCTACCGGACTCGGCATTCTCTACGGAAAAGAAGCATGGCTCAATATTCTTCCTCCTGCCGAGGGCGGAGGCGAAATGATAGAACACGTCCGTTTCGAACAAACGACTTACAACACACTTCCCTACAAGTTCGAGGCAGGTACACCCAATTTCATCGGGTCATGCGCTTTTGCAGCGGCACTTGATTACATCAACTCATTAGGTCGTGACACCGTATGCCAATACGAACAGCAACTCACCGCCTATATGGAACAACAGTTAGCCGCCATACCTGAAGTGCGTGTCTATTCTCCCGGCACAGACAAAGCAGGTGCCGTATCGTTCAACGTCTATAACGGAGAGCGGCTCATACATCCATTCGATGTTGGCACGTTGCTTGACCGTCAAGGCGTGGCAGTCCGCACAGGACACCACTGCGCCGAACCGCTCATTGACTATCTGCAAGTACCGGGTACTGTCCGCGCTTCCATAGCACTATACAACAACCAAGAAGATATAGATACACTAATCAGCGCACTCAAACGCGCCATAACGATGCTACTATGAAAACCTACCAACTGATTTCCGTCCGCTTCCGTATTGCTCTGGCAATAGCAATCGTCTTCACGTGCCTAAATATCCATCTGTACGCCAAAGAGCCGTATCGAATCATCGCTTACAACGTGGAAAACTTCTTCGATGCGCAGCACGATTCGCTCAAAAACGACTATGACTTTACTCCATACGGCAAGTACCGCTGGACCGAGAACCGCTTTTACACCAAGTCCGAACAGATAGCGCGTGTCATCTGCCAAGCCGGTCAATGGAACACGGCACTGCTTGTAGGACTATGCGAAGTAGAGAACAAAACATGTCTCAACCGCTTGCAGCACGCCCTAAAGAACTACCCGTACAGTTTTCTTCACAGCGAAAGTCCCGACGAACGAGGTATTGACGTTGCGCTCCTCTACGACTCTCTGCGCTTTAACGTGCTGGAATGGTACCCCATACCCGTTGAATTGGAGGAAGACTATACACGCGACCTTCTCTACGCCAAAGGACTGCTCCCCGAAGGCGACACGCTTCACGTGATAATGTGCCACCTGCCTTCAATGCGCGGAGGCAAACACCAATCCGAATGGAAAAGGCAAAAAGCCAAACAACTCATCCGGAACACTACCGACAGCATCCTTCTCAGCCAACCCGACGCCCTTATCGTTGTGATGGGCGATATGAACAGCAAGCCCAAGAACGACATCAAAGGTCTTGTCAACCGAATGACCTCCCAACACCGTATCGGCACCCACAAATGGCAGGGCGACTGGTCATGTTTGGACCAGTTCTATCTGTCCCCGGCAATGGACAAACGAGCCGAGACGCGAATCTACTTTGCGGACTACCTGCTTGAAGAAGACGGCAAGCACATGGGCAGACGGCCTATGTCCACGTTCCGCGGCTACCAATACAACCCGAACGGCTATAGCGACCATCTTCCTATTCTCCTTGATTTCTGACAATCCGCATAAAAAATCAAAAAAATATTTGGTTACTGCGGAAAAAGCAGTACTTTTGCGCGCTTTTTTGCGGTCGTGTACCCGAATAAAAAGCATAGTTATTAACCCGAGCAAGCCCTTCGTGAAAGGGTAGCTCACTAAAAGACCAAATAAACAATATGGCAACAAAAATTCGTTTGGCTCGTCATGGTCACAAAGACTACGCTTACTACCACATAGTAGTAGCCGACAGCCGCGCGCCACGTGATGGCAAGTTTATTGAACGTATCGGTTCGTACAACCCCAACCTCAACCCTGCGATGATTGACCTCAATTTTGAGCGCGCAATGTACTGGGTAGGCGTAGGAGCACAACCTACAGACACTGTTCGCCACATCCTGAGTGTAGAAGGCGTAATGCTGATGAAGCACCTCAAAGGCGGTGTAGCCAAAGGCGCATTCAATGAGGAAGAAGCACAACGTCGTTTCAACGCCTGGAAAGCACAGAAAGACGCGAAGAACGGCAAAATCAGCCAGGAAGAGGCCAACAAGAAAATTGAGGCTGCAAAGAAACTGCACGCTCAGGAAGTAGAGGCTAACAAAGCTAAAGCCGAGGCGGTAGCCGCCAAGCGCAAAGCCGCAGCCGAAGCACTCGCAGCCGCTGCACAGGAAGCCGCACAAGAAGCTGCTGCCGCTGAAGCAGAAGCCAATGGCGAAGCACCTGCAGAAGAAGCAAAAGCCGAATAAGAAAGATATTCGATTTCTTCCAACAGTCTGCCTGACATATCAACGTGTCAGGCAGATTTTTCTTTGCTTGGAC
>CADAAF010000068.1 GCA_902785805.1 uncultured Bacteroidales bacterium | reverse complement strand
CTTGGTTGCAACTATGCTTTGTGCCAGTGACCCGGGTAGCAGCACTATCGCTCCCACACTGCAATTCCATCCCGAAGGAGCAGACGACCAATGGTAATTATCGGAATATTTGAATCTTTCAATATTTGAATATTTACTGCTTACATCGGACGCGCAGGGTTCCCCCTGCGCGTCTTTTATTAGCCAAAATGTTCCCTTTTGTCAGTAAAAAGTTCCTTTTTGCCAGTCTTTTTCGCTTTCCTAATCAAATTATTACCCGTACCTTTGCCGAGATTTTTGAAGACGATTGCTATGAACTCTCTATGCTTGACCTCAAAGAAGGCCGCGTGTATGAGGCAAAGGATGTGGACGATTTCTTTCAAAAAATGGGGCTTTGATTATGTACGAAATCAAGTTATGATCAATACCGGCTCACATTCGGATTTGTTCAGCAAACGATACAGAAGAAAATAAGCGAATACCTCGCACAATGTCGCTTTTGCGTTATGTATGACGCACCAAAACCGCAAACAAAACTAAAACAACATAAACTATGATGAAAAAACAACTCTTTTTATTGCTCATAGCCGCGTTGATGACTTGTTTCACAAGCACGGCTTGGGCATGGTCGGGTAGCGGCACAAGCAGTGACCCGTATCTGATTACAAACGCAACTGATTGGAACACCTTGGCTGCCAATAGTAGCAGTGACAACTACAGTGGCAAGTATTTCAAACTGACCGGTGATATTACGGTCAGCGAGATGGTGGGAACCGGTAGCTTGTATTTTGCCGGTAATTTCGACGGAGCCGGTCACACGCTGACGTTTAACAAAGGTACGGCGGGCAGCCGTTTTAGCGAGCAGCATTGCGCCCCGTTCCGTTTTATCTACGGCGCAACCATCAAATGCTTGCATATAGCGGGTACGATTTATACGTCGAATCAGTTTGCCGGTGTAGTAGGTCGCACAGGCGACACGAACCATATCATTGCTTGCCGCTCCAGCTTGACGATTGACTGTTCCAAAAGCGGTGACGGCACCAATGGCGGTTTTATCGGCGTAGTAGAAGGCACCAGAACCTATTTTACCAACTGTCTCTTTGACGGTCAGTTGCTCGGTAGTTCCTCCGATTCCAACGGCGGGTTCTGCGGCTGGTCGCAGAACGGTGTTACCTTCACCAACTGTATGTTTGCTCCGTCGTCTGTGACGTTCAGCGCCTCCAGTTCCAAAACCTTTTCTCGCGGAAACAATGTATCGGATTCGAATTGTTATTACAAGCAGCAGTATGGCGATGCACAAGGAGCGAATGCCGGCTCTATGAGCAATAAGGCACTCCAAGAAGCATTAGGAATCGGTTGGGAGATTAGCGGCGGTAAAGTAGTACCGATTATATCTCTCCGAGCTTTGACCGGTGAGGGAACACAAGCGTCTCCTTATCTGATTGGTTCTGCTACCGATTGGGACAACTTGGCTGTCAATGTGGCATTGGGAGAGACCTATAGTGGCAAATTCTTCAAACTGACCAATAATATTACGGTCAGCGAAATGGTGGGAACCGACCAAAACAATCACTTCGCTGGCACATTTGACGGCGACGGTTACACCCTGACGTTTAACAAAGGTACGGCAGACAGTCGTTTCGCGGAGAATTTTTGCGCACCTTTCCGCTATACGCGAGGAGCTTCGCTGAAGAACCTGATCATCGCCGGTACCATTTATACCTCCGCTCAGTTTGCTGCAGTCCTCGGAAATGCACATGGCGATACCTATATCGATAGATGCCGGTCGAGCATTGTCATCAACAGTTCAATATCCGGTGATGGCACACACGGTGGTTTTATCGGTGTGACTGACGATGGTCACAACCATTTCACCAACTGCGTTTTCAACGGTAAAATGGTAGGTTCTAATACCAACTCCTGCGGTGGTTTCGTGGGGTGGACAGATGCCATATACGGTAGTTCTACTTCCGAGTTCACTAACTGTCTGTTCGCTCCCGCCGAACTGACTGTCGGTTCATCCGGTTCGGCTGCTTTCTCCCGCGGACGCGATAACAATACTGCCAATATCACTTTAACCAATTGTTACTATACTACATCTTTCGGTACAGCACAAGGTACGGATGGAAGTAGTAATACCAATGCCCAACTTGCTTCCGCGCTTGGCAGCGTGTGGATCGTGCAGGATAGCAAGGTGGTGCCTGTACTCTATTACCACTTTGCCGGTGAAGGTACGGAAGGCAATCCGTATCTGATTGCTACGGCTACCGATTGGCAGGGAATCGCAACCAACATCAACTTCTATAGTGAGAACTATGATGCCAAATACTTCCTCCAAACGGCTGATTTCAGTACTACAGAGATGGTGGGAGAATTTTCAAGCGTTACCAGCTACAAGGCTTTCAGAGGTACGTATGACGGTGGCGGACATACGCTGGACGTGAACCTTTATTCTGAATACCGCAAAATAGCGCCTTTCCGCGTAGTGAATAGTGCTACTATCAAGAACCTCAGAACAACCGGAACCATTACCGGTCATTATGTAAATAATTCTACTGAGGCTCACAATGGTATGAACATGGCAGGTATTGCCGGACATGTAGTCGGTACAACAACCATTCGAAATTGTATCAGTTCCGCTACGCTGACTTCCGATAGAGCGAGAGATGTAGATGCCGGTGGTATCGTGGCGCATGTGCATGACAACCAACATGTCATTGTAGAAGGTTGTGCGTTTGTCGGTACGATCAACTATACCAATGCGACCGGTTACGAAGGTGGTGGTATAGTAGGTTGGACACGTACCGGTTCGACGGCAACTATTACCAACTGTGTATTTGCACCAGCGGCAATGAACATTACTAAAACTGATGCTTTTTATATGATTGGAAGCTGTCCTGCAATGACTACGCTCACGAACTGCTATTACAGCGATGTCGCGGCAGCTGTCAAAAACTCCGGTCTGACAGCCATGGGCGATCAGCAGATGCACACCATCACCCCTGCAACCGGGGTGACGGTAACGCACCTCGATGTGGCAACCAGCACCTACAATGTGAGCGGCCTTACCTTCTATGGCAACAACGGTGTTGAATATGACGGTGTCTTCTATGCCGGAGTTGGTGATGAGGTCAGTCTGAATATAAGCGGTTCCACCGGTTACAAGCCTTCGGCAGGTACGCTGACAGGTGCCGGTCCGTACACACTGACGATGGCGGATGCCAACACCGTCATCTATCCTGCCGCTACTTGTACTGCCCCGACGGCTATCAACCCGACCTATACCGGCGTGGCACAGGCATTGGTGAATGCCGGTACGGCAACAGGCGGTACGATGATGTACTCGCTGGATAACGACACTTGGGATGTAGCTGTTCCGACTGCCAAGAACGCAGGCGACTATACCGTTTACTACAAGGTTATCGGTGACGAAACCCACGCGGATTATACTCCTTCGCCGAACATTGTTGCGGCTTCTATCGCCAAAGCCCCCCTGACCATCAAGGCGGATGACAAGTGGCTTGACTACGGCGACCCGTTGGAATTTCTTGTGGCCACCTATACCGGCTTTGTGAACGGTGAGGGACCCGGTTACGTGCAACCTGCGGTGAAGTTTTCAAGCGACTATACGCAGGGCGACAATGCCGGAACCTATACCATCACGCCGTACGGTGCAGGCGCAGCGAACTACGAGATTTCGTATCAAACGGGGGTACTGCATGTGAACAAAGTGGCTTCTACAATCACAACCACTCCGACAGCTATTGACGGTCTCGTTGCTAACGGTAGCGCACAAACGCTCATCAATGCCGGTGAGGCAACAGGCGGCGAGATGCAGTACTCGCTCAATAACACCAGCTGGAGTACGGATCTGCCGACGGCTACCGATGCCAATACCTACACCGTATATTACAAGGTCGTAGGCGATGTCAACCATAATAGCATCCCTGCCGCTTCGCTCTCTGTAACGATTGCTCCGGCTCCGGCAAGCATGGTTATCACCGCCAACGTAGATCCGAATCACGCAGGCGTTTACTACAGCACCTTCTTCGACAGCCAGAATAGTTATCTGCTGCCCGCAGGCGTAGAGGCTTACATCGCTACTATCAGCGGCAACGACCTCCTCATGAACAAGATTGCCGTAGCAGGTCAGACCATCCCTGCCAACAACGCAGTTATTCTCAAATCGACTGTTAATCCGTTCACACTTACGGTAAGCGACGCTACTCCTGTTACCTTCTCCGATGCCAACAGCCTGCAAGGTACGGACGTAGCTATAGCTACTCCCGCTAACTGCTATGTGCTCAGCGGTAAGAGCGGCGTAGGATTCTATCAGTACACCGGAGCCAACCTCAACCCGCACAAAGCTTATGTAATCTTCAGCGGCTCGTTTGCTCCGCAACGTATGCGCTTCATCTTCGAGGAAGAACAGAACACAACCGCTGTGGACAACGCTGAAGCAGAGAACACACAAACCATTAAGGTTGTTGAGAACGGTGCGCTTTATATCATTAAGGACGGTGTGCGTTACAATGCACAGGGACAAATTGTTGAATTATCTTGGTTGCAACTATGCTTTGTGCCAGTGACCCGGGTAGCAGCACTATCGCTCCCACACTGCAATTCCATCCCGAAGGAGCAGACGACCAATGGTAATTCTCGGAATATTTGAATATTTGAATATTTCAATCTTTGAATATTTGAATATTTGAATATTTACTGCTTACATCGGACGCGCAGGGGGAACCCTGCGCGTCTATTTTTCAATTTAAGACAGCTGTTTCCTCTAAATTCATTAAAGATAATCCGCCAAATTCCTTAAAAAGTCATGTATTTGTTTGGTGGTAAGAAAATTGTTTGGCAGTAAGAAAAATAGGTTTTACCTTTGCAGCCTAATTCAAAAAAAGCTACAAGTATGGAAACAACGACCAGAACTGTACAGATTACACTGCCGGTAGCAGATGCTGCTTTTTTGCGTCGCCAGTCGCGTAACATGGGTTGGCAGATTTCCACTGTTCGCACGCCGCGCAAGAGTGGCAGTCTTGAGCGTGCGATAGAAGATGTGCGTGCAGGGCGGGTATATCAAGCTGACAGCGTAGAAGATTTAATGGCGCAGTTGGAAGCATGAAATATACGATACGCTATTCCGGTCAGTTTAAGCGTTCATACAAATTATGCAAGAAACGCGGATTGGACATCTCCAAGCTGGAGCATGTCATTCGCTTGTTAGCGCAAAGCGGCTCTCTCCCGAAAGAATATGACCCCCATAAGTTAGTCGGCAGAAAATGGAGCGGTTATTGGGAATGTCATATTGACCCCAACTGGTTGCTTATTTGGGATCAAAACGATACAGAGTTGATATTATTATTACTGGACACTGGAACACATTCCGATTTGTTTGGCAAAAAATAATATCTTGCCTGCGATAAGAGACCTACTATACCTACTATTCCAACTATACCAGCTGGTTCTATTAGTTAGACTATTCCGACTATTCGAACTATTCCTATCGGTTGTTCCTTATTTCCGGCTCAAAAAACATTTTGTGAATATAAATCGAGGATGACTTGAGATTGACAAGAATGAAAAAATGCAAAAAAAATGCAAAAAGTTTTGGTAGTTCAAAAAAACGCAGTACTTTTGCAGCCGCTTTTGAGAGAGGAATCTGATGTGAGCCTCTTGCAAGGGTAGCCGAGTACAATCGCAATTGGTGCGGTAGTTCAGTTGGTTAGAATACCGGCCTGTCACGCCGTAGGTCGCGAGTTCGAGTCTCGTCCGCACCGCAAAAGGAGAAAACATTTTATGTTTTCTCCTTTTGCATTTTCTGAAATACTGCACTTTATAGAATGTGCTTTTCTTACAGGCTTGCTACAAGTATTTCTTTGATGTCTTTTTCGGTCAAGGGCGCATAGGCGTTTTCGAGACCTTCGTTAACAGCTATATGATGCGCCATCTCGTCTATACGGCTGTCATCTATTCCTACGTCGCGAAGATGCATCGGAATACCGATAGACTCGAAGAACGCGTAGGTAGCTTCGATAGCTTTGTTCGCAATCGTCCATTCGTCCAGCGAAGCGTCAATACCGAACACATTCACGCCGTACTTAACGAAACGCGGGAGAGTGTGTTCGTTTAGGATATGCTTCATCCAGCGTGGTGTGATAATGGCTAATCCTTCGCCGTGAGTTATGTCGTAATAAGCACTCAGAGCGTGCTCTATACCGTGGCAAGGCCATCCGCTCTCGCTGTTGCCAAGTGCCAAAATACCATTGCAGCCGTATGTACAAGCGAGCATCATTTCAGCGCGGGCAGTATAGTCTTCGGGATTCTCCAAGCACTTGCGTCCGTTCTCCATAAGCGAGCGCAACATAGACTCGCAGAAACCGTCGTTCAGTAATGTGGCATCTTCCACGAAATACTGCTCCATCGTATGGTTCATAGCATCGGCAATACCTGCAGCGGTCTGTTTTTTGCTGACTGAGAACGTGTATGTGGGATCAAGAAACGATACGGAAGGGAACAAGTGACGATCAAGATAACCAATCTTGTCATTGGTTTCGGTACGGGAGATGACGCCGCCGCAGTCGTATTCGCTACCTGTAGCCGCCAACGTGATTATATCCACAATAGGCAGAGCCGCCTGCGCTTTTACTTTGTAGGAAATGAGATCCCACGGTTCGCCATCGTAGCAGGCACCCGCAGCAATCGCCTTGGAACAATCCAATACACTGCCTCCGCCTACCGAAAGGATAACATCCACCTTGTGCTCTTTGCACAATCTTACTCCGTCCAATACGGAAGGATTATACTTCGGATTTGGCTGAATACCACTCAACTCAATAATCTCAAAGTCCTTGAGTGACTCACGTACATACTCATACAAACTGCCGGTTTGACCTCTGAAAGCAGGAATCTTCTTGATACTTCCTCCGCCATAGGTGAGGAGTATTTTCTTGCCGAATTGTGCCATCACTTTCGGCAGTTGCTCTACTACGCCTTCACCAAAGATAAGGCGTGTCGGTGTCTGGTAATCAAAGTTTTTCATAATTATTAAATGTTTATATATTACTGTGATGTTGAAATTTAGGGCAAAATTAGTGCTATTTCTTCAACGAAAACAACATAAATCAGCCCAAAATATACCATTATTGCAGAGATGCGGAAAAAATACGGAAATCAGACAAAAATCAGACGGAAATTGAGTGAAAGATATTGCAGAATTAGAAAGAAAAGCAGTAATTTTGAGGCGAAAACCAACAACCCCCACCCAATGAATTTACCATTCATGTACCGTCCGGAATATGAGACGCGTCCCGCTGGAAAGCAATTGCCGGACAATATGTTCAGCGAACTGCCTAAAGAAACACATCTTCTCCATCTGATGACTCTGTTCCTTGTCTATGGAAACCGAACAGAAAATGAAGACATCCAACGCGTCTGCAAGAAATACCAACTCTCGTCAGCCGATTGCAGAGAAAGTATCAAATACTTGTCAAGAAACGGCTACCTAATACAACAAGACAAACGGTATTATGATACCGCCTGTACATTCAACAACCGATTGGCTTTCCCAATGTCCCAGTACGTATTCGACCGTCATCCGGAATGGTTTGCGGAAGAACTGCATGAGATGAATGACATATCGAAGACGGACTACTATATATGGGGGATAGCCGCGGCTCTGTATGACAAGAATGCGGACTATATCAAGCATGAACGCGGTCAGGTGGAATGGAGCGAGGAAAAGCGAGTGAGTCTTCTGCGACTATTCAAAGAAGACTACTACCGCCCTCTAATCTATTCATTGGACCCGGCGATGGTAGAGATAACGGCGTGCCAATTTATACAAGAACAGATGCTTCTTAACGAACTGGGCGTTGATGTACTTGAAAAGACCAACAGCATCGTTACCGACTACCAAGAGTACAATCCACAAGGTAACTTCAATCAATACAAAGACAAATACGAAGCGTACCGTTACTTTCTGACATTGACCCCGCCATCGAAAATACGCCCAAACTCGACCATTTGGGCGTATATCTCGAACGCAATACGCACCCTGAAGAGCAACCACATAAAAGAAGCCGGCAAACTGTTTGACACGGCATTGAAGATGCACAACAGGAAGGCACCTGACAAGAATATGTTTTATGACACGATTGCAGGTTACTTCCTGATGATATACTATGCCAAGAGCGGTGAAGAAGGACATACAAACGCTGCCAAATACCTAAAGAAAGCAGTGTCGGACACACTCAATCAATTGCCCGCTACGATAGTTGCCCGATATATAGTTGCGGGAGAAGACAAGGGTAAACTGAAAGCGGATATAGATGTCTGTTTGAAACAAAAAGGTCTGCTCCCAGTGTTCGGGCGACTGTTCTCCCAATACTTCAATCTACCAACCGCCAAAAGCACAGTGCAAAGTACGGAAATAGCTATTCTTGAAGACGAACCGCTGCTGCAATCCATCCGCATGAAAGAGCCGTGGGAGAAAGTGTTAGACCAACTAATTGCATCCTCGCCGAAAAAGACAACCGATGACACTCCCCCGATAGAAATCAACACGGAACGAATTGCGTATCTGATTGACAAACAAGGGCAAGTTCCGACAATCCACCCACACCGACAACGGTGGCTGAAAACAGGCAAGTGGAGCGCGATGCTCCCGCTCAATGTGCAAACATTCGCAAACAACGGGACACCTGCAATGGACAAGACAGACCGAGAGATAGCCGTTCATCTGAAAGGTCTATACCATTACGACAAGATGTGCGATGTGAAGTATTATCTGCCGTATCTTATTGATTCCGACCGCGTTTTTATACAGCAAGACGACTCGTATCTGCCTGTAACCATCCGTGAGGGACAAGCCTGGCTGAACATCGAAGAAAAAGACAACAGATTCGTCTTCTCGTCCAACGTCCAACTCAACTCGAACAACGAATTGGACACGCCGTGCATCGTGGAAGAAAGCAACACCACCTTCTGCGTTATTGACCCGTCGGAATACGTCCGAAGGGTATTGCGATCCCTGCTGTCGGTAGGTTCAATACCCAAAGCAGCCGAACATCTTCTTCGCACGTTTATCGCCACTGCCAGCAAATATATTGAGATTCACTCGGATATGATAGAAGGCGGTTCGTATCTTAAACAAGCACAAGCCCAAAACACCATCCTGCTGCGCGTCACCCCGCGCAAAGACGAATTCGCAATAGAAACCGTAGTCCAACCGCTTGAGGGAGGCAAACTGTGCTTCTTCCCCGCTACCGGCAAAGAGATTGTCTATGACGAGAAAGACAATACCCGCTACCAAGTGCGCCGTAACCTCCCGTTAGAAAAACAGCATTTAGACAACCTGAACGACTATGCCGCACTGCATATCGGTAAGCCGCTTCAGGGAGGTGCCAACGAAATGTCTGTCGCCACCTTGCTTGCACTAATGGATTTCATTGACGGGAAAGACGAATATGCGCTCGAATGGCCAGAAGGAACCAAGATACGGCTCCGCTACCCTACCCCCACAAGACAGTTTGAGTTAGAACTGAAGACAAAGGAGGACTGGTTTGAAGTGGAAGGCAGTTTGCAGTTGAAAGAAGGCGACGTGGTTGCCGCTTCCGACCTGCTTCGTCTGATGCGGGAGAATACGGTAAGCAAACGTTTCGTAAGGCTCAACCACAACGAGTTTGTAGCTCTCAGCGAACAACTTGCCAAACAGTTGCAAGTGATAAGCCGCTTGGTGCAGTTCGCCGGAAAGAAAGCTATCATTCCACGCATGGAGGTTGGTCTGTTGGGCGAATTGCTGCAAGACAGCAACGGCATACTGCATGCGGACGACGGTGTCCGTGCCCTGCTCAAGAAAATAGCAGACGCCCAAGCCATGCAGGTTGCTCTGCCCAAAGGTCTGCAAGCCACGCTTCGCGACTACCAAGTGGAAGGCTACGAGTGGATGTCCCGTCTCGCCGAATGGGGAGCCGGTGCATGCCTCGCAGACGATATGGGACTCGGCAAGACCGTCCAGACCATCGCTCTGATGCTCGCACGCGCAAAGCATGGCGCATCGTTAGTTGTGGCACCGGCCTCCGTCATCTACAACTGGCAAACAGAATGGCAACGCTTCGCGCCATCCGTCCATATCATCGTCCTGAATGACACGGAAGAAAGACAGAGTGCGATTGCCAATGCCAAAGAATATGACGTGGTACTGATGACCTACGGTTTGCTGATTCGCGAAGAAGACATATTAACCGGCAAACACTGGAACGTGGTCTGCTTGGACGAGGCACATACCATCAAGAACCGCTCAACAAAAATGTCGGCAACCGCCATGCGCCTGAAAGCGGATGTGCGCATTGCCCTGACCGGAACGCCGCTGCAGAACCACCTGTCCGAACTATGGAACCTGTTCAGGTTTGTCACGCCCGGACTATTGGACTCATACGAGACCTTCTTGCACAATTTCATTACTCCAATCGAAAGCAACAACGACAAAGAACGCCGCCGGCTGCTGCGACGCATACTGCAACCCTTCCTGCTAAGGCGGACCAAAGCCGAAGTAATTGACGAACTGCCCGAAAAGACAGAAATAACCCGCCACGTACAACTCACTGCAGACGAACGAATACAGTACGAAAAAATAAGAATAGACGCAGTGAAACAGATTGACAGTGCCGACAAAGTGGATTTCAACGTGCTTGCCGCCATCACCCGTCTGCGTCAGGCTGCCTGCTCGATGAACCAGACAGGAGAGATGGCCGCCGATGACGAAAGCAGCAAACTGAACGACCTGCGCAGTCTGACCGCACAAATCATAGAGGGCGGAAACCATGTACTCATCTTCTCGCAGTTCACGATGTTCCTAAAGATGGCGGAAAAGGTGGTGGAGGAGTTATCACCCGGTTGCAGTTTCTACCTTGACGGCAATACACCATTGCCAAAACGCAGAGAGATGATGGAGCAGTTCCAACGAGGCGAGAGACAGATCTTCCTCGTCAGCCTGAAAGCAGGAGGATTAGGACTCAACCTGACAGCAGCCAACTACGTCATTCATCTTGACCCATGGTGGAATCCTGCCGTGGAACAGCAGGCTACCGACCGCACCTACCGCATCGGACAGCATAGGAACATCACCGTTTATCATCTTATTGCCGCCGACACGATAGAAGAAAAGATTCTGCGCCTGCACAAAACAAAGCGCGACCTCGCGGACGCGCTCTTGCAAGACCGAAATAGGGCACAAACTCTCACCTTGGCCGACCTGAAAGAACTGGTGGCTATAAAGGAAAGCAAAATCAGTTCAGACAAAGCATACCTATAGGTTAATGAGACCACAAGAAAAGGAGTACAGATTTTTGTACTCCTTTTCTTGTGGTCTCTGTAGGGCTTGAACCTACGACCCCCTGATTATGAGTCAGGTGCTACTAACCAACTGAGCTAAGAGACCCCGATGCTATTTATCGTCTGCATCTTCGACGTGTTTAACCAAATTATTTAACTTAATTCAATTTAATTCTTATGTACGTACTGATTTTGCAGTTGAGTAGCCTGCTCGGCAGTAACTTTGAGTTGTTCTTCGGTAAGTTGCGGCAACATAATGGTGGTACCACGAGGCACATAAGAAGGTGAGGTAAGGAATTCGCCGTTAGCCAAATAGAGGTAAATCCAGCAATTAGCGTTGTTATAATGCGTTTGTGCCAAGCTTCTGAGTGTAGTTGCTTTCTGAACCGTTATATGTGCTCCGTCCGAAAGGTTGAGGTCATCAGGAACGGTGATGTTGACGTTTTTATTCTTTGCTTTGACGTTCTTTTTCATCTTCAAAGCATCACCCTTGTTAATGTCCTTGTTCTTCTCAAGGTCTTTGTAGAGTTGCTTAGCTTGTTCATATTCCTCACGGGTGAGCAGGTGAATCTCTACACGGCGGTTAGGACGGTAAGAACCTTTCTTCTGGTTGTTTTCCGTAATAATACCTTTACCAACGGTATGCATACGTCCCATTTCCACATTGTTCTCACGAGACATCTCTTTAGCCACATTGTACGAACGCTTAACAGCCAACCAGTTGTTATATTGCGGGTCACCGGTATTATCGCACGAACCGACTACAAGAGCATATAAGTCATAATCTTGCAACATCTTTTCGGAAGCCTCGGCAATGATGCGCTTGGATGCTTTGTCAAGAGCGTGTGAGTCGTTGTTGAAATAAACCACATAGTAGTAGTGTTTGTCACCTTGCATATCGATACCCGGCATCGTGTTAGAGAGTTTGCCGTAAACACCGCCTTCGTTGATGATATATACGGTATCTTTATGATAGATGTACAAGGTATCTTTAGCTGCCTTACGCGGTTCTTCATCGTTCATCGACTCAAGAGCCTCTTTGCTGCGGAAGTTACGTGTATGTGACTTATGAACTGCATCAATCTTGTAGCGCAACAACAACTCCATATCGAATATACCATCGTTGTTGTTACCACGCGGACGTCCATCCACAAGGTCAGTGGTGGTGTAGTTGTAGAGTGCACGCAGACCTATCTGGAGACTACGGTTGATATTAAACTCAAAACTTGCACCGCCGACGAACATTGCGTAGCACTTGAATTTGTCATTAGCCAAAGGCACATCGTTCAACGTATTGTGCAGGAAAACGAAGTCTTGTGCCAATTGGTTCACTTGCTTGTAGCGGTTGGGATAATAAACTTGGTTCTTGAACCAGAATGCGGATGCACCGAGAATGAGGTCAAGTGCAAATAATTTGTGCTTGTTCTGAGGACGGAAACAGTTAAATACGTCAAACGTTATATAACCGCCACCTTGGTGTGTACGTCCTGCAAGAAGTGTGTGCGCATGTCCAGGTTTGCCGAATACCTTATAATTATGGAATTTGTACTCAAGTCCCAAAGCCCACGTGTTGGTAAAATGGTAAGCAGCACCTATAGAGATAGTCGGTGCGTAGAACGCATGTTGCTTTTCGCCCGAGTAGTCACCGTCAAAGAGGTTCAAACCTCCTGCCAAATAAATTGACCAATAAGAAATCTCTTTCGCAACCGGCTTGGTTTCCTTCAAGGGGTGTACACCTAACGTGTCTATATCTTGTGATGTGGTGTCCCCGTCGTAAGAAGCCAAGTACTCTTCCAACTCCGCCATATCTTCATCTTCGCTGTCATCCGCAACCAAAGCCTCGTCTTGGTCTTGACTGTCTTGGTCTGCCGACTCATCTACCGACTCGTCTGTCGTTTCTTCTGCATCGTCATTGGACTCAGCAGGTTCGGCAGCGGGAGCTGCAGGATCTTGATTCGGCTCCTGTGCAGGTTGGGAAACGGTCTCGTCCTCGGCTTCGTCCACAAGAAGAATGTCATCCTCTTGCTCTGCAGGGGGTGTCTGGGCGGGTGTCTGTGCAAAAAGCGTAATGCTTGCAGCCATGAAAGCGACAAGCAACAAAGAGGGTTTATGTAGAACCATACGCACGAGTTTAGAATCGTTTTTAACCATTTGAGGTCGCAAAAGTACGGCAAAGATTTGGACTGACAAAAAAAATAACACAAAAATTGCAAAAAAAATGATTTAACTTGTATGTATGTCCCAATTCAGGTAATTTTGCGCACTGAAAAATACAGAAAAACAGAACCTACAAATAATAAACATTATGAGCATTTTAGAGAACATGAAGGCGCGTGCGATAGCTAATCCTCAGCGCATTGTATTGCCGGAAGGCGATGAACCCCGTACATTGGAAGCTGCCAACATCCTGCTCAAGGACAAGGCGGCTCGTTTAATTTTAATAGGTAGCCGTGAGCGGATTGAAGGTATGGCAAAGGAGAACGGCTATGCTTATATAAAGGATGCTACCATTTTCGACCCAGCCACCGACCCGAAGATGGCGACGTATGCCCGACTGCTCTATGAACTGCGCAAGAGCAAAGGTATGACCGAAGAAGAGGCGGCAAAGAAGGCTCAAGACCCGTTGTATTTAGGCTGTCTGATGATTAAGAACGGTGATGCGGACGGTGAGTTGGCGGGTGCACGCGGCACAACGGCAGACACTATCCGTCCTGCTTTCCAGATTCTGAAGACGAAGCCCGGTGTGAGCATCGTGAGCGGCGCGTTCCTGATGTTCACTCCCGCCAAGCAGTTGGGCGAAGACGGTTTCCTGATATTTGCAGACTGCGCGGTTAATCCCTGCCCCAATGCACAGGAGTTGGCACAGATAGCCGTTTCCACCGCTGAAACGGCTCGCACGATAGCCGGCATTGAGCCGAGAGTGGCTATGTTGTCGTTCTCTACAAAGGGCAGCGCGAAGCACGAACTGATAGACAAAGTGACGGAGGCTACCCGTCTTGCCAAAGAGATGGCTCCTGATTTGCAGTTGGACGGCGAATTGCAAGCCGATGCGGCTCTGATAGAGAAAGTAGGAGCAAGCAAGGCTCCCGGAAGCCCCGTAGCAGGCAAAGCGAATGTGCTGGTATTCCCCGACCTGCAGGCAGGCAATATCGGTTATAAGTTAGTGGAGCGTTTTTCCGGTGCCGATGCAGTAGGTCCTATCCTGCAAGGCATAGCCAAGCCTGTGAACGACCTGAGTCGCGGCTGCAAGGTGCAGGACATCGTGCAAATGGTTATCATTACCGCCAACCAAGCGATGGGATAATTGTTCCGTATTTTCGATTGCAACGTGCCAATCCTTAATTCTTTTAATTTAGAAATCAATAAATCCCTTAAATCTATGAAAATTTTAGTATTGAACTGCGGTTCATCTTCTATCAAATACAAATTGTTCAATATGGACGACCGCTCTGTAATGGCACAGGGTGGCGTGGAAAAAATCGGTCTGAAAGACTCCTTCCTGCAGGTTAAGTTGCCGAGCGGCGAAAAGGTAAAGATTGAGAAAGAGATGCCGGAACACACGGTGGGCATCCAACTGATTTTGGACACATTGATTGATCCGAAGATAGGTTGCATACGTGACTTGAAAGAAATCAATGCGGTAGGTCACCGTGTGGTACACGGAGGCGAGGAGTTTGCGTCATCCGTCCTGATTACGGATGCCGTGAAGGCGATGGTAGTTAAGTGTTCCGACCTTGCTCCTCTGCATAACCCTGCCAATCTGAAAGGTATAGATGCTATTGAGAAGACGCTGCCCGGTGTACCTCAAGTAGGCGTGTTCGACACGGCTTTCCATCAGACGATGCCGGACTATGCATATATGTATGCCCTACCCTACGAACTATATGAGAAGTATGCCATCCGTCGTTACGGCTTCCACGGAACGAGTCATCGTTATGTAAGTCAGCGTGTATGCGAATTCCTTGGCGTGAAAGCGGAAGGCAAAAAGATTGTTACTGCCCATATCGGTAACGGCGGCAGTTGTGCTGCTGTAATGGACGGCAAGTCGGTAGATACAAGTATGGGCTTGACTCCTATCGAGGGTTTGATGATGGGAACCCGTGCCGGCGACCTGGACCTCGGTGCTGCTACGTACATTATGGACAAAGAGCATTTGGACACGGCTGCCTTCTCCAACCTTGTAAACAAAAAATCAGGTTTGTTAGGTGTCAGCGGTGTCAGCAGTGATGCCCGCGACATAGACGATGCCATCAAACAGGGCAATAAGCGTGCCGATCTGGCACGTCGTATGTTCATCTACCGTGTGAAGAAGTATATCGGCGCCTACGCGGCAGCAATGAACGGATTGGATATTTTGGTGTTCACCGGCGGTATCGGAGAGAACGACACCTATATCCGCACTGAAATAGCGAAAGGATTCGGATATCTGGGAGCAAAGA
>CADAAF010000067.1 GCA_902785805.1 uncultured Bacteroidales bacterium | reverse complement strand
TTCCATACGGACTGCCATTCAGGGTGCCGTTGTATCGGGTAATGGAAGGTAGCGCCTATGTCGAGGCGGTGGTAGTTGGGCATACGGTAGTTGTTGCGTTCGGGTATATAGGTGATGGTTCGTTGGGACAGCGGGTCATAATAGGTCTGTGTGCCTAATGTGGCTCTCGTGCCGGTTCCATAAACGAAGGTGGTACTCAGGTCGATGTTCTTGGTCACTGCATATTGGAGGGTGATACTCAGGTCGTGTTCGCGGTCGTACTTGGCGTGGAAAGGCTTGCCGAAATTGATGGTCTGTCCTTCGCGGTTGAACTGACGCATGGAGCGCGACCATGTATAGCCTATCCACCCGGTCAGTTTGCCTGTTTTGCGTTGGGCAAGGAACTCCACACCGTAACTCCAGCCGTCACCCATACAGACTTTCTCTTCCCAGCCTTGGGTGGTGCCGATAAAAGATGCGCCGTCGCGGTACTCGATAAGGTTAATCATTCGTTTGTAGTAGCCTTCCACCGAGAGTTCGACTTGATTTGACACGTCGTAGTTAATACCTGCCGCCACCTGCATACTGCGCATAGGAAGGATTTGTTTCGTGACGGGTACCCATAGGTCGGTGGGAAGTGAAACGGACGAGTTGGAGAGCATATGGACGTACTGCGACATATAGGAGTAGCCTGCTTTGAAAGCAAATCCCTGTATCACCAATGCACGGATGCCGATACGCGGTTCGAGCGACGGATAGACTTTGCCTTGAATAGCATACAGACTTCCCCGCAGACCGAGATTAAGACGAAGCCACGATAGAGGCGTATAGGTGTCTTCTACAAAGAGCGAAGCCTCGTGGGCAGGCACTTCGCCGTCCGTGAGCAGTGTATCAACGGCAAACATATTGTTGCCGTTCAGCGCAAGGTTGAACGATGTAACCTGCGGTCGGAACCGATGGAACACGTAGTTGCCGCCCCAGTGAAGGTCGTGCCGTGTGGAAGGGACATAGGAAAAATGCGTCTGCAGCGTCAGGTCGTTGACGTAGGAGTTGTAGTCTAACTTCTCGCCGAGTGTGGTAGCACTTGTTTGTGTCGTTTGGTCATACTGGAGCGATTGCTGCAGGTCATAGCGGTAGCGGGTGTAGGAGAGTTGGGTGGTCGAGTAGATTTGCGAACTGAACCGGTGTTCCCAGTTGACCGCTGCGAGCAGGTTGCCCCAGTCCCAGTTGAGGTGCATCTGCCCTTTGACCGAGTCGGTGGACGCGGTATTGGTCTTGTAGCGTGCATAAATCTCGTCGTCCCCCATATAGAAAGAGGCGGACAACTTGTCGTTCTCGTTGAAACGGTGGGTCAGTTTGGCATTCACATCGTAGAAGAAATAGCCTGCCGTAACGTTCTGACCGTCCGATTGGTTGCGGATAATGGCGGCCATAATTGGTGCCATAAACAGGTCGTAGTACGTGCGTCGTGCTGAAAGACTGAAAGTAGTGGCGTGGCGCGAGATTAGTTCCTTGCGCCGTATCATATCTACTTGTTGTTTGTTCCACGGGATAGGACCTTCCACGTTCACTTTGGCTGAAATGAGTCCCACCATAGCCGTTCCGTGCCAGCCTGTCTGGTTACCGTCACGCTGACGCACGTCCACTACGGACGACAGACGCGAACCGTAACGTGCTGGAAAACTGCCTTTGTACAATGTCACGTTCTTGATGGCTTCCGCATTGAACACGGAGAAGAAACCGAGCATGTGGTTGACGTTATAGAGTGGTACATCGTCAAGTATAATCAGGTTCTCGTCCGACCCTCCTCCGCGAACGTACAGACCGGCACTGCCTTCCGTGCCTGATTGCACACCGGGCAGTAGCTGGATGGCTTTCATCACGTCAATCTCGCCTGCCAATGCCGGTATGCCCATTATCTGCTGCACTGGCACTTCCACTACCGACATCTGCACCGACTCCGCACCTGATAGCGGTTGCTCGGCTACTACGGTCAGTTCCTGCAATCGGGTGTTCTCCCTCAAGGCGATATTAAGAAGTGTGTCAGAGTGCAGGACAAGATATTGTACTGCACTGGGCGCATAGCCTACATACGATGCACGGATAGCAGCCTCATGGCTGGTCAGAGGTAGAGAGAAATAGCCGCCGGAGTTGGTCACTGTGCCTTGACGCGAAATAGTGTCAACTATTGTAGCACCAATCAGACGTTCGCCCGACTCGGCATCTACCACGTAGCCGCTCACGGTAAACGACTTGGCGGACAACCAAGCCGGACAGAGTACTAACAGTATGAACACCCACCTTCGCATAGTGAAAAAAAAGAACGTCACCTGTTAGATGGCGTTCCGCAAGCGTGCTGTATCGGCACGGCTGATTTTCTCTTCGGCAAGAGCCTTGGTAACCACAAAAGTCTCGGTCGGATGATTGGGTATCTCGTACATCAGGTCCATCATCACCGTTTCGGTCAAACTGCGTAGTCCCCGCGCACCGAGTTTGTACTCAATCGCCTTGTCCACTATGTAGTCCAATGCCTCCTGCTCGAAGGTAAGTTGTACGCCGTCCAATGCGAGAAGTTTCTGGTACTGCCTCGTGATGGCGTTCTTCGGCTCGGTCAGTATGGCGCGCAGTGACGTGCGGTCTAATGGACGAAGATAGGTCAGGATTGGCAAGCGACCGATAATTTCGGGTATCAGACCAAATGCCTTCAAGTCTTGCGGCGCAATGTATTGAAGCAGATTGTCCTTGTCGATGGTTTGCGTCTTGAGAGACGACTCAAATCCGACCACTTGCGTATTCAGTCGCTGCGCTATCTTCCGCTCAATGCCGTCGAACGCGCCGCCGCAGATAAAGAGAATGTTCTGCGTGTTGATATGTACAAACTCCTGCTCGGGGTGTTTGCGTCCGCCCTTGGGCGGCACGTTCACTACGGACCCTTCCAACAGTTTGAGCAGAGCCTGTTGTACGCCCTCGCCGGATACGTCGCGCGTGATACTCGGGTTGTCTGATTTGCGTGCTATCTTGTCAATCTCGTCTATGAAGACGATGCCGCGTTCGGTTTGTTCGAGGTTGCAGTCGGCTTCCTGATAGAGCCGCGTGAGAATATTCTCCACGTCTTCGCCCACGTAGCCGGCTTCGGTAAGGACAGTGGCATCCACTATGGTGAACGGCACTGTCAGCATCTTGGCTATCGTGCGCGCTATCAGCGTCTTGCCCGTACCAGTAGGTCCTACCATAATGATGTTCGACTTCTCTATCTCCACGTCTTTGTATGTCTCTGCCTGCTTGGGAAGAGTCACACCTTGCGCCAGAGCCAAACGCTTGTAGTGGTTATAGACAGCCACGCTCAAGTATCGCTTCGCCTCGTCCTGACCAATCACGTATTGGTCAAGAAAATCTTTTATCTGCTGCGGCTTGGGCAGGTTTTGAAGACTGAATGGTTTGTCTTTTGTGCCCTTTGTACGGTCTGGTTTTTGCATCTCTTCAGTCACTATCTGGTGACCGCGCTCTATGCAGTCGGGGCAGATATATGCTCCGTCCATCCCTTCAAACAAAGGCACATCGTTGCGTCCGCAGAACGAACAGCAATCTTTTCGCTTACTCATAGTCGGGTGAATAGCAAGAAAGGAATCGGTTAGTTCTTTTTGGTATATACTTTGTCAATCATACCGTACTCTAATGCCTCTTGGGCGGTCATCCAGTAGTCGCGGTCGGCATCCTGACGTATCTTGTCCATTGTCTGTCCGCTGTGGTCGGCTATAATCTGGTAGAGTTCGTCTTTGAGTTTGAGTATCTCTTTGGCGGTTATCTCTATGTCGGAAGCCTGTCCCTGTATGCCTCCCATCGGTTGGTGAATCATCACACGGCTGTGGGGTAGGGCGGCGCGCATATTCTTCTCGCCTGCAACTAACAGGATGGCACCCATTGAAGCAGCCATACCGGTGCATATCGTTCCCACACGGCTGCGGACGAACTGCATCGTGTCGTATATGCCCAATCCGGCATACACGGAGCCGCCCGGTGTGTTGAGGTAGATACTGATGTCGCGCGACGAGTCGGCAGAGTCAAGATAAAGCAGCTGCGCCTGAATGACGTTGGCGGTGTAGTCGTTCACCTCCGTGCCAAGAAAGATGATGCGGTCCATCATCAGGCGCGAAAATACGTCCATCTGCGTTACGTTCAACTGCCTTTCTTCCAAAATAGAGGGAGATATATATGAGTAGGATGCCGAATCTTGCATCACTTTCTCAACGTGCATCGTGTTGAACCCTTGGCTCTTTGCGAATTTCAAAAAATCATTTGTCATAGTTTTACGTAATAACGAAATATTAACTATTAATTAGTAACTCTTAACTAAAAAACGCTTTCCCTCTCCCCCGCGAAGGAGAAGAGGGAAGACGCGTGATGTTCTATGTAAAGAGTGAGAAATTCAATCTTACTTATTCAACTCTTTCTTGGCTTTGCGTTTGTCTTGTGCCTGCTGAATGTCGTAAGCAATCTGCGGAGCGATGCACATAGACGAGTACGTACCTACCAGCACGCCGATGAGCAGGGCAAATACGAAACCGCGAATGCTCTCGCCGCCGAAGAAGAAGATAGCCAACAGTACAACCAACGTGGACATAGAGGTCGAGAACGTACGGCTCAACGTAGCGTTGATGGCGGCGTTGATGTTCAGGCTGCGTTCACGTTTCGGATACAGACTATGGTACTCACGAATACGGTCGAAGATAACCACCGTGTCGTTAATGGAGTAACCGATAACAGTCAGAATGGCGGCTATGAACGCTTGGTCAATCTCCATAGAGAAAGGCATCACTTTCCACAAGATAGCGTATGCACCCAGTACGATGGTAGCATCGTGTGCCAAGGCTGCCACGGCACCCGTCGAATATGCGAAGTTGCGGAAACGAAGCAAGATGTACAGGAAGATACCAATCAGCGCGCAGATAATGGCGATGATGGCTGCCGAAGTGATGTCGTCCGCAATAGCAGGACCTACTTTCTGCGACTGCATAATACCGATATTCGGATTGATTTCCGTTGACTTGAATTGTTCAGCGGTGATGCTCTCGTCCAAGTAAGGTTTGCAGCCCTCGTAGAGCAACGTCTCTATCTCGTCGTCCAAGGTCTCGCTGTTCTCGTTAATCTTGAAGTTGGTCGATACGCGAATCTGATTGGCATCGCCGATGGTGATAACGCGCATTGACAGGTTCTCGCCTTCCGGATTCTGTGCCATAAACGCGTCTGTCAGCGTCTTTTCCACATCCTGCGTATTCACGGGCTGCGCAAAACGAATCACGTAGTTGCGACCGCCGGAGAAGTCAATACCCAAGTTCAGTTTGCCGAAGATATGAGGCTCCAAACCGAGAATCGAAATAATCAGCACAATACCCGAGCAGATATAGAACCATTTGCGGTTTTCCACGAACTTGGCTTGCATGTTTTGCAGGAAGTTCTTCATCAAGTTGGTGGTGAAGGTCAGCTCCTTGGCGTTCTCGCGGCTTGCATACGCCTCCAACCACAGACGGGTCAGGAACACAGCCGTCAGGAACGAGGTGATGATACCAATCATATACGTTACGGCGAAACCCTTGATAGGACCTGTACCGAAGATAGCCAAGATAGCACCCGTCAGGAACGAGGTTACGTTGGCATCCACGATAGCCGAGATGGCACCTTTGAAGCCGTCTTCAATGGCTTTGCGCAGTTGCTTGCCGTTGCGCATCTCTTCGCGGATACGCTCATAAATCAGCACGTTAGCATCCACTGCCATACCCATCGTCAGCACGATACCGGCGATACCCGGCAATGTCAGTACTGCCGAGAACGAAATCAACACGCCAATCAGCAGGAAGATATTGCACAGCAAAGCAGCATCGGCAATCAGACCCGGTATCAAGCCGTAGTAGAAAATCATATACAGCAGAATCAGCACGAAGCCCAATACGAACGACCACATACCTGCACTGATAGCCTCCTGACCCAACGACGGACCTACTACGTCCTCTTGGATGATATGTGCCGGAGCGGGCATCTTACCCGACTTCAAGGTGTTTGCCAAGTCCTTTGCCTCGTCCACGGTGAAGTTACCCGTAATCTGGCTGTTGCCGCCGGCTATCTCGTTCTGTACTGTCGGGAAACTATATACATAGCCGTCCAATACGATGGCTACCGACTTGCCGATATTGTCTTTCGTGATACGTTGCCAAGCCTTTGCGCCTTCGGCGTTCATCGACATACTTACGTTAGCGTAAGCGGTCAGTTGTCCGAAGTCGGCACGAGCATCGGTTATCACGTCGCCTTCAAGTGAAGCACGGCCGTCACGTTGAGCCTTCAAAGCGATAAGTTGATACAGGGTGTTCGCCTCGTCAATAGCCTTGACCGTCCATTTCAGGCGCAAGTCGCGCGGCAGAACCTGCTTGGCAATCGTGGAAGAAAGCATCGCGTTCACGCGCGCGGTATCCGTATAATGTACCGTACCTACCACAGGACCGCGATAGGCCTGACCCGACTGGCTGATACTCGGATTAAGGATGAAGAACAGCGGATTCTGTTTCTTGTAGTTCTCCACTGCTTGCTCTTGGTTGACCTCGGCTTGTGCGGCACTGTCGGCGGCAATCTGGTCCAGCAGGTCGGTGGTGTCTGTTGCGGCAGCCGTTTCAGCAACTTGTGTGGCTGTCGTCTCTTGTTCCTCTTTGGCTTCGGTAGCATTCTCGGTAGCCTCGTTCATACGGGCGTACTCGCTGTTGATTTGAGCCAACTGGGGCAGAATCTCGTTCAGTTCGTAGGTCTCCCAGAACTCAAGGTTGGCACTACCTTGCAGCAGTTTGCGTACGCGCTCGGGCTCTTTGATACCCGGCAACTCAATCAGTATGCGGCCTGCCTGCGAGAGACGTTGGATATTGGGTTGAACCACACCGAAACGGTCTATACGCGTGCGCAATACATTAAATGAATTGTCAATCGCACCGTTTACCTCTTCGTGAAGCACGCGCTCCACCTCCGTATTGGAAGTGGTGGTGGTCACTTTGTCTTTCAACTCAAACGTGGAGAAAATACTTGCCAACTGCGCATTGGGATCCACTTCGTAGAATGACTCTATGAAAAGCGATACAAAATCCGCATCGCTCGAGCGTTGCTTCTGTTTCGCCATTTCCATTGCGCGGGTAAAGGTCTCCGACGTGTTGTAACCGCTTAATGCTTGAAGAATATCCGGCACAGACACCTCCATAATTACGTTCATACCGCCTTTCAAGTCCAAACCCAGGTTGAGTTGTTTCTCGCGGCACTCTTTGAGGGTGTAGCCGAACCACACCTTCTTTGTAGCAATTGAATCTACATAAAAATACTCTTTGGCGGCATCGCCTGCGGCGTACTCTTTTGCCTGCTTGTCGTAGTGAGCCACTACAAAACTGAACGACAGATAGAACACGCATATCAGCGCCAGCAGGATTGCCAAAGTCTTAACAAGTCCTTTGTTTTGCATAATGTTTTATTGTGTTAAATAGTTATTTCCTTGTGTTTAAGAGACCCTATAGTTCGGAAAAAGTCTCAAAAAAGCGGGCAAAGGTACGCAAAGTTTTTGTAACTGACAAAACATTTGCTCATTTTTTCTTTTTCTTGTCATTTTTATGCCTGTTGGCAGCCTCTCAATCATAAAGGAAACACCGTTTTCGGACGTTTTATAGTACTTTTGTGCTTCCTAATGCTTATGCCGTTATGCTTACCCTCCTTGCCCCTGCCAAGAATTTTGAAACCGCTCAAGCCGCCATTCAGGCGGGAGCCGATGCCGTTTACATAGGTGCCTCGTCTTTTGGTGCGCGTCAGGCGGCGGGTAACAGCCTCGATGATATAGCCCGACTCGTGCAATATGCCCGCCCGTATGGTGTACAGGTTCTCGTGACACTCAACACGTTGCTACGACCCGATGAAGTGCAACCTGCAGTCCACTTGGCTTGGCAGTTGTATGAAGCGGGGGTGGATGCACTTATTATTCAGGACTTGCAGTTGCTCAATCAGTCGCTTCCTCCTGTCCGTCTGCACGCATCCACCCAGTGCGACAACCGTACGCCCGAGCAGGTGGTAAAACTTCAGCGGCTTGGTTTTAGTCGAGCCGTCCTCGCGCGCGAACTTTCTATAAAAGAGATTCAAGCCATCCGGCAAGCCACGTTGCAGAATAATCCCGAACATCCCATCGAGTTGGAGGCTTTTGTCCACGGTGCTTTGTGCGTCAGTTATTCGGGGCGTTGCTATATGTCCGAACGGCTTATGAATCGCTCCGCCAACCGGGGCGAATGTGCGCAGATGTGCCGTATGGCTTACGATCTCCTTGACGCGAACGGCAACGAGATATTGGACGATAACCGTCGTCCTGTTCATCAGCGTTATGTCCTTTCGCTCAAAGACTTGGACCGCTCTGCGTACCTCGGAGAACTCATCCGTGCAGGTGTTACCACCTTTAAGATTGAAGGGCGGCTCAAGAACGCGGACTATGTGACCAATGTGGTGGCGTATTATCGCCGCAAGTTAGACGCACTCATACGTGACAGCCAAGCCGCCAACGGACTCGTGCAGGCATCCGCCGTCAGTCAATATGCTTACTCCTTCACCCCTGACCCCGAACGCACTTTCCATCGCTCGCAAACCGACTATTTTCTGCACGGTCGCTCGTCCGATATGGCATCTTGGCTGTCGCCTAAATCCACGGGACAACCTGTCGGAACGTACTTGCGCACAGAAAACAAGTGGCTCGTCCTCAGTCTCCTGCCCGGCGTCGAACTGCATACGGGCGATGGGATAGGGTATGGCAATGATGGCTTTATGGTGAACGGCGTGGAAGGCTGCCGTATTCTCCCCAATCGCCCTGTCTCTTTGCAGGCAGGCGAGCAGTTGACGCGCAATTATGACAAGGCTTTCAGCGAATCGCTTAAAGCTGAAAGGCATATACCTGTTCGTATCGCCCTTTCCGCAACAACCGACGGCTTCACACTCCAAATGGAAGCTCAGCCCGTTCCCTGTCTGCCTGTCGTTCGTGCCGTAGGACATTTCGCCTATTCGCATCAGCAGGCGGATAATGCCGGCCTTGCTTGGAACAACCAGCGCAGGCAACTCGCCAAATTAGGCGGTACGCCATACATCTGCCAGGAAGTTACGCTTCCTGACACGCCGTATTTCATACCCGCTTCCGTACTCAACGATTGGCGGCGGCAGGTGGTGGACCGGCTGATGCAAACGTCTGTTGAAAAACAATGCACACCCGCGATACGGCAGACTTATATTTCGGACAATGACGAGACTACTCCGCCGCTTATGACCTGCCGCTATTGTATTCTCCACGAGATGGGGCATTGCCGCAAGACACGTCCTTTGAGCAACGAGCCTCGTTATCTGCGCCTTGCCAACGGCAGAATGTTACAGTTGTTCTTTGACTGCAACCGTTGCGAAATGCACGTTCTCCTGCCCGGGTAACATCTGATTATCCTTCTTTCAACGCCCTGCTACGGTAGGTTCTGGCGGTGATGCCCGTCACGCGTTTGAAATAGCGGAAGAAAGAGGATGATTCGTTGAAACCTAATAAGAACGCTATCTGCTTGATAGACTTGTTCGGATACTGCGTCATAAGTCGTTTGGACTGTGCCACAACGTACTGCTCTATCCATTCTTTTGCACCTATGCCGTTGGTGGCGCTAATGATGATACGGCTCAAGTATTTGGGGTGATAGTTGAGTTTTTCGGCGTAATACTGTAACTCTTTCGACTCGCGGTAATGAGCCACAACAAGGTCGCAGAATTGTGAGAATACAGAGGAATGCGTGGATAGTTTCATTTGCTGCTCTGCCAAATGGTGGTAATAACTGATGTGCTCGTATCCCACCGACATCAGCGAAAGAAGGACATGGTTGCGGTGTTTGAGGTCGAACTCGGAGTGGGCGGAGATGGTTGCTAATTGATCGGTTATGGTCAGCAGGCGGTCTGCTTGTATGTCGCTCAACTGGAATACAGGATTATGGTGGAATTCCTCGTAGTCATGGCTGAAAAGGAAACTGCGTAACTCGTCCATCATCTTGGTTGATATGGCTATGCGCGAATAGGTAAAATCGTCCGAATACTCCAACGGTTGTAACAGGTGACCGGGCATAAGGATGGATATAGTGTTCTTTTTGACTTCTTTTTCAAGCAAATCATACAACCCGTGGGCTTTTCCTTTCGTGCATAGAATTGCCACTATGAAGGGGTACGTCATACCTTTGTCCGAAATGGGCAAATGGTGTTTGTTACGCTCTATTGCCACGCCTGATGCATTGAGCATCATGATAAATTTCTCCTCAACAGTCATTCTTGTTTCCTTTTTTGCCCGCAAAAATATAGTCATTTCTAAGATAAAACAAAAGAATGTTCCCTTTTGTCAGTAAAAAGTAGAAAATTGATAGTAAATTTATGAAAATATCATTATGCTTATTTGAGAAAAACACTGTACTCTTGCGGCGTGAAAATTGGTCATTCGTATGTCACATAATTTCCGCGGACGCATTTCCATTTGCCGTTGTTGAGGAGGATGATATCGTTTCCATAGACACCGCTGATCTTGTCTCCGTTCGTGTCCACCGCATACCACCAAGTGCCTTGTTTGACACAGAAATAGCCGTTACTGAACATTTGCGGAATTTCGTATGAATAAGTATCAACCTTGCGTCCCGAACAATGGTAGATATCCCAATAGCCGGAACTGCGTAGCACCGTCACATACCCCCACGGATAATACAATATCTCCTTGCCGTAGATGCCATTCACCAAGTCACCATCTTCGTCCGCAAGGTACCATGTATTGCCGCGACGGACGCGGTAATAGCCGTTGTAGAGCACGTTGATCTCATCGCCGTAAAGGATGGAATAGCCGTTGCGGTAGATATAGACCGTTTTGCCGGAGAGGCGTACCTGGCAACCGTTACGCAGGTCCTGGTAGTGCTCCGTGCAATACTCAGGTTTGCGGGTGGTCATCTCGTAGTCCGTGTCTTCGAACCACAGGTCGTACTTGTCCGACACGACATACTGCGCGGACATCGTAAGGCTTGCCATCAGGGCGAAGCAAAGAGTAAGCAGTTTGGGTTTCATAAGGCGATGATTTTGAGGGTGAAATAGAAGTTTCTATACATGCTACAAATTGTGTGCTAAAGCCGCTACTGCTTGATGTGTTTTTCCAGCCAGCGGCAGAGTTCGGCGACTTGCTCCGGGGTGTTGCCCATGAAGACGGCGCACTCCTTGTGTCCCTCGAACTGCGGCGTGACGCCGTCCATGGCGCTCAAGGCTGCCACGGTGACG
>CADAAF010000066.1:13671-22248 GCA_902785805.1 uncultured Bacteroidales bacterium | reverse complement strand
GTCCTGCTGGTGCTGTGCATGGTCGTCGCCATGATGGCCATCTCCGCCACGGCCTTTGCCAGCGACGATCTGCCCTTTGCCGAAGAGCAGCAGAACGTAATGGAGGTCTATACAACAGGCGGAATACGGGTAGGCAACAGTCTGCCTTCAATGCGCGGCGTGTATGTGGTGAAACAGGGAAAGGAAACAAAGAAAATCGTAGTGGATTGATTGAGAAAATAAAAGAACAGAATAAATCTATATACAATGAAAAGACTATTATTATCAGTTTGCTTATCCATCTTTTGTGCATTAAGCATATCGGCTGTGACTGTGACTGTGACTGTGAAGATGAACACGGTTACGACAACCATGTCGTTAAGTAACAAATCGACAGGCGAAGATATTGCCGTTGGTACCCCCACCAGCCGCAAATATACGTTCACAGCAGATGAGGGGACTTATGTGCTGACAGGTTATGCCACCGACAAGACAACCGTGAATGGCACTATTGAACTGGCAATCAGCAGTACGAACAAGGACTTTGAAATCTTTACTGTCACCCTGAAATCGCCTAACAACAAGTTCAGTTACGGCACAGACTATACTTGCGAGCCGAATATCAGAGACTCACAAAACAATGCATACGTCTCTAACATAGGTCAGTCCATCACCGCCGCCAATGGCACTTTATTAGCAATCAAAGGCTCCAAAACCAGTATAGATGCCACTCCCGTAGCGGCACGTGCAGCAGAAGGATTTCAGCCGACAAAGGATACACGTAACAGAACTATAAACGCCAACACCGAAGTCACCTTGAACTTTTTCCAAGAACGGGACTTTACTGTCACTGTTCCCGATGATGCCAATTTTCAGTTGGCAGAGAAAACGGGTGACTATATACCTTTAAGCGAGATAGCGCCTGATAATGTAACGGAGTCAGACGGGAAAAAAGTGTATCATTACATAGACAGGTTAAATCCTCTAAACAGCACAGAGAAGTTCTTCCGTGTATGGGGAGATGGCTACTGCACACAAGGAGGACTGATTGAATTTGGTGTAGGTATGAATAATCTTGTCTTCACGCAGGAGGATTTGCAAGCTCTCTCGCCGCAATATATCAACCACGATGTCAATGCAGGCAATGGTTACAATGTAGCAGATATAATGCTTAATGTCAATGAGAACTGTCATCTGAAAATGACTGTCGGCAGCACCTTCAATCTGCTTGCACAACGCTCATGGCAACTGACCAACAACATCACCGACAATAAGTATGTTAATCCTGACTATCATTTCAAGGTGGTGAACCTGAACGGCGTGGAGGACAACTCGGTAATCAGCCTTGAGCGTTACAAGACGAGCACCGATTCATGGACAAGCATCACCGCAGTGGGAGCAGGTACAGCGATAGTACTTGTGACTTATGACGCAATGCAGACACGCATTTACGGCAAAGATAAAATGTCGTCGTATATGGGCGGCATCGACAATTCTGCCATCTGTACAGGCGTGTTTGTGGTCACAGTGGGAGCCCCTGTAAGCGGAATAAGCAGGAATATGTACATCAACCGTGGTATGAACTCGGAATTAGTAACCGACATGAACGGCGGGAAGGTGCCTGTCAAATTGGCGGAAGACGCATTGGATGCCGAGGTGGATGTGATTTATTATCTTGAAAGCGAGGGTCATGCCACCTACACATTCACCCCATCGGGAGTAGCGACTGTGTCTATTGCCTATCCGGTTATAGGTGCTCACAGTGCTACTTACGGCACGTTCAACAATGTGGCACGTGCTGCTGACGGGTCATATACCTTGCAGTTGCACCACGGGCGGAATATAGTCCGCTTGACCAACAGCAACGGCGTGAGCGAGTATCAGGTTATTACAGCCAAACCTTGCACCCGCACCGTGAGCAATTTCTCTCGCCCCGGGCAACCTTATCGCGCAGGAGACAAGATACGTATCCAATACAGCGGATTATTCCACCCCATAAGCAAATTGGCGAGACTCTATAACCATTCAGCCTATATCAACTACAACGGCGTGTCAAACGACTTGCAGGAATATGGCGGCAGTGGGCAATATACGTTTTCTTCGGCACCTGAGGCGCAGGCATATACTTACACTATTCCTTTGACTGCTTCAGGAGAGCAGGTGCTGACCGGCGGATGTATGCTGACTTCCGGCTACGGTTTGTCGGCAGGAGGACACCGCCGTGTCAATCGTACCAGCGGAATCACTATAAAAGAAATGAACTATGACAATATAAAAGCCTCCCTCGGCTCATTGCCTGACTATAGTTTCAGCGTGACTCCTGTGGATCATCACACCGTCCGCTTTGCAGGTCTGCCCGCAGGTGCGACCGTTACGGTAAAAGACGAGCGTCAGGAGATACTGACGGCAGACGGGGACGGCAACTACGATGTGGTTTACGGCTCGTTCACTTACAGCATCTCCGCTTCGGGTTATGCCCCTGTGCATAGTGCCTTCACCGTCTCAATGACCTCTCCGTCCGAGGTGGTTATCCCTGTTGCAATGACTGCTTCGGCACAAGCATGGAACGGCACAAGCAAATCGGAACCTGCAACAGAAGCGGGCGTATATCAGATAGGCACTGCGGCTGAATTAGCGTGGCTCGCAAATGAGGCTAAGACTTCTACTTCGGCTCTTAATGCCGTTCTGACTGCCGACATAGATTTGGGCGGACGCAGTTGGACTGCCATCGGTACATCGGCGAAACCTTATCTCGGAGTCTTTGACGGACAAGGCTTCACCATTCGCGGACTTAACATCAGTGCTTCTTCAACGATGCAAGGACTGTTCGGCAATGTGAAAGGCACGGTAAAGAACCTGACGGTGGAAGGCGAAGTACACTCCACTTCCACGCAGACGGGCGGCATAGCAGGCAGTCTGAATGCCGGACGTATAGAGAACTGTCATTTCAAGGGGACAGTAACAGGCGATGATGCTTACACAGGCGGCGTAGTAGGTTATGTGTCAGGAGCGAAGGCCGCTGTAGTGGGCTGCTCGGCAAAAGGACTGGTATATGGCAAGAGCTATAGCGGTGGTATCACAGGACGGCTTTATGAGGCTACTGACACTATCCGCAACTGCTACAACCAAGCGGCTGTCAGCGGAACGTCTTATGTGGGAGGTATAGCAGGAAGCAGCGAAAAGACAGCCAACATAAAGAATGTGTATAACTGCGCATTGCTGATGATGCGCCCGACCACAGACCAGTACGGCAATACGTCCATCAGTAATTCCATGGGAGCCGTGTGCGGCAACTCGCAGCATGCAAACCTCACTAACGGATACGGAATAGCAGCTTATGGTGCGGAATCGGCTGCCGTCAATCAGACCGTAGTGCTTGATGCCCTGGCTTGTGCTGACGGCACATTGGCAACTGCGCTCGGCTGGCCGCAAGTGCAAGGTGTGGACCCGTATCCCGTGCTGCCCGAAATGAAACAACTGACGTTCACACTGACCCCCGCAGATGCAGTCGTTACACTCACCAATGAAACAGACGAAACAATCAGTGCCGACGGCAACGGTATATATACGGTAGCTTCGCCCGGTACGTACCATTACGTAGTAAGCAAAGACGGCTGCAATGATGCCGAAGGCGATGTGGTGATAGACAGCAACAGCGAGAAACTGACCGTGGTGAATGTAGAACTGGAATTGGATAACGGCTGGGACGGAACCACCCAGACAGAGGCGGAACTGGTTGACGGCTGGTATCTTATCCGTTCCGGCTACAACCTCGCATGGTTTGCGGCACAGGTAAACGGCGGCAGCAGAACCATAAAAGGCAAACTGATGAACGACATCTCATTAGGCGGTTATCAGTGGACACCTATAGGCGGCACTGGAAGTAGTTCCGCTTTCTCAGGCTCATTTGACGGACAGGGATATACCATAAGCGGCTTGAATATCAACAACACGAGCAACCGACAGGGGTTGTTCCGTTATGTGAAGGGAAACATCTCCAACTTGACTGTGGAAGGAGAAGTAACCAGTACGGGAGAATACATAGGCGGCATAGTAAGTATTCTGAACGGTGCTACAATAAGCCGTTGCGTGAGCCGTGTGAGTGTCAGCAGTACCAATGACAATTATGTAGGCGGTATTGCGGGTGCCACTTATGGCACTATCGACCGTTGCGTGAACGAAGGTGTCGTTTCGACAAGTAAGCAGTGTGCCGGAGGTATAACGGGCAAGATAATGTCAAGTGCCGTCGTTATTAGCAATTGCTGCAACACGGCCGCTATCAATGCCGGTTCGTATGCAGGCGGTATATGCGGACAGACAGCCAATGATGCTGCTGCTAATATCATCAACAGTTATAATACAGGAGTTGTCACTGCAAAATCCCACATAGGTGCTATTTGTGGCAGACCTGATTATCTGACACTTGATAATGTATATGCGAATCAGGCATATACGGCAGATGCTGAGATTGTTACCATTCTCCCCGAAGAAGACTTTGCATCGGGCAAGGTTGCTTATTTGCTTGGCAGTGCCTTCGGTCAGGAGATAGGCGTAGATATGCTGCCTGTATTGGACGGCGCAACAGTATATGAGTGCAACAATGCTGACAATAGTCATTTCTACAGCAACGAGCAATGGCAGCTCTATACGCGTGACAACCTGACCATCGGACGTATCGGCACTATCTGCCTGCCATACGCGTCCGAGCGTTTTGAGGGTGCTACCTTCTTCCGTCTTCTCAACAAAGAGACAGACGGTATGGGCGATGCCGTTTCAGTAGAAGTAGAAGAGGTGACTGAATTGGAAGCCGGTATGCCTTATATTATGCTGCCCGAGGCGGAATCAATAGCCGTTTATTATATAGCAGAAGATGCTGCTCTTGAGCCGGGGCATAACAACGGACTTTATGGTACGTTTGCCGACATCACCGACGGTGCAAGAGGAGCAGCAGGCAATATATTGGAGGGCAATTATTTGATTGCAAGCAACAAGATACAGCGTTGCGGCGGCAATTGCCTTCTCTATGCCAACCGTGCATACATAAAGATGGACGAGGTTGCTGTAGCCGGCTCTCCTCAAGCACCTGCTCCCGTGCCCGGTCGCCGTCGTATGATGGTAGGGCAGGAAGGCAGCCACGAGGTGCCCACCTCTTTTATGGAAACGGACTACAATGCGCAGCACGTAATGTATGACGTACTCGGACGGCCTGTAACACAACCGTCTGCACATGGAATTTATATCATCAACGGACAAAAGATACTAAGATAAGAGATACTATGAAAAACTATAATACACCTACAACAACCTTTGCTTTATGCAGGTTGGCAGGAATGTTATGTGCCAGTGGCGGCAGTTCACATATCCCCGTGGACAACGAGGATAAGAATAGGATTATCGGCGAATAACATAGAGCACAGTTTCCGCCTTGACGCTTATAGACGTCGCGGAGGGTGGTGGTTTGTTGTTATGCCTTGTGTGGTTTTTTATTGCGGATTAGCAATCTGTGATACGTCTTTTGACATAACTTTCCATCATAAGTTATTTGACGGGATTTATATTCCGTAAAATAAGAACACCTTTTGTAAATCTCTATATCTATCGCAGGCTCACAACAATCAAGTATTTCAAACTGGTCAGGATTGTATTTGTCAATAAACGTAATAGGAACTCCCATTATTCCATAATAGTTCTTAGGAATATCGGAAGTTCCTTTTATGTTTATAGCATCGTAATTTGCATAGAAAGGATTCTCTATTTCATCATATTCCCTAACCAAATCCAAGTCCTTATGCCTTTGCGGGTAATCCATATTCGTGTACCAACGAACCCCCTTTACCCTAATATATTTATTACCCTTTTCATCCATTCTACTTCCTACCGCATTCAGCGGATAGGATTCAGGAACCCTAAACTCGCGGTCACCACTATGAATGGTTGCTCCTAACCACATTCTGTTTTCACGCAATAATTTGAAACACTCTTTGTAGGTTACGGCATTCACATTCCCAATTATAAGAAACAACTTGTTATATTTCACTAATTGAGCAATATATTCACGGAAAAGAGAGAAAGGCGGATTTGTGACCACAATATCTGCCTCTTTGAGTAATTCAATACACTCTTGCGAACGGAAATCCCCATTCCCTTTGAGCGAAGAAAGTACATTCTTGTCATTTTGAATGAGCCACTGAACATCGGCAAGGTTAACTGCACCGTCATTGCTATAATCCTGTACCTCTGTTATTTCGACCTTACAGGCAATCTTTTTCGGGTTGTTTGCCCCGCATCCTGCCCTCTCATCGCAAGTGGTAGCAGGGAGTTCAAATAGCAACGGTAATTTGTCACGTGCTATTGGTGAGCCGTTATAACAAGTCGCAATTAGTTTCTTGAGACCTAACCGGTTAAAGTTCAGTGCAAAATACTTGAAGAAATTGCTCTCATATGGGTCGTCACAATTACACAATACTACTTTGTCTATAAAGTATTGTGTGTAGTATTCGAGTTCTTTGGCAATGTCATCCCATTGGGTATAAAACTCATCCTTCTTTGACACTCTTGCAGCATTGAGTTCTTTTCCCGCCATAGATTGATAGTTGTTTATGTGCATACTATCAATCGTGGCAATAAGAAAAGTGTGAGCTTCTTATCGCGTACCAAGGCAACCCGCCAAGGAGACCTTTTCAACCCTAAGAAACTCACACGAATGTGAAGCATCTAATATCGGGTTGAAAGACGTCCTATATACGGAAACCTTTACTAATTATTTGTTGTTTATCTCCTTAAAACTTGGCGGGTTTTCGGTAAACGCGAAATAATAGTAATGCTTATTATTTTATTATGTTATAGCGCAACACCTTGCGCCTATGTATTATATTTCCACTTTGTTACGCGGAGGCGTATCATTGGTATTCCGCGGCAAAGGTACGGAGCAAAAAGGATATACACAAACGGGAGAGTGATTTTTAACCAAGATACGGCTATCCCTATACTATCCCTATACTATCCCTATAGTATCCCTATAGTCCTCAAAGGTAGCGCAAAGGTAGCGCAAGGGTAGCGGAGAGGATGCCAAAATGCCCCGCAAGGAAATCATGATTGGCGGGAATTGAGACAGTCAGCCCTGAAGGCACTCGGTGTCTTGCCTGTTTTCTGCTTGAAGATCCGGTAGAAAGACGGCTCTGAAAGGAAACCACTCTCCACCATAGCGGCATTCAACGCCTCCTTGTTGGTGGCGAAAGAACCTTGCGAGAGAATCTCTTTGGCATGTTCAATCCTGTAGCCGGACACGAAGGCAGAGAAGTTCATACCATACTGATGGTTAATGAGGTTGCTGACGTAACTGCGGTTGGTATTCAGGGCACGTGCAAGGTCGTAGATAGTGAAGTCAGGGTTGGTATAAGGCTTTTCGGCAAGCATATAGTCCTCCAGTTGTCTCTTCATTGCCAGCACGTGTTCCTCTTCCGCATGGTCGCTCCCACCCTGCCGTTGCGAGTGGAAATCATCGGAGAAAGGAACAGAAGTATGGTCATCCGCATCCGCATTATCCTCTATCACCACCCTTATTTCCGCCACCACATAGCCGACCGCATAAAGCAGTACAGCCATCATCAATGCAGGGACAACCACAATCAACCTGCCCGCAAACCATTCTTTTCCAAGCAGGTTGAGCATAATGGCAATCACCGAAATGACCCCAAGGAGGTGCAACAACCTCGTGACAGGGCGCAATTCCCAACTGCGGTCATCACTGTAGATGTCGTCCAAGCGGTTGGTAAAGTCGCGCAACAGCCGATGCCCGTCTATCCAGACAAACAAGACCTGACATGCGAAACAGAGCCTTACAGCAGTACGCACCACTCCGTAGAAACCGCTCCACCCGCAAACAGTAGCCAGCGTGAGCAATACAGCCGCAACAGCCGACGGGACGAAAAGCCAAGACAGATACTTGGCATAGCGGGTATGATCCTGCGTCAGACGCAACAGATACAAATAGAACAGCGGGAAGACACTGAGATTGGCAGTAAAATACACTATCTCGAACAGCCTGTTACCATGTCCCGTGAAATACAGGAAGTGGCACATATACAGCACGGTGGAGGCAAGAAAGAAGAGCATCGACACGATGTTCCCCGCCGTATTGATACCATCCTTCCTCCAGCCCGCCAGCCTGCACACAAAGAACACCAGCCAGAAAAAGCAGGCGAACATGGGCAGGGCTGTGACAAGCGTGAGAAGCATTGGTTACGAAAGGTCAATAGTATTCCTTTACAGTCACTTTGACATCTTTCTTTTCGGCAGGGACGGCCTGGTCGGTCAAGTATTCGGGACTGTATTTGCCCCGTGGCAAGTCGCGGAGGATATAGGCATTCGCCATCCTGGCAGCCTGAATATGCTCAGTAACAGCCGTATTGACAGCAGAAGCAACCAACGCCGCCAACGAACCGAGTGCACTGTTGCTGTTGTCCTTGACACTCAAATCCAAGTACAAGTCGCAACTGCGCTCAAAGAGAATCTCGCTTGTGTACGCCGATTTGATAAAGAAATGTATATTGGTGCTGATACCGAAGCCCACTTTGCTCCAACTGTTGATCTCGGTGA
>CADAAF010000066.1:0-13651 GCA_902785805.1 uncultured Bacteroidales bacterium | reverse complement strand
AAGAACTTCTGGAACTGTTTGAGTGAGCCGTTGACAAACATCTCGGTGTCATAGGCACTCTCCTGCTTAAGCACCTCCATTGTCAGCAACGGCGAGAGGACATAGTAACCTTTCTCAATCAGGGGACGGGATATACTGGTGTAAAGCAACTCTTTCGCCTCGACATGGGTGGAGTTGTTAATAGGCGGCATAACGAGGAAGACAATCGGCTTGGCATCGTACATTTTGGCGTATTGTTCGCCGCGTGTGACAGGCTGCGTCACACTGCACCCCGAAAGTACAAGGAGGGCTACAGCCAGCATCCCGAAGATATAATGACGTGTTTTCATTGTTTCAACAGTTTGTCAATGAGCGGTTTGATAAATACAGCCGATTCGGGATAGAGGGTTATCTCCCTCTCGAAGAGTTCGCGAGCGTATTGCGGGAAGAAAGCGGCGTAATCGCTCTGTTCAAAGATGCGTTTCTGCTTATTAGTAGCCGTTCGGGCGAAGGTCTCAGCCGTTTCGGGCATACTCAGGTAGTAGGCGTATTCGGCACAGATGCCCGGAGGCGGCACATTACGTGCACCGTTGGGGTGCTTCACCATGTCCTCATACACGCAAATCAAGCGGCACAAGGCCTCCGGCGACTGTTTCTTGTACACGCCGTATGCCATATCCTCGTAGGTGGTGGTATTATTCGAGACACCGCCCCAGTAATACAGCGATGAATGAGTGGTCTCGCATCCGCTTAGTATAAGGCAGACAGTAACTATCAGCAAGTAAACCTTTTTCATAGCCGGATGACTTTATGCTCGTTGGCACTCACGAAAACAATATGCTCGTATATCTTGTTGCCAACCTTGTCCGTTACGATGACTTTGTGCTGCCCCGGAGTAAGGGAGATAGTGTTTTGCGCCGTCTTCTTGAGTTGGCGGTCCTTGCGGTAGGTCTTCTCTTTGACTGTTTTAACCTGATAAGCCGTCTGGTCAACAGAGACAGTGATGTCAACTGCCTTGTCGGCAACAAAGGATATGGCAGCCACGTCCGCTCTGCCGCTGCTGATGGTCTGTACACCGCCGCAACCGCTCAAAGCGAAAAGCACAACGCTTATAAAAGCAAAAACAAGTTTCTTCATAGTGTGGTCTATTTGTCAGATACATAATAGTTGTCTAATCTGTCGCCGTCAATAGGCTCGCCCTCATACGAGCAGAACGAAATCTCGTTCTCGGGCACATCTCCAGCCGACATCTGAACGGTCATCGCGCCAATCTTCTTGCCCGGCAGTTCCACCATCATGCCCGATTGCGGATTCTTGACTTTTCTGCCTTTGGTATAGACAGGAAAGACGTCCCCCGCGTGGATGCCCTGCGATTCGCCACCGGAGATAATGTAACTGCCTTCCTCCTTGGTCAGTATGTATCCGTGCCAAGGCTTGTCCATACACTTGTTGATGATGTTCTCCACCAACTGGCTCATGGCAGCGGATATGGCTTTGTCCGCCAAAGTGGCATCAAATCCAGCCGTGCCGCCTATGCCCATTGTGGTCTTGGAGGTGGTTTCGGCATAGCCCATGGCCTCGTCGGCATAGATAGTCAGACGGGTTGCCACTTCCACCAAGCGCAGGCTGACTCCCGCTTCCACGGTTTGCGACTTGGTGGACGAGAAGACTTTCTGCTGCCCCTCTGTCTTGCGGCCGAACTGCGTCAACGAACCAAGGATGACGTAATCGGCTTTGATGGTATTCAGGCTGTCAGAACCCTCTGAAAGGAGGACATCCAAATCGTCTTTCTCCAACAGGATAAACTTGCCGCTGGCGGCTAATTTGGCAGAGAGTATATCCATCGCCTGCTTGCGCATCGGGTCATTGTCCCTGTCGTAGAACAGCCCTTTTCCGTACTGCGTCTCGTTGGAGAAACGTCCGATGGCTACAATGCGCTTGATGGTGCGTTCCTGCGCTGATAATGAAAGAATAGTCATTGATAACAAAATCATTGCAACGGTTCTTCTGAATAGTCGGTTCTTCATAGTAAAGATTGATTGAAGATTAGTAAAATGGTCAAATGGCTTTGATATATGCGCGGCGACGTTTGTGCTGCTTATGGTCGAACTGGGTGAAGTTCGCGATATTCTTGGTGTTAGTTTCCAAGATAGAAGTAGTCTCCATGCGCTTAATCTGGTACTTCTTGATATACGGAATCCAGTCCTGGAAGAAAAGCGAATTGACACCTTTGTTCTGATAGTCCGGACGAACGGCGATAAGGAGCATATTGAAGGTATCAATCTTCTTGGCTTTGAGAGCCTTGAGAATATGGTACCAACCGAAGGGGAAGAGTTTGCCGCCACATTTACGGAGTGCCTCGGATATATCCGGCATACCGACACCGACACCTACCACTTCGTCTTTCTCGTTCACAATGATAGTCACGAAATCGAAGTTCAGCAGAGGGAACTACATATTCTTGTAGTAGTTCTTCTGCTTGTCGGTCATAGGCTGGAAGTTATAGAGTTTCTGGTACGCTTCGTCAATGACATCCATATACTGAATGCCATATTTGCGCACTAACTCGCGCGTGTTCTGCACTTTATCAACGTGAACATGCGAACGTTGCTTGACTATTTCCGCGATACGGTTCAGGCGTTCGGGACATTCGTAAGGCGGATAGACCTGTATCTCAATCCAGTCCGCCTCTTTGGTCAGGCCGTACGCCTCCATGTGCCGGACGTAATAAGGGTAGTTGTAGAGCGAAGCCATAGGAGCCAGATACTCGTAACCCTCCAAGAGCAGTCCCTCGTGGTCAAAGTCCGTGAAGCCCACCGGTCCGTTCAGACCGTCCATGCCATGGGCTTTGCCCCATGCGGCTACGGTGTCGAGCAACGCACGGCTGACCTCGAGGTCGTCAATAAAATCGAACCACCCGAAACGCACGTGCTTCACACCCCATTTCTCATTGGCGCGGTGGTTGATGATACCCGCAATGCGTCCCACAGGCTTACCCTTTCGATAGGCCATCCACAGGCGGTAGTCACTGACCTCAATAGCGGGATTATTCTCCACATCGAAGCAATTCATCTCATCGAAAAACAAGGGAGGACAATAGTACTGACAGTCCTTATACAGATCGTTTGCGAATTGTATGAAGCGTCTCAGTTCGCGTTTCGTCCGTATTTCGCGTATTTCCAAATCCATACTCGTTCGGCTGCTAATTCATTCGGGCAGCAAAGGTACGACATATTTCTGCACATATACAAGAGAAACAGCAAAAAAGCGCATTTTGTTGCGCCGATTATCGGGCAAGCATGGACACATTCTGCTCTTGTGAAGCGATTTTCACGTGCTTTCCGAGAGCAGGGGATATAGTACTACAATCCTTTGTTTTACAAATGTTTGGACGTTTTAAGAGCAGTTTTTTACGTTTTGATAGTGGATTTGGGGTTATATAAGAGCATTATTTCAGAATTTTGTTGTAAACTTGCAGCGTGAAAACAAGTTTTAACAACTTTACATTAACAACTAAAAACAATAACACTATGAAGAAAATTTTACTTTCTTTCATCTGCGCTCTGGTAAGTTTGAGCGCGATGGCAGCCTTCGAGAAGGATGGCTTCTGGTACTACATTAACGGTTCCGGAGCAGTCGTAACTTATGCGCCTGATGAGCAGGAACAACCGATAGCGGGGTACTACAAAGGTGATGTGGTTATCCCCGATTCGGTAGAGTCTTACGGCACCAAATATGCTGTAAAAACTATCGGCATAAAGGCTTTCTGCAACTGCCCTGACATGACCTCGCTCACCATTCCCGCCAACATTACGCTAATAGAGGGCGACAAGACCACTTTTGAGGGAACACCGCTCAAAAACATCATCATCAACGGCAGTCTGACACCACTCAGTATTGCATGTGATATTAATCTTAATGATGGCGAAGACGGCGACCCGTTTATGACCCTTGCTTCGTCGCTCAAGACCATCTATCAGGGCAGAAACATACAATACTACTACTCTGATCCTGAACTCCCCAGAACCATCTTGAGGAACTTCACAGCATTGGAGAGCATTGTTTTCGGTGAGAATGTCAATAACATTCAGGATATGCTCTATTCGGGCTGCACGGCACTCAAACACATCGAATGTCGCTCCACGCGACCCCCGTATGTATGGTCGGCACTAACCGACATCGACTATGAGAACATTGAGTTGCTCGTTCCCAAATACTGTAGCTACACCTACCAGAGCGCAGCGTTTTGGGGCAAATTCACCAACGTCGTAGAACCTGAATACCCCAAACAGTTGGAATGGCGCAACATGCTTCCCGTCAATGGCGAAGACAAGTATTATGTTACCACCGATATGGCATTGCAGGCTTTGGCAGCATTAGGTGCAGCCAACGACAGTGTGCAGGCACAGTTCGGTTACTATCGGGACAATTTCAACGCCAAAGTGTCTTACCGCCACGGAAAAGAAAAGGATATGGAAACGGAAGCATTGCTCGCCACCTATCCCAATACCATCTGGAGAGTACAGCAGAATGTTTCGTGGGCTTTGTCGGAGACCGACACCGCATACGTCATAGAGTTTGCCTATTACACCAATGACTGGCTCAGTTTCTACACCCCCGCCGTTACGGGTTATACGCTCTATGTCGGCTATCCCTATGTGCCACAGGAAGTAACCAACCCGTTAGGCTTGGACGTTGTCTATTCCTCTTCCGACGCGACTGTTGCAACAGTGGATGCCAAAACAGGCACAGTCAGTGTACTCAAAGACGGTGTTACCACCATTACCGCCACCTGTAAGAAATCCGAAGAAGAGGTTATCACTGCCGATTACGAGTTTACCGTTGAGAAAGGCTCTTACTATGACATCGAATTTATCGGGACGCGCATCAAACTGACCAAAGAGAATGCCCGCGACATCTTTGGCGACGGGAAAGTGTCGTTTGACTACGAGACAGGCGTACTGACCCTCAACAACTATCGCTTGCATTTCACAGATGATGAGAGGAGTACGATGGGCTGGTCAGACTGGATGTCCTACAACAGCATTCCGCAAGTGCCTATCGCTATTGACATTATCGGCGACTGCCGCATCACCAACAACTCTGCCGGTATTGGTGCCAGTGCGCCGATTATTATACGCGGCAAAGGAGAAAACGCCACTCTCGTTTTAGAAGGTTATTTCTCGCAACTGGGAGCAAGCAACCTGACTATCGACAATGTGGATGTGCATACCATCGAACACTCGCCGCACCCCAATGTAACTTGCGACACACTGACTGTAACCAACAAGGGTTATATAGAAATGTACAACACCATAGCCGATGAAGCCCCCGATGCAACCGAGGAAGAGATTCTTTCTTGGGGCGCACGCGCCGGACAAGCCAACAAAGTGATTATGGACGATGACATAAAGATTCTGACCTCCGGCGTTACGCTCCGCGCTACGGACAGCCAATGGGAAGAAGGAGTCATGACGTTCTATTTGGGCAACCGCCCCGCTTTGCGCGTGGAGATCGGTCCGGCACCTGTTGTTCCGACTGCTCAGACATCCAACGTGTCGTTTGGCGCAATCGAAATAGAAGACAACCCGAAAGGAACAGTAATTGACGGCGTGCGCTACACCTTCACCACCGATGACAGTGTGGATCTGACAGACGAGTGCATCGTCCTCCAATCGACCATGGACGCAACCAAGATTGACGAACTGCTTGGCACGCTCGTCCAGGGTACAGCCGAGTTTGCCGACAGATTCCACGGACTGAGCTTCCTCTTGCCGGCAGGTGAAGGCGAGGTTTATGTTACGACACAGACCTTCGGCAGTCACGAACTCAACATCAAAGTAGGCACAGGTGCCGCCACTGCTTTCAGTCAGCCCGAAAAGGGAGAAGTACATATCGCTTACAACTGCGCCGAGCCGACTATGGTTTATATCTATGCAGTAGAAGCAGCTCCCAAGGATGCCGCTCCCCGCTATACTCCTGTCCGTTTCGCCAGAGCCGCCGAAGCAGTGGAAGATGCATCAAGAGGCTCTGTCAGAATCTATTCGATGAAGATTACAGAAACCAAGACGGCTTTGGAGGATGTACTCGGAACACGCTCGTCCTCTTCCGCAATCAAAGTTCTCCGCAACGGCGAAGTCCTCATCATCCGCGACGGCAAAATCTACAACCTGTTCGGAACCGAATTAAATTGACACAAATCCGCTACCCTTGCGCTACCTTTGCGCTACCCTTGAGCCCTTCGTCCATTGCCCCGCATTTTATGCGGTTTTGCCCACAGGGTACGCACTGGGTACACAGGCATCAACCATGCGATAAAAAAAACAAACACAAACAAAACCAAAACAAAATGAAAAAGTTCTTCCTGTTTATGGCGGCTCTGCTGACGGCGGCTGGGTTGTCGGCAAACAACGCCACGGATGACAACCTGCTGCAGCAGGACTTGTTCTCCAACTACGGCGGCTGGGTGAACCTCACTGCCGGTTACACCCGTGACACGACGGATGCCGATCCGATGAAGTCGGAAATCGCTGTCTGCGGCAACACCGTCCATGTCGTATGGGCGGACATCAAAAGCAACACCGTGTCACAGCCCGAAGGCTATGACGTATGGTACCGCCGCTCCACCGATGGCGGCGCAACGTGGGAAGATGCCCGTTCTATCTACAAACGCCGCGCCGAAGGATGGAACGGCTACTGCAACATCCTGCAGGCGGAAGGAAACTACGTGCATATCCTTGTGCCCGATAATTATGACGGAGACAATGAAGATAAGGGTATGCCGCGACTGATGTATCTGCGCTCTACGGATGGCGGTGCGAACTTTACAAATAAACAGATTGCAACCGGTCCGTGGGAGTACTACGGCATCAAGTATGCCCTTATCAAAGCCGAAGGAGAGAATGTGGTTATCGCTTACCATATTGACCAACCGGATAACCAGAACATCGTAGTGTGCCGCTCTACGGACTACGGAGCCAACTTCAACAGCCTGACTGTCACTTTGCCGCAGGCAGTGCACATGATGGCTGACCTCCAGCTCAAGGACGGCAAATGGGCGCTTGTGGCTTCGTCACAGTCGTGGTACGCCACCCTGCTTGACGGGCGTGTGTATGTGGCTACCGGCGACATGACGGGCGAAACGGCTGCCCTCAGCCAACTGGCTCCGCAGCTCTCCAACAACGGCTATTATTGCCAAATACTGGACCGCCGGGGTTACAACGGCGACGAACTGAACCATCATCCCGTAATGGCAATAACAGGCAACGGCACCATTCACCTGATGTTCACAGGTGCCACGGAGATGGAGAAAGATGAGGAGCTGAACGACAAAGTGAACTTCTCTCACTTGCTCTACATACGCTCTGATAACTTCGGAGAGACATGGAGTGAGATCGTTACCATTCCCGAAGCGGACAATTCCAACCACATGCTTGTAGCCCAAGGGCAGAACGTCTATGCCATCGTAGGCAACGGCGAAAAACGCTGGATTGCCTATTCCAACGACAACGGCAACACCTGGAAAGCCAACAAGACTATGTGCTACGGCATGGCCCTCGATTCCCCCCGCGCATACGATCTCGTTATCGACCCCAATGACCCGACCGGCAACACCGCATGGTATATCGGATCCAAATGGCTGACGGTGCAGACCAAAGACGGCTTCAACAGCCTCAGTTACGCCAACCGTCTCGACGCCATGCTGCGCATTGGCGTGGTCAATGAGCGTGGCAGTCAGATGTCTCCCCTGTTGGCTATCGATGCCAACGACTTCAACCACTGGCTCATGCGTGAGTTCGTGGGCGTAAACGACCTTGGCGGACACAATGCCTGCCAGCTCTTCTACCGCAAGGAGATGCCCGAACCTGCGCCTGCTGAAAAGAACATGGCACTGCACATGTACGAGAAAACGCTTGTCAATAACGGAGATTTCCCAAAGAACCGTGTGGCGATTCCGCTGCGCGAGAACATGCATCTTGATTCGGCGATGTCTGTCGCATTCTGGGTGCGCGTGGACAGCATCGACACCGGAACGTCACTTATTTATATGCGTTCCAATACAGAAAACGCACCGGGCGATGAGCAGTACTATATCTCGTCATACACCGACCCCGGCTTTGCCATAGGTTTGGACTCGCGCATTGACGGCTATGACGAGAAAGAGGATAAGTTCAACGTTGTGCGTGCACAAGTAAAAGCCTTCCTGAATACCGACAAGTCAGACGACGGCAAAGGGACGATATTATACAGTTATTCCCCATACAATGATGACGTACACATGATCTGCGAGCCTGAGGTATGGCACTCGGTGGTCTTCACTTGGGACGGGCGCAAGCTTGGTCAGAACATGGAGTTGTACTTGGATGGTCTGCTTCTCGCTACAGGCTCCCTGTCCGGAAGGATGGAGTTCGGAACCAACCCGATTGTCATAGGCAATGCGGTCAACTTCCAACGTAATGAGGATTGGTATATGGACGAGCTGCAAATATGGAACCGTGCGCTCACTTATGACGAGGTGAAGCAGTTCGCCGGTCACAAGCCTGTTTCGCAAAAAGGATGCGTTATCAACTATGGCTTCGACGGCACCCTCAAAGACCTCAGCGGCAATGGCAACGATGCCATGGCGCAGCTCAACTGCGAATTCACCGAGTACGAAGGACTGCTGCTGCCCGAACCGAAGATGCAGCTTGCCAAAGACTGGTCGGGCAGAGTTGTTACCTACACCGACCAGACCGAAAACGGCGAAGCCATCTATTGGCGCTACGATATTCCGGGTTACGATTTGGGAACAAGCCAAAACGGTGACGCTGCGCGACACACACAGCATGAGTTCAATAATTGGGAGAACGGCATAACCAACCCCGTTATGATTGCACGCGGTGGGAACGCCTGCGCACCTGCCTACGGCACTGTCCTCATAGGCGGCCTGAACAAAGTCGAACCAGACATCGCGGGTCAGGCGGACGGTGTCATGCTGAAGATTTACGGCGGCTACGAGTGGAACAAGGACCTCAACGTGCGCCTGCACCGCGAAGGCCAGACCGACATCATCGGCTCGTGGGTGAAACGCTCTGGATATGATGAGAAGAACTCCACCGGCACCGATGTCCTGCATTACGCATCCTTCGATCTTGCCAATGCCGACCTCGGCGCATGGGATGTTATTGTGGACGAGGACACGCTCTTTGGCGGATTCTCGGTTGAGGAGTTCCGTGCCCCTGACGTATGGGCGGACTTGACCGGATGGGACCGTATGCTCATCAATCGCAGCAAGAACTTCTATATTGAGTATGGTAACAGGGGTAATGTGGATGCCTATAACGTCCCCTTCATCCTCTATGTCTCGGCTGATGCGGAGGTTACACTCGGCTTTGAGAATCCCCTCTATCCTCCGCAGCTCACAGACGAGACGGTAAAGGCTACGCTTGACACAATGGCGTCCGTTGTCTTTGATGCCGGCGGAGAATACGGCAGACTGCGTGCATTCCCGCTTCTCCTGCCCCGTGTCACTGCCGGAAGCCGTTACAGCCTACCCTTCTCTGTCAAGTCATCAAAGGATGTGGATATGTATTACTTCCTCGGAGAGCCGTGGGGACCGCTGGAGTTCGACAAGGACGGCAACCCCATTGTTGTCCAAAACGGGGACGAACAGGCTGGCGCACAGCGCCATACCCCTGCGTATGAAATCGACGAGAACAGCGACCGCACAAGATACAAACGCTTTGACAACAACAAGGTCGATTGCCTGCTGAAGTATCTCGGTTGGGGTACTATTGATGCCACTGTCGGCAGCGTGCCTCTGTTAGGCTGCGCATATCAGGTGGGCTTCAAGATGTGGTTCCAGGCAATCGAGGATAATCCTGAAGACCGCATAGGCAACTTCATGACCAACGTCTTCAGTGCTGTGTTCACATGCGCTATGGACCTCAATCCTTACGGATGGGGGCTTAAAGCCATTTTCCTCGCTAATTCCGCCTTCAATATCGCTATGAATATCGACGCAATGAACGACTGCCTGCACGGAACGGGCAAGGTGAAGAAGATTCTCTGCGTATCCAGCTACGACCCCAACGAGATGATAGGTCCTTCCGGCTTTGGCGACGAGCATTACATCAAGCCCGCACCGGAGATGAGCTACACAGTCACTTTCGAGAACAAATCTACTGCCACCGCTCCCACACACGAAGTCTTTGTTACCGACACGCTCGACAAGAGCAGGTACGACCTTGAGTCCTTCGGCTTCACTTCCTTCGGCTGGGCTGACACCACCATACGCGTGGAAGGACAGAACATGAAGGAGTTCACGCAGGATGTCAAGCTCGAGGCAAAGGACATGATTGTCCGTGTTAATGGCAAGCTCGACAAGGAGAAAGGCGTGGCGTCATGGAGCTTTATCACTCTTGACAAGAACGGCAATATCGAAGAAGACCCCGACAAGGGCTTCCTTGTGCCTAACAACATCAACCACGAAGGCGAAGGCTTCGTCACATTCGCAATCAACCACCTTGACGGTCTCGCCAACGGAGCAAAGATTGAGAACGAGGCTGTCATTGTCTTCGATGCCAACAAGCCTATCCGTACCAACACTTATGTCAATACTATAGACAACGACCTCCCGCAGAGCAACGTGACGAATGCTACTATTGACGGAGAGAACATGCTGGTCGAGTGGACTGCTTCCGATGCTTCTTCCGGCGTAAGCCATGTTCAGCTCTTTGTTAAGGAGAATGATGAGGAGTACAAAGCGGTGGAGGGTGTTCACAAAGGCGGCAAGGCTACGTTGCCCTACAAACAAGGCACCAAGTACTGCTTCGCTGCTGTGGCTATCGACAACGTCGGCTGGCGTGAGAACAAGGATCAGGCTAAATTCACCTGTGAGTTCGAGTTGCAGTCGCCTACGGCTGTAGAGCAGACTGCTGCGGACGGCAAAACCGCTGTAAGCAAGGAGTTCAGGGATGGTGTTCTGTATATCATCCGCGACGGCAAAACATACAACGCCCTCGGCACAGAACTCCGTTAACCATCAGCTACCCGTAGCTATCCTTAAGCTACCCTTAGGTAGTTTAAGGATAGCCCGCTGGGTACGCAGGCATTCTGCCTGCGATAAGAAAAACAAATGAGAGTTAAAGAATATCAATTATCAATTGTCAATACACCAACCCAATATTAACACTACAATGAAGAAAAACATGTTTCTTGCAGCACTCCTGCTGGTGGCGGGACTGCTGAACGCACAGACACGCACCGAGGTTGAAGGTGTCTGGTATCTGCTTGACACGGAGAACAAGACCGCCACGGTCACTTTCCTCCTCTCCGTCTATAACGAAGAGACCTATAACTACGACGAGTACACCGTTACCGCTATCGGTGACAGTGCTTTCGCCAAAAGTCCTTATCTTAAGGCTGTCACCATCCCCGCTTCTGTCAAGACGTTAGGGTTGAATCTGGCGGCACTCTCCTACATCAACGAATGGGACAAAGGTATTGAGGAGCTTGTCATCTCCGATGGTGACGAGCCTATCGAGTTCACTTATAGGCAGGGCGATACGGGCGAGGAGTTCTCCTTCAATGAGATTGCACCTACCTGCACCTACCTCTATCTCGGCCGTAATATCACCCTGAAGACGGATGTGGATTGGGACATACCTATCTTCCATACATGGAGCGGCATTGAAGAGGTTGTCTTTGGCGAGAACTTCACCGAAGTGCCCCTTGCCTTCTGCCCGTTCTCCCGCAACCTGTGGAGCATACAGATTAACAGCCGGAGAGTGCTTGAGGCAGGTCCGCGCATGTTTGCCTTCCTCGACGAGGACAAGCCGCAGCCGGACGCAAAAGGCATTACCCTCTATGTGCCTTATGGCATGAAGGACATCTATGCCGCCCATGAATACTGGAGCCGCTTCTCCATTGAAGAAATGGACGAGGCACGGCACTACGGCATCAAATATGCGGATGATTATTTCGACTTCTTTATCAACGGACTCTACTACAAGCGCACCAGCCGTGGTGTCAGCGTAGTTATCCCGCAGGTGTGGTACATCAACCACGACGGCTCCTATGTAAGCCAGTGGAGCAGCGAGTTCCCCTACAAGCAGTCTGAAATCACTATTCCCGAATCAATCACTCTCTATCTTAAAGATTATACCACCTATTCCCTTACGCCGAAGGATGGCTATGAGAAAACCACCCTTACCGTGGCAGGCATTGGCGACTACTGCTTCCGTGGTGCACGCAACCTTGAGCAACTGACTATCCCGAATACTATAGCAGAAGTAGGAATGGAAGCCTTTGAAGATGCCCTCAACCTCAAGTCGCTTGACATACCCGAATCCGTTATCCACACTGGCTGGCTCGCTTTCGCACGCGCTGGCTTCGAGGAGATTGTCATCCCCGCTTCCTGCAGCAAGTGGGAGTTCAATCAGGGCACAGCCGTCTTCCAGGAGTGCCTTAACCTGCGCAAAGTCACATTTGCAAAGGGCACTACCCGCATTCCTGACCGCATCTTCTTTGGCTGCACGGCACTGCGCACCGTCATCATCCCCGACGAGGTCACAGAAATAGGAGCAGGGGCTTTCGCAGGTTGCAGCGCGCTCAGCTATCTGCAACTGCCCGCAAGCCTTGAGAAAATTTACAACCGCACCTTCCGGGGCTGCCCGTTGCGCGAACTGGAGATTCCGGCTGCTGTCAAGGAAATAGAGCCGGCGGCTTTCCTTGCCACTGCGTTCACAAAACTCAAAGTGGACAAGAACAACACCGTGTTCGACAGCCGCGACAACTGCAATGCTGTCATACGCACAAAGGATAATACGCTTCTGGCTGCCTGCGACGGCACTTTCATTCCCGAAACAGTGGACTCTATAGCTGAAGAGGCCTTTTCTGAACTCTACGGACTGCGCTCCGTCACTCTGCCAAAGAACCTGAAGAAGATTGCATCTGGAGCGTTTATGAACTGCGACAACCTCACTGTCATCACTTCACATATCACCAACCCCGCTGGCATTCTTGCTGAAAACGGCTTCTCTTCATGGAGCGATGAAGACGCACCTTGCAACAAGGCGGTCCTCTATGTGCCCGCAGGCACCAAAGCCTTGTATGAGGCTGATACCGAGTGGAAAAACTTCAAGAACATCATTGAAATGGAAGGTGAGAACAAACCCGCTGACGTGGCTGACCTGAAGCCTGTTACTGAGGACGGAGCCGCCGACTTCGGCAAACTGGATGGCAAAGACCTCTCCAACGCACTTGTCGGCAACATGTACGTCACTTGCGACCTCACCAACGGCGACCGCTACGACAAAACCGAGCAGGCTCTCATTCTCAACACCGTTGTTGACCAGCTTATGCTTGACAACATCGACGCTCACGAAGGCAATATGGACATCCTGCGCAACAACTTCAGCGGCATAGTCCTGGAGGTTCCCGCAGGCAAGGGCACCATCACCATCGAGGCGAAAGTGAAGGGCGACCGCGCACTGGCGGTTTATATCTCCGGTCACGATGGCTTATCCGTCAGTGAGGCTCCCGCCACCAAGACGGAGATCAACATACCCTTCGACGAACTGAAGAATGTCCTTGTCTATATCTTTGGCATCTTCGACGACGGCATCGTTTATCCCATGCCGCAACGCGCTCCGTCTAAAATACTGCGTGCCCCTGCTAATACTGAAGACGA
>CADAAF010000065.1 GCA_902785805.1 uncultured Bacteroidales bacterium | reverse complement strand
TGATTTGTCCCGTAGCGATTTGACCGCCGAACCGCTGTCCACGCTCATTGTGAAGATAAGACGATAAATCCTGCTTCTGTAGCCGATTGGCACGGTTTTTGCGGCATAACGGGCGCAAAGATTAGAACGATGAAACGTTTATTGATAGTACTCAGTGGTATTCTTCTCGGTTGTGCTATGTATGCGCAGCCGGTTGTACTGACGCTTGATTCGTGTCGGCGTATGGCTCTCCATTCCACCGTCAAGAGCCGTATAGACGATGAGAACGTGTTAGCAGCCAAGTATGCCCGCCAGTCGGTTACGGCACGTTTCTTCCCGCAAGTGAGTGCCAACGGCGTTTATCTGTGGAACTCGCGCCACGCCCATCTGCTGCCCCAAACGATGGAGACGCGGTTTGGCACGATGGGGCTGAACGGCTTGACCTACAATAATCCATATCTTCAAATAGCAGAGCAGTTGTATCCTGATGCAGCCCAATCGATTAACCAGACGGTTGGCTCTCTGTACGGCGATGTGTACCGCCGCTTTGACCTCGATATGACGCACGTGCTGGTTGGACAAGTGGGTGTTGTCCAGCCTGTTTACGTGGGCGGCAGGATTATCTTTTCGCACAAGATGGCCCGTTCGATAGAGCGTATAGCACAAATCAATGCGCATAAGAACAAGACCGACCTGGTAGTGGAAGTGGAAGAAGCGTATTGGCGCGTCATCTCGGTGCGCGAGAAACAGAAATTGGCAGAGCAGTATGTGGCGTTAGTCAAGCAGTTAGAGGAAGAAGTGTCCTTAGCGCAAGAGGAAGGTATGGCTACAAGTGCGGATATGCTGCAAGTCAAGATGGCATTAAGCGAAGCCGAGTCGATGTTGGCGCAAGCGCAGAACGGCTTGGTTCTGTCGAAGATGGCTCTGTGCCAAGCGGTTGGTTTGCCGCTGAACACTGATATATATCCGGACGACAAAGCACAGTTGGACAGCGTGCCGCTGACCGATTTTTCTGCCGACTTGGAGCAGATTAAGTCTCACCGCGAGGAGTTGCAACTATTAGGCGAACTGCATAACGTAGCCAAGTCGGGTGTCGGATTAGCCGCCGCCGGTTTGCAGCCTAATATAGTGGCATCCGCCAATTATGTCATAACCAATCCGAACGTTGCAGACGGCTTCAAGAAGACATTCGAGGGATTCTTCTCTGCCGGTTTGGCAGTCAATATCCCCATTGCGCACGCCTCTGACATATTGGCAGTCCGTGCCGCCAAACATAAAGCCAAGAGCGTGGAACTTCAAATAGAAGAGGCTCAGCAGAAAATCGAGCTGCAAGCCACCCAGTCGGCGCAAAAAGTAATAGAAGCCTCTCGCCGGTTGGTAGCATCGAAGACCGCATTGGCTCACAGCGAAGAGATACTGCGTTACGCACAGGATTCGTACGCGGAAGGCGTGCTGACAGCCACCGACCTGATGAAAGCACAAACGGCTTGGAACAAGGCCTACACAGGGGAAATAGATGCCGCTATCGCATTGAGGATGGCGGAAATAACGTATAAGAAACATACAGGACAGTTGTTAGTTGATAATTGACAGTTGTTAATTGATAATTGATATGGAACAGAATAAGCATCAGATGAATGCACGCAAGGATTTGCTGTTAGGGTTATGCGTGCTGTTTGCAGTCATTATAGTAGTGGCAGTTATCGGTATCTTCGCTCTCAAGCCCGAAAAGACAGAGATATACGGTGAGGCGGAAGCCACGGAGTACCGCGTGTCAGGCAAAGTACCCGGCCGTATAGAGATGTTCCTTGCCGAGGAAGGCGATCAAGTGAAGAAAGGCGATACATTAGTTATTATCAATTCGCCCGAGGTAGAGGCTAAAATGTCGCAGGCAGTTGCCGCGCGTAATGCAGCCGAGGCACAGAACCAAAAAGCCATTCACGGTGCCCGAGAGGAGCAGATACAGGGAGCGTACGAACTGTATCAGAAAGCGTTGGCAGGCGAGGAGGTGTACCGCAAGTCGTATGAGCGCGTGGACAGGCTCTACCAAAAAGGCGTGGTAACGGCCCAGAAACACGACGAGGTGGAGGCACAATACAAAGTGGCGCAGGCTAACGTGAAAGCCGCCAAGTCGCAGTACGATATGGCACTCAAAGGTGCGCAAGAGGAGGACAAGGCTGCGGCTCGTGCTTTGGTGGCGCGCGTGGACGGAATGATAGACGAAATAAACATAGCCAAGTCGGAACGGTATCTAACCAGCCCAGTGGACGGAGAGGTAAGCGAGTGTTTCCCTCACGTGGGCGAGTTGGTAGGACAAGGTTCGCCCGTAATGGCAGTGGTAGATACCAAGGATATGTGGTTCCATTTCGCCATCCGAGAGGATTTGCTTCGCGAAATAACGATGGGCAGCGAACTGCAAGTACGCGTACCTGCATTAGGCGAGGAGACCTATCCCGTGAAAGTTACGTTCATCAAAGTGATGGCCAGTTATGCCACGTGGCGTTCCACGCAAACCAACGGCGGGTATGATGTCAAGACATTTGATGTCAAGGCTCGTCCGCTCAGCGAGATACCTAATCTTCGTCCGGGTATGACGGCAGTCGTGGTGCGTAAGTAAGAAGGTAATGCTGTCTCTTTCCCGACAAATAGACATTGTTCTTCGCGTGGCGAAACGTGAGGTGAAGATGTTGCTGAGGCGACCTGTGTATATCTTCTCCACGTATTTTGTGATGATATTTTCGTGTGTCTTTTTTCTCACGCTGTTCAAGACGGGTTCTCCCGAAAAGATGCCGATAGCGGTGGTCGATTTAGACCATTCGTCCATTTCCCGACGAGTAGTACACGAACTGAATGCCACGCAGGCAGTGGATATAGTGGCAGTGACCGATACGTATGAGGATGCACGCAAGCTGATGCAGCAGGGTAGGGTGTATGCTTTCGTGGTTGTGCCCGACCGCTTTTATGCCGACTTGGCATCGTTCAAGCGACCGGAAGTGGTATTCTATACCAATAATGCCTATACCATAGGTGCCAACACCGCATCCAAGCAGTTGCTCACTATTATGACACTCGCTTCAGCAGCCTTCCAGCGTGAGGTGCTACGGAAAAAAGGATTGCCTGACTATATGATAATGAAACGCCTGCAACCCATAGCCATAGAGGAACACTTTGTGGGCAATCCGTCAAGCAATTATCTTGTCTATCTTGTCGGAATCCTGTTGCCCGGTATATTGGGTCTGATTGTGCTGATGATTACCATCTATTCCATCGGTTCGGAATTGAAATGGAAGACATCCCGCGACTGGTTGCGCGCTGCGCAAGGCAGTTTCACCCGTGCCATGGTAGGCAAACTGCTGCCGCACCTGATACTGTATTGCACGTTAGGCATAACAATGAACATTGTGATGGTAAGGATGATGCATTTCCCCATAAACGGCAGTTTTTTGTGGCTCAATGTAGGTATGGTGGCATATATACTTGCTATGCAATCCATTGCCGTTACGTTTGTAGGCATCATTCCTATTCTTCGTGTGGCATTGTCTGCCGGTGCTTTGTATGGTATGCTGGCATTTTCACTGTCGGGATTTACGTTTCCCAAGATGGGTATGCTGCCTTTCGTACAAGCACTGACCAATATCTTCCCTCTGCGGCATTATTATCTGGTCTATGTGAATGAGGTGTTGTTCGGCAATCCCATTACGCAATCATTGCCATCGGTGGCGGTGCTGATAGCTTTCACCGGTTTGCAGATGCTGATTATGCGCCGATTGTACAGAGCCTTGCTATATCAATACTTCCCCAAGGATTAAGACGATGGACATACAACGATGGATAGATGCTTTATTGACACGTCTTGTAGATACGTGGCGCGTCTTTGTGCTTGAATTGCGGCGCATCTTTCGCGATTCGGGCGTTATGCTCATCTTCTTTGTAGCGGGTTTAGCGTATCCGGTTATCTATAATCTTATCTATATCCGCAACGTGGTGGAGAATGTGGAGGTGGCAGTGGTGGATATGTCGTCCTCCCCAGCCTCCCGCGAGTTTGTGTATCGATTTGATGCTGCTCCCGAAGTGACGGTTACGCATACGTGCGCCACATTGGAAGAAGCGCAAGCCCTGCTCAAGGCGCAACGGGTACACGGCATAATTTATATTCCTTCCGACTATGAAAGTGTACTTATGAGCGGTATGGAGACGGCTCATATCTCGCTTTACTGCGATATGTCTTCGTTCCTCTATATGAAGAACGTCCTAACGGCAGCCAGTATGCTGATGCTGGACTATATGAACCACATCCAGATAGACCGCTATGAGGCGATGAATATAGGCGGAGAGACGGGTTGGGCATTGGTGCAGTCTGTTCCGTTCCGTGCTGTTTCCCTCTTCAATCCCACCGGCGGCTACTGTGCATTCCTCGTGCCGCCTATTCTGGTACTGATAGTGCACCAGACGCTCTTTTTCGGTATCAATATGCCCCAGGGAACCGCTCGTGAGGAGAACAAGGAGGTGTTTATCCTGCCAGGCCGTCGTCGCCGCGCCTCTGTCTTCCGATTGCTTATCGGGCGTGGTGCCGCCTATTTTGTTATCTATATGGCGATAGCCTCATTTGCATTGATACTGGTGCCAATCCTTTTCGGTTTGCCTCATTTGGCAATGGTGGGCGATCTGCTGCGTTTTATGGTGCCGTTGCTACTATCCACTATTTACTTTTCCATATTCTTTGCATCCTTCCAAAAGGAACGGGAAACGGGTATGGTAACAATGCTGTTCACGTCCCTGATTTTCTTCTTCGCATCGGGTATCAGCTGGCCGTGGGAGAGTATGAATCCTTTCTGGAAGTATTTAGGCTACCTGTTGCCGTCCACGTGGGGGATGCACGGCTATGTCCACTTACAAACAATGGGCGCAACGTTGGAAACAACGGCAAGGGAGTACCATGTATTATGGGTGCTGACGCTCGTTTATTTCTCCATGTGTGCACTGCTGTATGCTTATAAGGCGTGGCGCATGGATACAGCGGCAAGACGTGAACAGGCTCATAGACGCATGCAAAGCAAACAATTCATAGAACAGCATATATCCAAATCCCGCTTATGACATCTATTCTATCAATCGACCGCGTTCGTGAAGCGGCGCACATAATCAGTAATGCCCGCAAAGTGGTAGTCCTTACCCATATGTCTCCCGATGGCGATGCAATGGGCTCATCGTTAGGCATAAAGCACCGGTTGGATAGTGTGCGGGAAGATGTGCAGGCTACGGTGGTTCTCCCCAATATGTATCCCGACTTTTTAGGTTGGCTTCCCGGTGCGGACAAGGTAGTGGTATATGAGAATGCTCCCGAAAAGGCGAGAGAGTTGTTGGAAGAAGCCGATACCATTATATGTACGGACTTTAATGAGCCGAAGCGTATCGGCAGTTTGGGCGAATGTTTGACACAGGTCTTATCAGCCAAGCATACTCCCTGCCTATTGATAGACCACCATTTGCACCCTGCCGATTTTGCAGACGTTGTCTTTTCGTACCCCGAATCGCCATCGTCGTGCGAGTTGGTCTATCGTCTCATCAAAGACCTTGCCACACAAGTTGGTGATACTATGTTTAACAGTCCTTTGACTCTTGATACAGCCACTTGTCTGTACACGGGTATGATGACCGATACGGGTAACTTCTCCTTCAACAGCAATCGAGCCGATATGTATGAGATAGTGAGTGAATTAGTGCGAATAGGAGTGGATAAGGATTCCATCTATAATCGCGTATTCAATGCCTATACAGCCGACCGTATGCGATTGGTGGGGTATTGCCTATACAACAAGATGACGATTATTCCCGAATACCATACCGCACTAATTTACCTCAAGCGCAAGGAGTTGTACAAGTTCAATTTCCGGTCGGGCGATGCCGAAGGAATAGTGAATATGCCACTGCAAATAAAAGATATTTACTACTCATGTTTTATGCGCGAGGACAAGGTGCTGCCTGCAGAGGTGCCGCTTGCGGGAGGAAGCAAGATAAAAGTAAAGATATCGATGCGTTCGCAGGGCGACCGCCCGGTCAATGTGTTCTGCCACGAGGTTTTCAACGGCGGCGGACACAAGAATGCATCCGGCGGCGAGTTCTATGGCCCTATCGAGCAGGCTGTTGAACTATTCAACCAAAACTACGCCCGTTTCTTCAAGCAAGACAATTAGCAGCTCCTTATCGTCGCATAAAAAGGTAAAGCGCAAGCTTGGCGAGCAAGAGGAGAAGCAACAGGATAGCAAGGGCGGTGCCGTACTTGTAAAAGCTCGGAATGTAACGAACAGGAACCGTTTCCGTGCGGACGACCTCTTTGGTTACGGTGTCAGTCTTTATGGTCTCGCGGTCACGCCAACGGGTGTGCCACTTCTCCAGAAAAACGGTATCGGCACGGATGCGGACAAAAACGCTGTCGTGAAGCCAGATGCTGTCGCGGGAGATATGGTTAACGACCTGCGAGCGGTTGGTCTCTGTCATATCTTGCACCGTAGAACAGGCAGGAGATATCATCAATGCTGTTGCAATGGTCAGTGAAGAAACGTTCCGGCGTAGTGACTTCAATATAGTGATCTTCATATCTGTGTTTGTTTAATCGTTCAACAAGTTCAGTTTCCGTACTGAGTGAGTAGTAGAGAGAGCTGCCGCATAACTTGCCTACGAGGATACAGCCTGCGGTATGTTCGCGGTTGTTGCCTGCGTGAATGCGTATGCCTTCGAAGCCCGGCACATAATGGAGCAGCGGCAGCACACGTCCGAAATGTGGCGACTTGGTGAGTGTCAGTTTGTACCACCCAACGGGAATGGCTCCTTTGGGGTGTTGGGCGTTAGGGACGGTAGGCGGCTCAAGCGTGCCACAAAAGGGCTTGCCGTCTATAAGCAGAATGCCCGTTGTTTCTGAGGGCGATTCATTGGTGCGAATAAGAGATAAAAGCATAATGTTTTTAATTTAACGGATTAAACTTCTTTTGTTGGTCATCAATTACCGACAATTAACAACAACTGTTGCTCTTGCGAGCAATGTCGGAATCAGATTCCAAAACTTTTCACGGCGATAATATCGCCTGACAATGAACATAGATTATTCCTTGCTGCGGTACTTATAATCAATGCCGAGGACTGCGCCTGCAAAGGTGAGAATCTCGCCGAAGGCTGTGAGGACGGTCGGGTCAATAACTCCCAAAGGCGGAACGAAGAAGGCGGTGAGAATCAGCAATACACCGAAAATAACAAGTATGGTTGCAAGGACGGGTTGTTTTTTAGTTTTCATCGTATTTTCAAATATTAAAAAGGTCGGGCAAGCAGGACTGTTCGGACTTGTCCGACCTGTCGGTTAAACATTACAATGTCAAATAGACTTTGGCGAAGATGAAACCGCGAAGGGTGCGGTAGCGGGGATGAGCCGTTTGCATGTGCGCTCGCCACTGCGTGCTGTAGGTTTGCACCTGACTCACGTCCGCCATAATGGTGTTGGTCTGCTGTGCCGCCTGCCGGAACTTGGCGTTACTTGCCAGCTGTGCAGCAGTTGGTGCAACAGTGGGCGTGGTGTGTACCGTAGTATAACGGAGGTCAATTGCATAGCGGTAGCAGTAAATGGTGCGATGACGCTTGGTGATTTTGCCGGACAGGTAATCAATGGGGTCGAGATAATGAACTTTAGCCATAACTTTTTGCTTTTTAGGGGCATCTACTGCGGCAACGCTCCTTCGGTCGCTCGGTTTCGGTCATTATGCCCGCATAACTTCCTCAACCGTGCCTTGTATCTGCTCCCTAAAAACTCAAAAAGCAGACAAGGAACATTGCACGCAATAGATACGAAATTAGACATTAGGGGTTGGTTGTTTCGGATTCGTACAACTTGTGGAAGACGTAACTTGTGAGGGTCTTGTACTTCTTCTGTTTCTTCCAGTCGGTTTTGTACTGCGCCCGTTGGGAGGCATCCGCGAGTGCGGTCTTGACTTTGGAGGCAACGGTGGTGAAGAGGTCCTGCACCGCTTGCTGCGCCGCTGTGGGCGGCTGGTTGGTGGCGGGGTGCTTGAGACGGATGCCGATAGTCAATTCATCGAACTTGCGGACACGGGTATATACCCTGTCGGATTTTGAATACTTGCCCTGCATTGAATCAATGTGGGTCATCGGATTTATTTTTGCCATTGTTGTAAAATGGTTTTGTGGCTTGTTGTAGTACTGTACTCCTACATTCCGGATATTTCGGAATAACGGGCTACATTAAAGTCGTGTTATACATTTGATTTACTTTTGCAGGTGCGTCCACCTGCGTTTCCGCCGGTTGTGTCATTCGGTGTCTGCTCCTTTTTCTGTTGTGGCAACTGAGAGCAAAACGATAGACGCTGCCAAAACAGATTATAATATCTCACCGAAAGACGCTGTTTGTCGTTTGACGGTGCAAAGATAATACACAAAAAAGGCTTCCCGTGCAAGAGAAGCCATTAATCAAATGAGAATAAAATGAAAATCAAACAGAGAGAGAAATCTGTATCAAAGAGAATAAAATGAAATCAAAAATAAGAGGCGAAATTCTGATATGAATATTGCCGCATATTGGGGAAATATGCGCGGAGATTATTGTAAATTTGCTTTTTGCTATCGCCGTGGAAGTCAAGGTAGCCGTATTTTTGATTTTTATGCAGAAAGTCAGCCAAGACAGGTGCTTCGTCCTCACATGCTTTTCGGAGCATTGATTCGAACTCCATAGGCGAGTAGAGGTTGTGTTCTATCAATACATTGCGGTCTATATACGGACAATAGTCGGTGACCGGTTCGTATTCCGCATCCTCGACATTGCGTTTGTAGTCATTGGCTTGGGCAGTGAGACTGTCGGCTACGCTGCCTTCTACCGGTGACAGATAGACATTTTGGGTCTGCACGTTCTGCACAGCGATATAGTCGCGACCGATATAAAAGATGTTTTGCGATGTGGTGTCGTTTTGCTGTTCCATATTGAAGTGATGTGTTATGTTCCGAATTGCAGTTCGGGAAGTTGGTAATCAGTGTTTGTTTTGCGACGCGTTTTCTTTCCTTTTATCTGATACAGGTTTACTTTCTCAATGTTTTGGTTGCCGATATAATCGCGTGCTATGTGGTTTATAGTGGTAGGTTTTTCGAGATCTGCGATTCGCTGTAGGAGACACTCAATCCTTTCAGCTTGACTTGCTATTATTTCCTTTTGTCCGGCTATTGTATTTCGGAGTTGTTTATTCTCTTCGACTTCTTGGCGTAGTGCCGCACGCAATTCTGCTTTGTCTTGCAGAACCGCATCTAATTCGGACAGATGGGCAGTTATGAGGCTGTCCATCTGCTCTGAATGATTCAGCAATATGTCAATGTCAGAGGGCATTGCTGGTATAGGTGAAACCGGCTAATCAGCAGTTGTCGCTTGCCTTTTTAGGATTAGCACGCATCGTCATCTTGTAACACTCGCCGCCGAGTACGCTGTCACCTTCCTGAAAGCGCGAGAGGTCGAACATGACTGTGGATTTTGTATATTGGATATCGAGGCAATCGAATAGTTGTTTGGTATTCAGATACAAGTAACTGCCAGATTTGAGAACAGCAAAAGCGGTTTCGTCAATGGTGCGTAAGACCGCCATATAAAGCACTTGCGAATCATCGCTGTCGGGAGCTATCAATATGCTGCAATCAGTAGTGAGTTGTAACCGGCTGATAGTATCGGCAGTAAAACCGAGTTTGCCTGTTGCTTGGATTGTGGCTTTGAGTTTCTTTGTAAACTCTTTGGCGTTAAAAATTTGTCCTATCATAAGATTTTGGATATAAAATGATTTTTAGGTTGTGTATTTCAGAGCGCAAAAGTACAAAACATTTTTGGATTTTGCAAATTATTTTGCGCATATTTTAATTTTCTTGCGTTTTTCTTGTTTATTTGTTGTAAGATTACTTCTATTATGTAGAGTTTTGTTATTAGTATCATCATTGCCAATATGTGGATTTCCAACATCAACTTTATTTGCTTTAACTTTATTTGCTAAATCTGTTTATTTATAATATGAAAAGCCATATCAATGCGGGAGCAAAGCTATGAAATCGGCACTCCAGCATAAAATATATCCAGGTATGACCTCACCGACAGCGTAAAAAAGCGGTGAGAAATATATTAAGATAAGACATATAGGCGCAAGTGTGCGCCAAAGAAAAGCGTAATAAGCCGAAAAGCTATAAAAATACAAAAAAATGGCACTTTTATTTGCAAGTGTCATTTTTTTTGTGTAATTTTGCAGCCGAAAAATGATAATTAATCATTCCCTTTAGGGATAAGATAGATGCAAAGATAACTAAATAAGGAGAACCAAACTATGGCACGACCAATTGCAGAAACACCGATTCTTAGCGGTAATGATGCACTTCGTTTCGAAGAGGCGATCAACAATGTGCGTCCGCTATCACGCTCTCGTAGGGCTGCGATGGACGCGGAGTATCAGTCGTTTACCAGCAAAGTAACCATTAATATCTAAACGGACACTATGCAATTAACACGACTGGTAGCCGACGCGAAGATTGCGGAATTTGATTGCGGAGATGAGGACTTGAACGGCTTTCTTCTCAATGATGCTAAAGCATTCATGCAAAAGAAGATAGCTAATACTTTCTTACTGACTGATGGTGAGAAAGTGGTTGCTTATTTCAGTTTGCTTACCGATAAGATTTCCAAATCGGAAGCTGCAAATAGCAATTGGCGCAAACTTCGGAGTAAGTTTCCTCACGAGAAACATTTTAATAGTTACCCGGCGATTAAGATAGGTAGGTTCGCAGTTTCGCAAAATTACCGGGACCAACATATTGGTAGTGAGTTGATGACTTATATAAAACGTACGCTCCATGAGAGTAAGAACTATGCTGCTTTTCGTTTTATAACGGTTGATGCGTACTTGTCTGCTATTCCTTTTTATGAGAAAAATGATTTTCGAATGCTTGTGAGCGCAGAAGAAAATCCTTATACTCGCTCCATGTATTTTGATATGATGGAGATGGAAAAGCAGTAACTATCCCCCTCTCCAAGATGTTAAATCGGAGATCAGGTCTGACCTCACCGACAGCGTAAAAAAGCGGTAAAAAATATATAAGAAAAGACATATAGGCGCAAATGAGCGCCAAGTAAGCGTAATAAGCCGAAAAGCTATAAAAATACAAAAAAATGGCACTTTTATTTGCAAGTGTCATTTTTTGTGTGTAATTTTGCAGCGCAAAATGAATCGTAGCCCTTGTGGAGTTTTGCAGTATTTAGCTCACGCCGAGGGTATATGTCTTTCGGGTGGGGGTGAATACAGGACATATTGAAAAAGGCGTCTTACGCGCTTTGTTTTGGCTTACAGGAATCTGGTAAATTCATCGTTCCAAAACAATGCGACACAAGATGCCCATTGGTATGTGATTAATGTACGCGCATAGTGCGCGCATTTATGCATACGGCGTGGGCTACGGTGTTGCTGTTTGGAACGAAAGGCAATACCAGAGCCTCTGTAAGCGGAACAGCAAGATTGCAGTCCCGCTTTTATTTATATAAGCGGAACACTATCAAGGATCCGCTTTTTGTATGCATATACCTTCGAGACAGTCTCGATTCGATTCTCTCTCGTTAGTGTCTCGTCAGTCTGATTTGGATAAGATAGATAGAAACAAAAAAGAATATAAATGGAGAATGCCGAAAGCCAAATAATAAAGTGGAGGCAAAAGTTAACTTTAAAAATTATGCATACTATTCCTTTGTTTATTAACGGTGTTAGGTACAAAAGTTCCTTAAACACAATTTTCAAATCTCGTTTTCGTTCGCAAGATAGATTGGGGCAAATCTATTTTCTACCAAATCTCTATAGTCAGTTACTGCCGGCCTTTGAAAAATCATTAGGTATCAATAATAGCGCCATGAATGAGTGGCTGGAAATTTGCCTAGAGAATACATATTTTCAATTGTTGAATGGAGAGATTGTACCACTCAGTAATATCTCAGAAGTCCATCTTATCTCACCACAAGGGCCTATTAACTCAATGCAGTTGAGCAAATTGTCTAGTGAAATGTTTAAACCAGCGGAATTTAAAGGTAAGGTCACATTAACATCTGTTACCACGGGTGCAACTACAATTCCTAATCCGTCTACATTATTATCAGTATCTAAGATATATGAAGTGTATATTGTTAGATGTTGCGGTAATAATAATAGACCAGAACGTGTGTGGTTAGGCGACGATATTAACTTGGTTTTGGGTGTAGATGACTTGACGTTAGATCATAATCAACCGGTAAGTCAAGTGTTAGAAGCGAACCGTAATAATTTACCTTATATAATGGTAATAGATCAACTCATACGTTCTATGTACTATAACTATAACAAAAGTAAAATCACGTCTATTATAAGCCAAATTAATCTTTCCGATCAACGCGCTTATAGTGGCCTTATTGATGAGATGATGTTTGTATTGCGCGAATCCCATGGCATTAAAATATGTTCACCTATAGCTAACTATAACAACAAATAATAATTATGAAACAAAAACTTTTTACCCTATTGCTCGCTGTAGCAGCAAGCGTAGGAACCATGTTTGCCAACCAAGTTTGGCCAATTATTATGGATGAAACAACATTTGCAACTTGTAACTCAGGTTCAACAGTCGTTGCTAGTTTTCGTCCTAATGAAGAAGATCGTTTCCTGTATATATGGGGGGAAGGAAATGTTTATGATATTGGGGTAGCAGCTGGGCCAAATTTTATGGGAAATACCGATGGATATCTGTCTTTGAGAGTTACAAATCTGGGATGGGCGGGAGCTGGTTTTCATCTGAACGACAATGGCAATAGTTGGCAGGCTGCAGAGCAACTACGTGCAGCGATTGTTGCTAATCCTGACAATTACTATCTTCACATGGCAATCAAATCAACAGATAATTATAGCCATTGTTTTTATCTTTTTTATACAGAAGCAACAAAATTTGTATTGGGAAACCATAGCGTGTATGATGGTCCTATTTATAGTGACTTTACTCGTGATGGAGCATGGCAAGAATTATATATCCCAATGTCAACATATGCTTCAGCTTTAGCATCTGTTACATGTAGTGCAGGAATGGCTATTTTTGCCATGCTAAGCGAAGGAGTTTCAGGCGCGATGCTGGACTTAGACGCAGTGTATATTTGTGACAGAGAATTTATGGAAAACCACATAGGTTCCCAATATTCGATTACTACAGAATCTTCTAATCCTGAATGGGGCGCAACCGCCGGTGACACCACGGTAACATATATGAGTGAAGTGGAAATTTCAGCAACACCGAATTATGGTTATCATTTTGTTAGTTGGAATGACGGTAACATTTCTAATCCACGTATAGTTTCTGTGACCAAAGATAAGACCTATACGGCCACTTTTGCGAAGAATGTATATTCCATTACCAAGAATGCCGAGCATGGTACAATCTCCGGCAATAGTTCTGCGGAATACTTGGATTTCGTCACGTTGACCGTTACACCTGATTACGGCTATCATTTCACTCAATGGTCGGACGGTTTGAAAGACAACCCGCGTATCTTCCGCCTTACCCAAGACACAACCTTCACGGCAGAGTTTGCGTATGACCGCGTAGGTACTTGCGGAAAAGACTTGGCGTTGGTATGGTCATACGACCCGAATTCCAAAGTGCTGACTATCGGCAATGCCGGTTCGTTTACGGAGAATATGCAGTATGGTGTAGAAGCTCCGAACGAGATGGAGGAACTGGTTATCGGCAATTCCGTCACTGCCATCGGTGCAACCGCTTTTGCTGGCATTAGTTCCTTGAAGAAAGTGTCTATCGGCGAGTCCGTCAAGACCATCGGTGAGCAAGCGTTCTATAACTGCGTGAACCTCGAAACAATCTTCAACTACCGCCCGACACCGACGAATGCCTATAGCAACGCCTTTGACGGAGTGGATAAGTTTGAATGCAAACTATACGTTCTGCCCAGTTCGATAGACATGTACAAAGTTGCTGCTGTTTGGAGAGATTTCTATTATAATACCTATGCTATCGGAGCCGAAGAAACTACCGTGACCACGAATGATGTAACGGTAGAGCCGCAGGACAATGCCGCCACAGTTACCTGGCCGACAAACGACAATGCAGCTACTTATACCATCCAAATTACTAAAGACGGCGTAGTGTTCTGCACGCTGACCTTCAATGCCAACGGTCAATTAACAGGCATTGCTTTTGCACCATCACGCGACGGACAGGCACATGCTCCGTCTGCCCTTATGACCGCTAACGGTTTACAGTTCACGGTTACGGGTCTGAACAGCGGTACGCAATACGGCTATAACTTGACGGCAAAAGATGCCAATGATCAAACCGTTGCTACCTATTCCGGAGAGTTCACCACGACAAGCGAAGGTATTGCTACAGGGGTTGATAATGTACCAAGTGGCCAAGTACAAAGTACCAAGTTCCTCCGTAACGGCAAGATGTATATAATCCGCGGAGAGAAGGTTTACAATGCGCAAGGCGCGCTGGTAAAGTGACCAAGTAACTAAGTACCAAGTACAAAGAGAGGACACGGGCGGCTCAATGAATGAGTCGCCCGCTTGCCTTTATAAGTCAAATAGTATTACATGCAGAAAGTTCACACTCATGGTGCGAACATTCGCATTATTTCGGAATGAAGTTTCAAATTGTCGAGAAATGAAGGACTCCTTAATAAAGCAAATGCTTATTTATGTATGTTATTTGTCTGTTGTTTTATGCCATAGGCAGATTTTTGTTTGTTTCAATATTTGTTTTTGTGCTTTCTAAATGTGGCGGCTTCGCCATAATTAAAACCAGGATTGTTTATTTCAAAATATGTTTGCTCTCCACATTCTCCAACACGGTCATTTGCTGGATGGCTATTTGGTTAAGTTTATGGAGACGTTCGCCTTGCGGCATGCCTTCATGTATAAAGACGGCATTCAGATTCTCCATATTACTCAAGCAAATCAGTTGGTTAATCGTTGCGTAGTCGCGGATATTACCTTTGTCCTCAGGATGAGCATCGCGCCACTCTTTGGCGGTCATTCCGAACAAAGCTACATTAAGCACGTCGGCTTCGTTGGCATAGATGAGCGAACGATGGTATGTGTCTATCTCCTGCGGCACCAGGTGCTCCTTGATAGCGTCCGTATGAATATGGTAGTTAATCTTTGCCAACTCGCGTTTCGCCGACCAGCCAAGAGCCTTTTGCTCCTCCTCTTTGAGGCGTTGGAATTCCTTGACGACAAGCAAGTTAAACTCCGGTGACAGCCACATACCAAAATGGTATGCAATATCTTTGTGCGCGTATGTTCCTCCATAGCGACCGGATTTGGCGATAATACCTATTGCTCCTGTACGTGCAATCCATTCTTTGGCTGTCAGAATAAAACGGTTCGTACCGGAGGCATTTTTAATTGCATCGAATTCGATGCTTTTAAAATCAGGGTTGTGCAAATTCTCCCATACACCGAGAT
>CADAAF010000064.1 GCA_902785805.1 uncultured Bacteroidales bacterium | reverse complement strand
ACAACCACTTTCAGTTTGAGGTTGGCAGGATTAGCAGAAAGGTTGAGAGCCTCGCGAATGAAGCCAGAAGGCAGTTGTACAGGGATAACATTCTCTATAGAAGAGGCATCAGCATCATCAGCAATAATGAGGTTCGTTTCAACGGCAGCGGCTTCAAACTTCGCTCCAGCGGCAAGCGACTTACCATCCACTACACCTACAATATATCCTTCCACCCAGAAAGAGCCGCTTTTCGTATTGTTGAGCGTGCGTACGTCAGCCACAGAGAAAGGTTTTTCCAATGTACCTCCATCAACTTCGGGAGTGACCGTTCCACCGCCATTATTGAGTTTTGCATTGGAGGACGAGTAGATGTATGCAGCACCTTTACCAACGGTCTCATAGGTTCCGTTGTAATTGGTCAGTTCGCCATAGACAACCACATAGTCACCCACTTCGACCTGATCAGCACTCGTAAGTTTCTGACCATTGAGGCCATAGACTTGAAACGCCATAAAGTCGTCCGTATCGCCTATCTTGTCCACCATATAGAACTGAGCGTTACCATAATCGGCTACGCCTGAAGCGTGTTTACTGTGAAGTTTCTTAACCCATCCCTTCACGTAGTATTTCTTGTCAGTTTTCGCGCCGCTTTCCAAAGCCGCACAGATGTTTCTTGCCTCTGCCACAGTAATCGCTTCAGCAGGGATGTTTACTCCTTCGGGGATAACTGCAGTGGTTGTGTCCTTCGGTTCTTCCTGTTGTCCGGGACCTGTCGGGGCGTTCTTTTCTTTGCACGCCACCATACCGAGCATTGCTAAGCTCAATACGGCAATCAAAAGTTTGTTCGCTTTCATAATGTTTGTTATTTTGTTTGGTTGGTTAATTTCATCTCGGAGTGGGCATATACATTGCCGAAACATCCAAAAATCAGCGCAAAGGTACGACTTGTTTTTCAATAAATAAAAGTGAAAGGCATTTTTATGCAATTTTCTTTCCGATATATTTGGTATATATGAATAATCTGCTGTACTTTTGCGGCACTTTTCAAGGAAGAAACGGGGTATTAGCTCATCTGGTAGAGCGTAACGTTCGCAATGTTAAGGTAAGGGGTTCGAGTCCCCTATACTCCACCCACTTTCCGCAGATTGCTTGTAATCTGCGGAAAGTTTTTTGGTAGGTCATAGTTCTATACTACTCAACTACAAAAGCGGGTATGAAAGGTTCGGCAACGGTACCGATGTGGTCATCGTTTCTAAAGGGGAAGACATCTTCCGCCTCAAAGATGTTCTTGTAATGCGCGGAGTAATAGCGTAGTGTGACGAACGAATTTTCTTCTTCGGGTTCGTTAATATAGATGAAGAAGTAGCCATCAACTAACGAAGTTACTCCAAGACACTGCTCGCCGGCAAAAGCACCGAGCAGGTCGTCGTCATCTAAAAGAAAGTCCGCCGCCACTTTGGGGTACTGCATTTCGAGATCCACTTTGACAACCGCTGTCATTGAGGAAGTCATGTTGGTTGCCTGCGGAGCACTCCATACGGGTTTATCCACATTGCTGACAAAGGACGGCGGCTGCTGTTGCTTATCGTCCTTGCAACCTGAAAACAGGACGAGCATACCTATGCTCAATGCGCCAAGCGCAATAATAAAAGATTTCTTCATATTGGTGTCAATTCATTGTTTTTTAACAAAAAGCTTACTGCAATTTAGTTCCTATGATACTATATTTCTCATTGTTTCGGATAATGACAACATGATCATTTTCGATTATTTTATACGGTCGGCTGTTCCCACATATAAGCAAACGTATAGGTGCTTTCAAAGAGCCGAGATGAACATCAGGACAATAAATGACGGATTGAGCCGCAGCTTCGCTGCCCGAAGAGACGAACATTACCGGTTCTTCTTCCCTGCATCCTATTACATTTCCGGATATGGTCGAAGTTCTTGTGATGGATGTCGAATCCGTCAATTTCAACGGGCAGGTAATATCCTGCTGAGTCATGCTGTGAGAGAGTGTTCATTACCCAGTTCTGCCGTGGCAAGGCTATCTGTACGTCCGTCGAGACAGGTAAGAAATGTACAGCGAAGTCCATAGTGGTGCTTGTTTTGAAGCAGTCATAGGCAAACAATCCGATAGTGAGCAGGTAGTCATCGACCGTTCCTCTCTCTACTTCAAGTGTTTTGGTGACGGGTTCACCGGGTTTAATCCAGTAGGTAGGATTGGTGCTGATAGGTGCTCCGTCGATATAGACTTTGGCCCCGTCGGGGTTGCTTGTAGCATTGAGGAAGAAACTGAACCTTTCACCTTCAGCCGCCACTCCTGTATCCACTTCGCTGTTGTTTTTGAGTGTAATGCGGAAAGTGGCTCGTTTGTCGGGCGCGACGTTGGCTATCTCGTAGGTTTCGGCCGTCAGTTCGGGTTTCAGCACCCATTTGGTGGCATTGTTGAGAATAGTGCCTTTGTTGTAGAAGCGCGTGCGTTCTTCGGCTTCGTGTAGGCAGAAAGACGAACCCGCCTCTGTGGAAAAGACATAGGAGCCGTACTTGGCATTGTCCATATTGGCAACTCCCGCCGTCTCACGTACACCTTCAGTAGTAGCCAGCCATGTAGAGTCCCACTCGGCACGATAGACACTGACGGTGATGTCACCTTTCGGGTCAGCCGCCAAAGTGAAGCCTGATTTCTTGTTGACAGATGTAGTTTGCGAACTGCGCTCATCCACCGTAATGTCGAAGACCGGTTCGTACTTCATCTCAAATTCACTGCTGTTGGTTTTGGTACCGATGGTGGACGAGTCTTTTTGTTTGGGCTTTCCGTTGTTATTCTGCACGATGTTGTCATAGAAATCTTTCATGCTTCCTCTGCGGACTTGCCGAATGTCTTGTCGTTTCCTCCAAAACCTTTGATGAAGTCTTTCATTCCTTTGAGGATACTGCGTCCTGCCTCTCCCAATCCTTTCACGGAACTATTGACCAGAATAACGCCCTGCGGCACTTCGTTCTAGGAATAGTTGGCGGTATAAGAATCGGAGCGGGTATAGGAGGTGCCGTAAGAAGCACTATATGTTCCGATAGGTGCTGACTTCATTTTCGCTTCCACCTTCTCACGCTCGTTCTGGACGAGGATGGTCATCCATTTGAACAGGAGGTTGTTGATGGCATCGACCTCATTGACAAATACTTCATCACTTTCAGGAGTAAACCAGTTCTACCTGCACGGGGTTGTGGAAAATCCGGTCGTAAGTGGCGTTATACTGCGTGTAGAGCATTGCTCCGCGAGTATCCAAACTGTCGCGTATGAGGGTCAGCGGTGCGTTGGTCAGGTCGAAAGATAGGTATGCGTCGGAATGACGATGTAGTCCGTGTGACTCTGTGTGTCATACAGCAGGCTGTCGAATCGGTATGCGCCTGCGGCATCGGTAATCATAGTCCTCATAACCGTGCCGTCCGCCCCTTGCAACGAGACCTCCACTCCGTTCATGCCGCTGTTGTCGCTCATCACTATACTGCCGCTTATCTCGCCGTAAGGCGTGCGCCAGCCTTCTGTCGTAGCATAATTGCCGGTGAACTTGCCGTTGCTGTCGTACAGCGCGGTGACAATATATTCATAATGCACGTCGGGTACTGCCGTGTGGTCGAAGAACGAGTTCTCCGTGCCGGCATAAATGGTGTCTGCCACCGTGTCGCTGTTCTTCACGCGGCGTTGCAGTACATAACTATCCACTGCCGAGGAAGAAGGTGCCCAGTTGAGCAGCACGCCGCTTTTCAGTTCCGTATGCGCGTCTCCCTGCGTAGCGACGAAAGAAGCAATCTCTGCACCCTGGTCGAAATAGAGTTCGGGACCATTGATTGGCACGGGTTTGAGTTGGCTCTCGGTATCCCGCAAACGCAGGTCGGAATGGGTCTGGTCTATGCGCACAGCATAGCTGTAATGGGTGCAGGCACGGTCTGCCACGTCCATAGCCAAACGATAAACGATGCGAGATAAACAAGCGTTCCTGTCAACATTGGATTGCGGTTGATGCGGTAAGGACCTTCCGTCATCAGATGTTGCGTGCGAGGAGCCACCTCATGTCCGAAAGCGTCCATTGGATTGCCTTGGCCGCGAAACTTCATATAGACAATAGTCCACACGCTGAGTGTTAAGCCGCCCACCATCAACAGTCCTGTCAGGGATGCACGCAATGCGCCGATATGTTCCAATGCCGGCATTCCTGATGCCTGCCACATAATTGTCGGCAAGAGCACAACGAACATCACTCCGCCAAGAATATAGCCGGCTATGTTTCGAATGGTCTTTTTCATATCAAATCACTTACTTCTAACTTGTTAATGCGCTCTCACAATATCTGTTTTGCGATTATCGCACATGCCTCGGCATCGGCGAGAGCATGGTGGTGGTTTGTCATTTCGTAACCGCAGTAACCGGCGATGATGTTTATAAGTTTTTTATTTTAAACCAATTAAAGTTTCTAATTCAGTAGTGAGATTGATTTCACTAATTTTTATCTTAGACGTAAACTCAGACCAACTATCTGCTTGCGGGACATGAATAGGGAATAATCTCATATCTCCTCCATATCCACACAAGACAGAGGGACTTGTTTTGGGTTCGTATTGACTTGGAAACATAAAACCACCACATGATGATTTCAATACATGCATGTACGATATAACTTGATGTACATCATCTCTATCAACTTCGGATACGCGAGACCGGTTATCAATCCTTTTATACTTGGCATCTAACACCACTTTGGTTTGCGGATGATAAAAGTCCGGATAGCGCCAACCACTACCATCTGCAAAAAGCGATATATGACCTTTCCCGATTTTGTTCATAGGATGTACAAAACCTTTTCTGCTTAATATAGTATTGAGATATTCTTCCCAAAGCCATGCTCCATCAAACAACAACCCATATATTTGATGATTGTCAGCTCCCATTGAAACTTCTTCATATTGAAGAATTTGCATGCATATTTGCTGCAATGGGCGGTATTCGGAATAATATGGATGAACCTTCGGACGCAAATTGTCATTGATAATCTTTGTTCTATCACGACGGCTATATGTTGGTGTTGAGTTTTCTATAAGTGAAACAAATGCACGTATATCACGATCGCGTTCCAAGATTGCTGTGCCCATTGGATGAACGCGAATAAACTCAATTGTATGACGGACGAGTTGCGTAAGAGGGTTATCTACGGATTTTAGCCGTTCTCTAAAAGCAATATTCCCTTGAAAAGGTATATTTCTTTGTATATGCCGATTAACTTCAATCACTCCCCTCACATCAGATTTATTATGATGAAATGTGCGATATTCCTTGTATAAACCTTGTTTGATTGCATTCGCTAAATAATACGGGAACAATAATATCAACATATCAAGAACTTGGTCGTGCGACTGTGAAAACGGTAAATCAAACACGTTGATACTATATACCTGACACAACATGTAAAACAGAAAGAAATCGTCTTCTTCAGTTCCAAATCTGGATGATATACGTAACTGTGTATCACCTCAACCAATGAATCCCATAATATTCCCGGAATAAAGTATTGCTTTACCATCAACAACTCGAAGTGTTCCTATTGTCTGTTGACCTAACTCATCTCCATATTCGCTTAAAGAATATGGGAAAATCAAAAGATTTTCTTCAGTGACGAGTCTGTTTATGGTTTTATTCAAAAAGCATGACAAGTTCGAGACATCATCTTTATTGTCCACTACAACTCCGTTGGTGCAATTGTCCTTAATATGTATAATCCGTTTATACATTTTCCGGTTCGCAACAGAAAGCCTTATATAACTTTTCTACTTTCTCGTCAATATCACGCTGACCTCTTAAATACTCATACAATACTCCTTTGATATGGAATCTCCATAAATCTTCGAAGTTTGCAACCTCTCGAAGTTTAAGGAAATAAGCTGCTCCAATTTGATAAGCTGCTCCCAAATGATACTCTGAATTCATAATGGCGGCATTAAGAGAGTCCATCCTGTTGATTGCTTCCTGCCGAATGGTAGTGTCCAACAAATTCAGCATGTCTTTCTGAGTGTCTTTTGCACTGATTTCTCTCCATGCAAAACGACGCCGGATGGCAAAGTCCATAGACTCAACACTTCTATCTATGTCATTCATAGTGCCCAATATATACAGATTCTTAGGTACATAAAAACCATGATAAAAAATGTCATCCTCCGAAACCAAGTTTTGGTATTGTGTCTTTACTCTGCCTTCTTCCCCTCTATAACCAGGGTCAATGGAATAAAACAACTCTCCCAATATCTTGTTGATCTCACCACGGTTGATTTCGTCAATAATCAAAATATAAGGTAAATGATTTTCCGGATGGTTATTCTTATTTATATAATCTTTCAATCCAAAATACTTTTTCATGTGCTCAAGTATGGCGCGCCTATAGTTGTCATGTCCACGCCCTGGTACACCATGAGTGCCATGATAGATATTTCTTAACTGATCCTTACTAAAGAATTTCGATTTGCCTTCAATCCACTGGCCTTTTTCATATTTATTCCCCGGATAAGTGCGGTTTGCAAGACCTGTACCGGATTCATTCAGTTCTACTCTGAATGTTCCTTTTTTGCTTAAAAGTTGGACGTCAATAAAGTCTTTCTCGTCCAATTCCGTCACCAGCGCATCCCATGCTTCTTCAAAATTGTCAGAAGATGATTCAGCGTCCAAGATAGCACGCTCACAGAAGCTTTTGAATACGCCATTTTTACGTTCAAAACCTAATTGATTACCATCTCCAGGCTGAATAGGACGCAGACCTTCCACGAAATCAGAATAATCATAACTCGGATGAAATTGAACAAACTCTACGTGCTGTTTATATATTTCTTTTTCAGCCTCATTTAATTCTTCTGATTGAGATTTTCCAAACAGCATTAAACGAGCGACCTGCTTTGCCATAAATGTTTTACCTGTTCCGGGTGCGCCGGTTAATATAAGATTGTAGCAGTGTTCCAGCTGCTTCATGACTTCCATTTTCATACCAAGTCCTTTATTTAATTGATTGATTAATCTTTTTCCTTCATCTTCAGATATTTCACGTATCGTGTCGTACACAGTTCCTCCCAAGTACTCTTCGCCATTAACCCAGATTCCTTTTGGATTATGATACTTCCAAGAGTCAACATCCATCCGTTGCCCCCACCCATTGGCTTCTCCGTCTGACAAATCCTCATAAAAAACTTCTGCATCTGAAAATGTAATCAATTCTTTACATTTTCCTGACAGAAATTTACCATGGTCTTTTTTTCTAATAATCTCGGACGCGGACAATTCAATGGTGGATTCCTTACGAGGTAGTATAGCTCGACCTACAGCATAAACCATATCACTCTTAAGGAAGAGATAGTCCCCTTCTCTAATTTGAATAGCAGAATTCCAATTTGAGGTTACACTTGGTTTATGTTGGTGGCCATATTCATACTGCATGAAAGCGTAGTTATTTGCGATGGCTTGCAAGCGCAGATCAAGTTTTTGCCGCTCTGTTGCTCCGTCAAACTTGTGATTAAAAACCCAATATCTTGGAGTTCGTTCTTTCAAATCGATATCACGATCAAAGTATAAAAGGAAATCATCCAATACACTGAAGTCTTCTGCTCCACAAGCATCTTTAACTTCAGTAAGCAAATCTATCATATATAAGTAATTAGACCTCTTGCTTTTAGGCTCACCTAAATAAGTTAGGAATGGCTCTATTGCACTATTCGCTATTGGACAAAGTTTAGGATGAATGTAATGCAACCAAGGAGAAAATATTCCGGTTGTACAATTTGGAACTCTCTCATCAACAAAATCCTTCACACTCTGCCTAATCTGTTCAATGGAAGTACTACGCAAGACTTCTAACAAAAATGACTTCACTAAAGAAGCTTGCTCTGTTGTTAATTCAATTTTTGTTTTCCCAACGGCAGTAAAGCCATACAAGGAACATTTATCCAATAAGGTAAATAGTTTGATTTTTTCTTTTTCGTCATGAATAACTGATTCGACATAAGATTTAATCGTTTCTTTTTTTGCTCGTACTGCGAACACATGCACAAGCATAGTTGCACTATCTTTATCAAACAAATCTTTTTCAACAAGATATTTAATAAATTCACGAGAAAAGTCACAAAAACGACATTGCTCTTTTCTGTCATCATAGTACCGGCTCTTTTGGTATAACAGATATTGAGCCGCGAGATAATTCTTTTGTTCTATAGAAAGCAACGACATTACTTCTCAAAATTCAAATCGTTCTAACTTCATTTGTCCGCAAGCCTCTATCTCGGCTACGTATTTCTTGAACTCCGGCGTCTCGGCATGAGCCTTGAGCGAAGCGTCATCTTTCCATGTCTCGCAGAACATGAAAACGTCCGAGCGAGTCGCGCTCTGGAATACATCATAAGCGATGCAACCTGCATGATTGCGGGATTTCTCGATCAAAGCTACTGCAGCTCGCAGAGCGTCTTTGTACTTTGCTGCATCAGCAGCCTGAAAAAAGCAATTTAAACGTATCATATTAGTCTGTATTTAGTTTATCTCTTTCGTCTCTTTTGTCCCATTCGGTCATAGTGGTTCCACATTTCCCAAATGAGTATTTCTTTCTTCTCTTCGTCTATCTGGTACACCAGCCGGTGCTTGGCATTTATGCGCCGGATATAAAAGATGTCACCATCGTTCACTTTCTCCAATCCACCGCCACCATTGGAATAAGGGTCCGCCGAATCTCCTCCACGATAGTCATCGCGGTCTCAACGTACGGACTCCGGCTGACTTTCACCCGATCCTTCTCGCCTCCTTTGGTGTATTGGATAGTGTACATCTAATAGTTATCCATTGATCTTCAAAACTCTCATTGTGTCAGCCAAAATCTTGTCGTGGTCGAAAGCCAATGGTGGTAACTCATTCAGCAGCCACCATTTTGCAGCAGCGGCATCGTCTGCGGCGGTAGCTTCCGGCATGGTAGTCATAGCGGTATAAGCAGCCGTGATGACGCGTCCACGCGGGTCACGTTCCACGTCGGAATAGATACCCACCAACTGCATGCCGGTCAACACAATGCCGGTCTCTTCCTCCAGTTCTCGTTCGGCACAACGAGCCACCGTCTCATCCATATTAAGGAACCCACCCGGAAATGCCCAGCAACCTTTGTACGGCTCGTTACCACGTTGAATAAGCAGCACATGCATTTGCCCGTCGCGCTCAGCAAAAAGCACGGCATCTGCCGTCACACTTGCTCGCGGCCAACGATAGGCATATAGCCCATCCGATGTCTTTGTGTAGTCTATCATAGTTCAGCTATTTTCTCCATTACTTCCCAAAACTCTTTTGGCAGTCGCATCTGCATCTGCTCAATTATCTCGTCGGGAATATCCTTGTAATATGCCTGCGCAATACCTCCGGTGATGCAAGCGAGTGTATCAGAGTCGCCACCGAGCGAAACCGCAAGACGGATAGACTCCTCAAAGTCGTGGCTATCGAAGAACGCCAGGAAGGCAGGCGGCACGGTGCCTTGACAGGACGACTCCCAGTCGTAGTATGGTCGTATCTCGTCGCAGGTGTGCTTTAAGTCATAACCGAAGGTCTGCTCTATATAGGTTCGCATTGCCTCTTTCGTCTCGCCTTGACGCGCCATGAAGATAGCAGCAGCAGTGGCTTGTGCGCCCTTGATGCCTTCGGGATGATTGTGTGTTATCTCTGCGGAACGCTTGCCCAAATCCAATGCCTCTTCGAGGGATTTAGCAGCCCATCCACAAGCCGATGCACGCATCGCGGAACCATTGCCATACGAGTTGTAAGGATGACGTTTGCCGTCCTTAAACGGTTGCCCATTGAAGTCATGCAGTCTCTGCGGTTGGAAGAGCCACGTGTGGAAACCGCCACCATAACCACCCATCGGACATTGATAGTGTTTCGCCCAATAGACCAAACGATTCTCTAACTGTTCCTGCGAACGGTCTGTATTCACCAACCAATCAGCCACGGCGATAGTCATGATACTATCGTCTGTGTATTCCGCACGATGGTCAAACAACGGCTGAAAATCGGTTGTCTTGATGTTGTCAAACTCATACACGGAGCCCACGGTATCACCGATGATAGCTCCCAAACAAGGAAATTTACTCGTGTCCATGCTACCGAAATTTATAAAAACCGTTGCAAAGATAGTACATCAGACTGACACCAGAAGTCAGTGCGGGCAAAAAAAAATCTCTATTTTTCGTACATTTTCACTAATTTCTCGCTTTCTTTTTTGAATTCGTCGCGGAGATGGGCGGGTTCAAGGACTTCGAGTGTCGAACCGAATTTACGCAGTTCCTGGATGAAATCATACGTCGGAGCAACATAGAAACCGAATATACTGTACTCGTCGTTCCGCTCCAACTCAATCTGGCTGCCGTGGATTGGTAACGTGCGCATGTAGTTAGCGTCATACGCACTCATTTTCACCTTAATACGCTCAGCCTCGGTGATGCGGCGATCGACACCGAACTGGTTGGCAAAGAACTTCGACGCCTTGAAATCCTTAGGCATCTTAAACGTCTTATCCGTCGCTGTCAGCTCTTTCACGCGGTCAAGCGAATAAACGCGCGGATTGGCTTCTTCGGGATGGTCGTCCGGCTTGCCGATGACGTACCAACGACGTCTGGATAACTTCAAACAGTATGGTGCCAGCAGGAACGAGTGCGGTTCGGGACGCACGAAATTCTGATAAGATATATACAGCTGTTTGCCGTCTCGCATGGCATTGACGATAGTGGACAGATAGCGTGTTCCTTCGGGAATGGTCTCAAACAGAATCCGTTCCTCCATGCCGCCACCGAGGTTGACCATATTATTGATGGCAAAGGTGTTCATCAACCATGAGCGCAACCCACGACCGTTGGCTTCGTTCAAGCCCTCGATGGAGTACTCTTTGGTGGTGCGATTGCACACGATGTCGATACCAAAGATCTCCTGAATGGTCTCGCGATGGCGGTGGAAATTCCGTTCTCCGTATTCGGTCTCGTGCATATCGTTGTACCGTGCAGTGCACCATCGGCGGTCTATCTCGTTCCGCGATATATGCCCTGCGCTGTAGATCGTATCTACCAGCCAAATCAGTCTCTGAAATAGTTTACTCTGTGCTGCCATATATTAGGTCACGATGTGACGTTAAAGTGTTAAAGTGTTAAAATGGTTTTGATTACTATCAAAACGTTAAATGGTTAGTCAAATTCACTTCTGCCAATCTATGCCGCGGAGGCAGGCGGGGAGTTTGGCTATTGCATTAGGCTAAAGTTGGCATTTCCAACCTCGGCAAGATGATTTGTTCTGCTTGTGATTTTTGCAGGAACATGATATAGTATATCGGCATATACCAAATCCC
>CADAAF010000063.1 GCA_902785805.1 uncultured Bacteroidales bacterium | reverse complement strand
TTCATTTTTCTCAAAGACAGCGGTAAAGGTGGCGTTCTCGGTGGCTGTCAGGATACGCGGGTTGGCTGTCTCTCCGTCCGACCAGCGGACGAACGTATAGCCTTCGTCTGCCACGGCAAGCACCTCGTAGGTGTCGCCGCAGTCTATATCCAACTGCTGGGCGGTCTGCGCAAAGAGCAGTGCGGGCAGCAGAAGGAACAGTATAAATGAAAGTCTTTTCATAGTCGTTTGTTTTTCTATGTCCGACATTATTGTTTGTGAATCTGCACTTTGCCGCCGGTAGAGGGTTGTCCTGTGACGGTATAACGCACTTTGTTGAACTCGGCGGTTAGATTGGTGTTAGCCGTTACGGTGATAGTGCGCGGGTTCTCTTTGTTGCCGTCTGACCATTGTTGGAACTCGAAGCACTCGTCCGCTACCGCTTCCAAGGTGATGACGGTGCCTTCGAGGTACAGGTTGTTGATGTTGAGAGAGCAGTTCTCGCCGTTGATATTTACGGTATAAACAGGTGTCTCTATCTTGTTGCGCTCGAAGAAGGTGGTGTATTTTGCATCTTCCGTTGCCGCTTTTATTTTCGGCAGCCATCCTGCAAACTCGTAGGTGTATTCGTTCGTGGCGGGTTTGGTGGGTGTCGTGCCTGTGAAGGCAGGTGTTGCGTCTTGTTTCACTTCATCGGTCTTGATGACGTTGCCGTCCTCGTCCTGCCAAGTGATGGTGTATTTACCGCTTTCGGGGTTGGTGGGGTTAGTCGGGTCGTCAATGGAAAGGTCTTTTCCGACAATGTTAAATTCCGACCAGACAGATGCTTTTTTGTATCTTGCGACTGATTTTTCTGGCACGTACAAATCTATACCGCTTAACACACCACAACCACTGAAAACATCTGAACTGATAACAGGGGGATATTCTGCTTTGCATATAACACTCATCAAATAAGGGCAATTTGCGAATGCACCACTTCCTATACCATTACTTGTGACACCGCTACCTATTACGATGTTTTCCAAATAGGTACAACCAGCGAAGGCAGATTGTCCTATGCTTGTTGCTCCATCGCCAATAACCACTTTTGTCAGACTGCTGCAAGCTTGGAAAGCTTGTCGTCCAATGCTTGTGACGCTGTTGGGAATGGTTATGGAGGTCAAACTGGTGCAATTACGGAAAGCTTCCACTCCAATGATTGTGACGCTGTTGGGAATTACTGCATTGGTAACTGCTTCACCATTGATGTACAAAGTGTAGGAAGATGATATAGAATTTGGACTAAACGCTTTTGTACACCACTCTTCCATCGTACCAGAGAAATATATTTTACTTATTTTGCAATCAGAGAAAGCATGGTTTCCAATGCTTGTGACGCTGTTGGGAATCGTTATGGAGGTCAGATTAGACATTCCCGAACATAAGTATGCAGGAATAGATTCGACATTATCCCCAAACGTGAATGACGTTATTTGTGTGCGAAGGTTAAAATTGCTATTACTGCTACTATAGTAATAATAAAACGGTGTATTAGAAGAACTAAAATTATTGCATTTTTTTGCATTCCAAATAACAGTGGCTAATTTGCTACAACCTCTGAAAGCAAAGCCTCCGATGCTTGTTACGCTCTCGCCGATTGTTACAGAAGCCAAACTGCTGCAATTATAGAAAGCACTACCTCCAATGCTTGTGACGCTGTTGGGAATGGTTACGGAGGTCAAACTGCTGCAATACAAGAAAGCATAGTTTCCAATGCTTGTGGCACCGTCTTCGATGATGACGGTTTTAATGGAACTGCGAGAGGAATACCATGGTGCATAATTTGGATATTCGAAATTATACATTACTCCGGTTCCGGTGATGGTGAGGGTACCATTGTTGAGAGTCCAAGTGAGGTTGTCGCCGCAGGTGCCGCTGTAGGTTTCGGCAAAGATGGTTCCTACGCTTGCGGCAAGAGCGAGGAAGAGGGTTAGAAGTTTGTTCTTCATAGTTGTTTGGTATTTTGGTTAGTAATTTTGTTATTTTGGTTTAAGTCAATGCATATAAAGCAAAGCGTGAATGTTATCCACGCTTATTCTCCATCGTAAGGTTCTGGTAATACCTATGTACAAGAATAAACAATAACGTCCACGCCGATATGTACGACACGCGCACTATCAGCGCGGCAGAATATACATATCCGAGGACATTTATTGCACTAATCTTGTTTTGGGTACACAAAATTTACCAGATTCTACGATGCCAAAACAAGCGTCAATAAACGCCTTATATTATGTCATGCGATGTTCCGTATTGGGGTATGCGGGCAAGACAGTCCCGCCCACTTATCCCCAGCGTGAAACATCACGGCGACAAAAGTACGGCACTAAAAGGAGATATGCAAGGGGGTAGTGATTTTTTGTTGTGGAGGCGGTGTTCAAATGGTATTTGAACGGAATATAAACACTCGCCGCAAAGGGAAACGACACTCGCGGCAAAGGGGAGAGACAAGAGCCGACAAGCGAAACAACAAAACGCTGCGCTGACGCACGGCGCACCCAACAAAGAGAGGGAGGGCGGCAGAAAGGAGAGAGGATTGCGAGGACAAAGCGAGAGGATTGTGAGAAAGTGGGGAGAGGATTGCGAGAAGGTGGCGAGAGGATTGTGAGAGGATTATGAGATGGTGGGGAGAGGATTGTGAGAGTACTGTGAGAGTTGCTTTGACCTATGGGTGACCTATGCGTGACTTATGGGTGACCTATGGGCGACCTATGGGCGACCTATGGGATAGGTAGGGAGATGATAGGGAGATGACAGGGAGAAAATAGCGGTGTCTGCGTGAAGGAACATGGACGAAACAGGGAAGGAACAGGCACGAAAAACAGAAAACCTGTAAAAAAACTATTAACCAGTAAAAATACGTCAAACTACAAAAAAAATAACAGCAGATGTCAAAAAACAGAGGATATGTTTGGAAAAATGCAAAATGAGCCGTATCTTTGCGCGTCAATTTCCGGCAGGGAATGACAATACAACTATCGACATACAACTATCAATATAGACAACACAACTATCAACAATAAAAACGATAAGACAATATGGGTTTATTCTCATTCACACAAGAGTTGGCCATAGACCTTGGCACTGCGAACACGATCATAATGATGAACGACAAGGTGATGGTTGACGAGCCTTCGGTAGTAGCCATCAATACGTCGAACAACCAGATGGTGGCAGTAGGGAGGAAGGCGCAACAGATGATAGGTAAGGGCGGAACGATGATCAAGACGACTCGTCCGTTGCGCGATGGGGTGATCGCTGATTTCTATGCTTGCGAGATGATGATTCGCGGTCTGATACAGATGATACCGGAGAAGAGCAAGTTGTTCACTCCCAGTATCCGTTTGGTTATCTGCATTCCTTCGGGTTCGACGGAGGTGGAGATACGTGCGGTACGCGACAGCAGCGAGCATGCAGGCGGCAGGGATGTGTATATGATCTTTGAGCCGATGGCGGCAGCGTTGGGTATGGGTATTGACGTGGAGGCTCCGGAGGGCTGTATGGTGGTGGATATAGGTGGCGGTACGACGGAGATTGCGGTCATCTCGTTGGGCGGCATCGTGACGAACAAGTCCATCAAGACGGCAGGTGACGAGTTCAACAGCGACATCATCGAGTATATGGGCAGGATGCACAACTTGAAGATAGACGAGCCGACTGCGGAGCGAATCAAGATTGCTGTGGGGTCGGCTTTGCCCGAATTGGACGAGCCGTTAGACGACTACGAAGTAATCGGTCCGAACAAGGTGACGGCATTGCCTCTGATAGTGCCTGTCAGTTATCAGGAGATAGCTCACTGCCTCGACAAGAGTATCATCAAGATAGAGGGAGCCGTACTTCAGGCGTTGGACAATACACCGCCGGAGTTGTATGCGGACATCGTGAAGCGCGGTATCTTCCTGACGGGTGGCGGTGCGCTGTTGCACGGGTTAGCAAAACGATTGACGGATAAGACGACGATACAGTTCCACGTAGCTGAAGATCCTCTTCATGCTGTATCTCGCGGGACAGCAATAGCGTTGAAGAACGTGAAGAACTTTGCTTTCCTAATGCGATAATCCGATATGCACAACCTGCTTCGGTTGATACAGAAATATGGCAATTTCCTGCTGTTTATGGTGATGGAAGTTGCCGCTTTTTTGTGGCTATTCTCGGAGCAGAAGTTGCAGCAGTCCACGTTCTTGGCATCGTCTAATAGTGTGATAGCGTCTTATAATCTGTTGCTGACGAATGCGGATGAGTACTTTCATTTGCGTGAGGAGAATGGTGCGTTGGCGGCGGAGAATGCTCGTTTGAGAGAGCGTTTGCATCGTTTGGAGAGTTTGGTAGAAGATAGTGTGGAGCGGGATAGCGGTTATGTGTATTCGCATTTGCAGTGGGATTATATGCCGGCGCGTGTAGTGGATGTGGCAACGAACAGCGGGCATAACTACCTCGTTCTGAACAAGGGCAGTCGTGACGGTGTGCGCGAAGGCGAGGGTGTGCTGTCGCACGATGGAGTAGTAGGTGTGGTGTCGGCGGTGAACAGGCATTTTGCGCAGGTGATACCGGTGATACATCCGAAGATGCGTTTGTCGTGCCGTATTCACAGGAATGGTCAGATGGGTTTTTTGGAATGGACGGGACCGTCTTCTCGTTATGCAAACTTGACGGATATAGGTCGTCATATAGTAGTCGAGGAGGGTGATACGATAGAGACAAACGGGCTGACGGGGTTGTTTCCCGAGGGGGTGACGATTGGTGTGATAGACAAAGTGGAACTGCCTGAAGGAGATACGTATTATAACTTGAGGGTAGCGTTAGCAACGGACTTCAAGAGTTTGCGGTACGTACAGATTGTTCATAATCCGTTGGTGGCCGAGCAGGATAGTATGCGCGTAAAGAAATGAAGTGGGTACGAATCATATTGTTCGGATTGCTGATGCTGTTTGTTCAGACAACGGTGTTCAATAATCTGCATACGTTGGGTGTATGTCATCCGTTTGTGTATGTGCTGTTTCTGATTTGCCTGCCAGTGATGCCTCGTTGGGCAGAGCAGTTATTCGGATTTGCGATGGGTGTGGCGATGGATTGTATTTGTTCGAGTCCAGGAATACATACGGCAGCATGTGCGATGGTGTCTTGGCTGAAGCCTATGTTGTTGGCTCGAATGGTGCAGGAGTCGGAGCGTATAGTAGGTCCGATAGTGGCTTCGAGTGCGGGTGTACAGCCGTTCATTCGTTTGTCGGTGTTGCTGACCGTGTTGCATCACTTAACAGTGTTTGCATTGGATGCTTGGAGCTGGAGCCAGTGGTGGTGGGTGTTGTTGGAGGTAGTAGTGAGCGGCGCGGTGACGATAGGAGTTCTTTTTGTCTATGGTTTTCTGATACATAGGTCATGATCAATCCGCAGTACTATAAGCGTGCTTACGTGTTAGGCGGGATAGTGGTAGCCGTGGCGTTGGTGTTTGTAGGTCGGCTGTTCTATCTTCAGGTGATCGACACGTCCACCAAGGACAAGGCAGACGGCAATGCGTTGGTGAGGCAGACTATTTATCCGTCGCGTGGTTTGATATACGACAGAAACGACAGTTTGATAGTGTTCAATCAGCCTGTGTATGACGTGATGATAGTGGTCAAAGAGATGCGTAAAGGTTTTGATACACTGTCTTTTTGCCACGCGATGCAGATTAGTCGTGAGCAGTTTGAAGAGCGTATGTCGGAGGTGTGTGACAGGCGGCGCAACCGAGGTTATTCGGCATACGTGCCGCAGTTGTTTTGGGGAATGTTGTCGAAGGAGGATGTGGCAGCGGTTCAAGAACGATTGTTCAATTTTGCGGGCGTGTCGGTTCGTAAGCGTACACTTCGAGACTATGTGTATCCGTCCGCGGCTCATATAGTAGGCAGTGTGGGTGAGGTGAATCGTCAGGACTTGGAGAGTGACTCGTACTACGCGATAGGAGACTATTCAGGCAGGGATGGGATAGAGCGTCAGTATGAGGTATTGCTGCGTGGCAAGAAGGGTGTGGAGGTGCTGATGCGCGATTCGAAGGGTCGGATTCAGGGCAGTTACCATAACGGTGAGTTGGATTATTCTGCCGAGTCGGGAACGGACTTGCAACTGACTATTGATATTCGTCTTCAGCAGTTGGCGGAGGACTTGCTACAAGGCAAGATGGGCAGTGCTGTAGCCATAGAACCGAAGACGGGCGAGGTGCTGGCAATGGTGTCTGTGCCTTCTTGGGATCCGCATAGTTTAGTAGGCAGGCAGCGTTCGAAGAACTACGCCGCCTTGCTGAATGATCCGCATAAACCACTGATGAACAGAGCGGTGCAGGCGCAGTACCCTCCGGGGTCGACGTTTAAGTTGATACAGGCGTTGGTAGGTTTGCAGACGGGTGCTATCACTCCGAGTACGCTATACGGCTGTAACGGTCCGGGGTCAACGCCGATTAAGTGTACACACCATCATGGTTCGCCGGTGTCGTTGGAGGCGGGTATTGAGCAGTCGTGCAATCCGTATTTCTGGCAGGCTTATCGCGATATATTGGAGCAGCACGGATACGGTAAGAATAATGCTACATTTCGCCGCTCGTATGACCATTGGCGCGACTTGGTAGTCAGTTTCGGTTTTGCGCAGCGTTTTGAGAGCGATATATCGAATCAGGTGACGGGCAGTATTCCCCGTGCGAAGACTTTTTCTCGTATATATGGCGAAACGGGTTGGCGTGCTATTACGATTCGTTCGCTCAGTATCGGTCAGGGCGAGATACTGGTTACTCCTCTTCAACTTGCCAATGAGGCGGCTTGTATAGCGAACAGCGGCTACTATATGACACCTCATTTGGTGCGTCCTCTGCCTACGATGCCTGCCATTGAGCGGCATCAGACGGGCGTGGATTCCTGCCATTTTGATGTAGTTCAGCGCGGAATGGCTCGTGTGATGACCAATGGAACGGGCAGGTGGTACAATATACCCGAATTGCAGATGTGCGGCAAGACGGGGACGGTACAGAATCCACACGGGAAAGATCACGCTATCTTCATCGGTTTTGCTCCGTTGGATGATCCGCAGATAGCGGTGGCGGTGGTGGTGGAGAATGCAGGATTCGGTGCCACATGGGCTTGTCCTGTGGCAACGATGATGATGGAGAAATACTTGACGGACTCCATTTCCCGTCCCGACTTGTATGACAGGATTCGTTCGGCTCATTTTATCAATACGCAGGCACAATGATGCAGTCTTCAATCAATAGCAGAAACTCCATTTGGAAGGGAGTAGATTGGGTTACCATCCTAATCTATTTGGCATTGGCTCTCTTCGGTTGGGTCAATATCTACGGTGCTTGCTATACGTTTGAGCAGAGTTCTATCTTTTCGTTTTCCAATCCGGCGGGTAAGCAGTTTGTATGGATATTGTCTGCGCTTGTGATGGGGTTGGTGGTGCTACTTATCGATGAGAAATTGTATGATATTCTGGGTTACTGGATGTATGCAGCAATCATTGTGCTGCTGTTAATTACGCCTTTTCTTGCCAACGATACGAAGGGTTCTATGTCGTGGATTGATTTAGGACCGCTCAAGTTGCAGCCGGCTGAGTTTGCCAAGTTCGTAACGGCGATAGCGGTGGCCAAGTATATGAGTCGGTATGGCTATTCCGTTCGTTCATGGCGCGATTTGGTGGTACCATTCTGCCTTATCGGTGTACCGATGGTGATTATTATGATATGGCAGAAAGAGACGGGTTCTGCGCTTGTTTTTGCGGCTTTCTTGTTGGTTTTCTTTACGCAAGGGATGAACGGGAAAGTGCTGTTGTATGGTTTTTTGGCGATATTATTGGTGGTGGTTATACTGAAACTGCAAATCATTCCCGATGCGTGGATAGATAAAGTTCTTATGCCTCACCAGCGGGCACGTATAGAGGTGGTATTAGGTATTCGCGAGGATCCGATGGGGTATGGGTATAATGTAGCGCAGTCGCTGATAGCCATCGGATCGGGTCGTTTCTTCGGAAAAGGTTTTCTGCAAGGTACACAAACCAAACTCAGCTTCGTGCCGGAGCAGCATACCGACTTCATTTTCTGTACGGTAGGCGAGGAATGGGGATTTGTGGGAACATTTGCGGTGATTGCTCTTTATGTAGGACTTATCTTGCGGATTATTTACCTTGCCCAACGGCAACGCGATGTGTTCTCGCAGATTTATGCCTATTCGGTGGCAAGTATATTGTTGGTTCATTTTACCATTAATATCGGCATGGTGATCGGTCTGCTTCCTGTCATCGGCATACCGTTACCTTTCTTCAGTTACGGCGGTTCGTCTTTCTGGGGATTTACGTTGCTGCTGTTTATCTTGCTGCGTATGGATGGATCGAGGATAAATAAAATGCACTGATTGTTTCGCTGAACGCCGTTTTTGTCGTACTTTTGCGCGCTTAAAAAGAGAATCATACTATGATAGATGCTATTCGTGAGTTCTTCGGAGTGGTTCACTGGGGGGATGCCTTTGCCGCTTTCGTGTTGCTGATTGCCATTATTGACCCGATAGGCAATATGCCGATTGTGGTGCAGTTGCAGGACAAGGGGGCTAAGATTCACCCTACCCGAGTGGCTCTTTATTCGCTGCTTATATTCCTTGTATTCTTGCTGTTAGGCGACTTGATGTTGCTTATCTTTCAGTTGGATATACGCTATTTTGCCATAGCCGGCGGTGCGGTCATTATGCTGCTTGCCTTGGAGATGGTGTTAGATACGCAGATTTTCAAGACGACCGACTTGGGCAACGAGAGTAGCGACATCATCCCATTAGCGTTCCCGATGTATGCCGGTCCCGGGTCGTTTACGGCGTTGCTGTCAATGCACGTGCAATATAGTATCTCTTCGCTGCTTATTACAGTTGTACTTTGTGTTATATCGCTCTATGTGGTGCTTCGCGGCACGAATTGGCTTACGCGGCATCTTGGTCCTGTGGCTCTCTATGTAGTGCGCAAGTTCTTCGGCGTGATTGCCTTTGCTATTTCCATCCAGATTATCCTTACCAATTTCTTCTCGTGTCTGCACGGGGCTTGACATACGACGTTATCCGTCAGTCCGCGTTAGAGGTCGGGATGGATGATGTGGGAGTCGTGCCGGCTCAGCGTTGGGATAGCGATGCGGTGTTTATGGACGAGTGGGTTGCACAGGGACTGCACGGCAATATGAGTTATTTCGAGCGTAACCAAGCCAAACGATACGACATACGAGAATTGGTGCCTGATGCCAAGACGGTCATTGTAACACTGCTTACTTATTCCCATTCGGGGCACGATTACCACCGCACACTCAAGAGTAAACTCTATGAGTTGAAGCAGACGTTGGCGGAACAATGCGACTGCGGGCAGGAACTATTCTCCTCTGACCACCAACATATATTCTGCGACTCGGCACCTGTATTGGAGCGGCGTATGGCTGTGGCGGCGGGATTGGGCTTTATCGGCAAGAACCACCAACTGATTCATCCTCAATTAGGCAGCCGCGTACATATAGGTGAGTTGGTGCTGCAAGTGGAGGTGAAAAATACCAAACCTGCCTTGTCTTTCGGAACGGGGTGCGAAGGTTGTAGCCGTTGTATTGAAGCGTGTCCCGGGCAGGCATTAGGCAGGGCGGTATGGGATGCAAGACGGTGCGTAGCCTACATAACACACAAATGTGAGATTTGTCAACAAGTTTGTCCTTATAATGAAAAACTTAAATGAAATGCGTATAGCCCTTGCATCGGATCATGCGGGCTATAATCTCAAGCAAGCAGTTATTCGTTTTCTGACGGATAATGGCGCGCAAGTACAGGATTTTGGCTGTTATTCCACCGATAGTTGCGACTATCCGGATTTTGCTCATCCGTGTGCTGCGGCAGTAGAAAAAGGCGAGTACGACTATGGTGTAGTTATCTGCTCGACAGGCAACGGCATCTGTATGACCGCCAATAAGCATCAGCATATCCGTGCGGCTCTCTGCTGGGAGACACGGCTTGCCGAATTAGCACGTCAGCACAATAATGCGAACATTCTGGGTCTGCCAGCTAATTTCGTACCTGAGGACAAGGCATTGGATATTGTTCGCACGTTCTTCTCAACCGACTTCGAAGGAGGTCGTCACCAGCGTCGTATTGACAAGATACCTATGGCATAGGCTGTTTAACCTGCTGCGTGCCGAGTGGCACTATCTGCTGTCAGGCTTGGGTATAGTGCGGTTTACGCACATGCCCACGTTTGTTTCGGTTGAGCCTGCCAATTTCTGCCAACTCCGTTGCCCGGAATGTCCCGTAGGTATGGCTAACACGGAGAAAAAGCCTGTCAGCCGGAAGACGATGCCGCTTCCCTTGTTCCGCCACCTCTTGCAAGAGTTGTCGCCTTTCGTTCATACGGTTCAGTTCTATTTTCAGGGCGAACCCTTATTGTGCAACGACTTGCCGGAGATGATACGTCTTGCGCGCAAAGAGGGACTCTATACCATCGTCAGCACCAATGCGCAGAGTCTTGCCGAAGAGCGGGCAGAAGCACTTGTGCGCGCCGGTCTCAACCGAATCATCGTGTCAATGGACGGACTGACACAAGCGACATACGAGGCCTATCGTAAAGGGGGAGACGTGCAAAAAGTGTATGCTGCTCTTCAACATTTGCGCCAAGCCAAAACACTAAACCATAGCCGCATACGGATAGAGTTGCAGTGCCTTCGTCTGCGCTCCAATCAAAACGAGTGGGAGGCTTTCAAGCAGCACTACCGTGATTGGGGAGCCGACAGTCTGACCTTCAAGACGGCACAGTTGTATGACTACGCAAAGGGTCATCCTTTGATGCCCTCCGACGAGCGTTACAGCCGTTACAAGAGACAAAAGGACGGTACGTACCGGCTTAAACGCCGTCTCTCTTGGGGTTGCCACCGCCTCTTTACGGGCTGCGTCATGGATGCCGACGGAAGGGTTCTGCCGTGCTGCTTTGACAAGGCGCGGCAACACGCTTTCGGTACGCTGACAACCAATACTTCTTTCCGTTCCGTCTGGACATCCGATAATGCTTTGCGTTTCCGCAGGAGCGTTCTGCAACATAGGTCGTCCGTCCCTGTCTGCTCCAACTGTACCGAGTAAAAGCGATTAAGGGAGTTGTGTTGTTTATTTCATACGTCAAAGATCACTTGCAGTTTTGTGTGCGGAGAGCTGCATTCCGCTGTCACAGGGGAAGATTATACCCCTCCATATATAAGGCAAAAAAAAGCCAAAATCTATCACCTGAAAAGCAACTTTTTTTCACTTTTTTTGCATTTTCTTTGTAAGCGGCTCTAAATGAGCCGATGTTCAAATAGTATTTGAACGCAACGGACAAAACAGCATGGACTGTTACGGACAGCTCGTGGGAACTGAAATTTTGCGCAAAGATACGATAGGGGGGAATGGCGCGTTCAGTTTCTTTCAGTTTACTCATGCAATTTCAGTTTATTTCAGTTTACTGTCTGTTTTTTTTCGCATGCAAAGGTACGATGCGGAGGAAGGGCGGGTTGGGGA
>CADAAF010000062.1 GCA_902785805.1 uncultured Bacteroidales bacterium | reverse complement strand
CACGGACACGATAAACGACTTTGTCGCCGCGCCGGAGTGCGCCTCGAATGTCGGCAAGATGGGTTGCGGGATTGATTTTTGCCATGATATTCTGTGTGTTGGTTTGTTTCGGGTTATCGGGGTCCGTTCTTCCGCACGGCTTACGCCCTGCGCAGGGGACGAAGATACTTGTTGGCGATATGAGCCGCGAGAGCAGAACCTCACATGGGGCAATTTTATGCCTTTCGAGGACGGTGTGAGTACGGTGCGCCTTCGGTCAGACAAGTACTATCTATCGGTTATCCTTCGGCTATCTATCGGTTATCCTTCGGTTAGGGTTGCTGTTTACAGGCTGCAAAGATAGTGGTTTATAACGAGATTATAAAATATCAGACAAGAGAAAACTCGATTAGACAGTTCTGCTTCGGGCGAACGATCCGTATTGACAGATATAGAGTCCTATGATAATCAGGACGATACCTGCCAGTTTGCCCCACGGCAAATGCTCGTCAAAAATGAGGAACATAGCAATGGCGGTGAAAGCGGGACGCAGGTTGTTGAACACATTTGCCCGCGTGACTCCTATCCTGCGCACCGTGTAACAGAACAGAATGAACGCCGCCACCGAAGAGAAGACCGCCAGATAAAGGACGGAAAGTACGGCATTGAGCGTAAGTGTCTGCATCGTTTTGTCAGTGAAGAGCCAGATGACTACGAAGAGCAGCAGCGAGAACGCCTGCATGTGGCAAACAACGGTGAGGGCGTTGTAGCGAGCAGGTATGCGCTTCAGCATAACCGTGTAAAGCAACGCCGAAAAGACAGCCAGAAAAGCAGTAAGCAGCCCCCACGCATTACCCATAGCAAACGAATCGGCTCCCACAAGGATAAGCATCAGCATACCCGCCGTGGAGAGGAGAATGCCCGCTATGTTGTTGAATGTCACTTTCTCCCGAAGGAAAAGGATGCCGAAAGCGGGTGCGAACACCGGTGCTGTGGACAGCAACGCCTCTGCAATGGTAGGGGACGAAAGGGCATCGTAGGTGAATGTTTCCAAAAGGAAATACAGGAACGGCTGGAAGAATCCTCCCAAGAGGAACAGCGGCAAATCTTTGCGTTCCACCCTCTGCAGAGCCAGTCCGCTTTCCTTTTTCGCGGGCTGTCCGAGCGAACGGCTGCGCGATACGGCACGTGCCGTCAGACCAATACAGAGCATCAGTACGACCGCGATGGAAAAACGCATAACAATCAGCGTGAGAGGGGGCAGGACGGTCAAAGCCTCCTTGACGGCTATTCCCGAAACCGACCATATAAGCATCGCCGTGATGACGGCTATATAAGGAAGGGCGTTCTTCATCGTTCAGCAAGGTCTTTGTTTGGGAAGATTGAATATGCGCTGCACATCCTGCATCGCTTTGTCAGTCATTCCTTCGGGTTCGGAATCGGGATGAGCAGCCGTATATGTCAGGGCATCCAAATAGATGCGCGCAGCCTTGTTGAGGACATCCACTTGGTCGAAAGCATCCATAATATCCTGCCCGACAGCAAACACACCGTGTTTCTCCCATAGCACGACATCGTAGTCACGTATCTTGCTGAGCGTTTCTTGTGCCAACTCGACAGAGCCGGGGACTTGATACGGGACGATACCTATGCCAAGCGGCGCGAAAGCAAGTGTCTCAGGAATCATTGACCACAAAGTATGCGTCAGGCGGTTAGGACGCACCGAGTCGTCCAAGAGCGCGCGATGGTGGCTCAAGGCAACCAGTTCGATAGGGTGCGTGTGCAACGTAGCCTTGTATGCCGAACCGGTATGCTGCAAATAGTCCTGCACCATCAGATGAGAGGGCAGTTCGCTGGTTGGCGGAACATATTCGCCTACCGCCTTATAAGCCGTACCGTCATCCGTGATGCGGATGATACATCCGTTCTCCATCGGCTTGTGCGCCAAGTCACGCATACGTTTCTGCGTACCTTTGACATAGAAATACTGACCCGCTATGTGCGGCAGCGTCACGCCTAACGGGTGCTGTTCGCCTGCTAACACATCGGACGTAAAGAATTCAGTCAGATTGACGGTCAGGTTGCCGCCGTTACGTTCACCCCACCCTTTCTGCCAAATATATCCACAGACTTCGGCAATGCTTTGTATTACATTTTCCATAATATGAACCATCTTGTCCTTCTACAACAACTGAGGAAGGAACGAACTTACAATAAGTATAAGGAGACCTATTACCAATACGGCTATCGTGCTGCGCGAAGCACCATTCCACTCGCGGAGAATGATACCCCATACATTAGAGAAGGTGACATTAAGCGCCATCAATATACAGAACGAGAAGGTGAGCAGGGTGTCGCTTTCCGCCAAGAACCCTTTGCCGAGACTCAATCCGAAGAACTGACTGTACCACAGTAGTCCTGCCAAGCAGCAGAAGAGCAGGTTGTTAGCCCATACCGCTTTGTTGGCATAGTCGCTGAACGTGCGGTTCTTCCGGTTCTGGTACAGGCAATAGGAAGCGTTGGTAAGAAAGCCGCCAAGCGTCACCAACAACGTGGCAGGCAACGAAGCAAAGAGAGGCGATGTTGCCTCAAAATGGATGTCCTGACCGAAAGTGAGTCCCACATTGAAACAGCCTGACATACAGCCTGCAAGCAAAGCAATGAGTATGCCCTTGGGGAAGTTGAAATCGGTGACTGTAGAGTTTTCGCTCTTCACTTCACGCGCTTTCCTCCCGCCCGCTATGCCGATAATAGTGATGCCCAACAAGGTGACAGCCACACCCCAAAGTACGCCCGACGTAAGCGATGCCACAGCGTTCATATCAGGGAAAAAGGCTTGCAGCAATAGCGGACCGAGAATAGTGCCAAGTGCGGCACACGTACCCAACGATATGCTCTGCCCCAATGCCACTCCGAGGTAACGCATTGACAATCCGAATGTCAGACCGCCCACACCCCACAAGACACCGAAAAGAACGGTCATCCACAAGTGGAACGGGTCAGCCGATGCGAACAACGCCATCAATGACTGTCCTTCCGGCACTGCCAACAACGCTCCGAGGAAAGGAAACAGCAGCCACGCAAACACACCCTGTACCAACCAATAACTCTCCCAAGACCAAGATTTAATCTTGTTGATTGGCACGTAAGAGGACGACTGGCAGAACGCCCCCAACGCAATAATAAGCAGACCAATAAGTATCTTCATAGTGTATTAAGATTTGTTCCGAACGAGTCCTTGATTATACAACGCGGCAAAGGTACAGCCTTTTTTCCGTATGACAAGTGTTTTTCCCATTTATTATGCCTGCAAACGGCTACCCTTGCGCTACCTTTGCGCTACCCTTGCGCTACCTTTGCAAAGTTGCCGATAAATTTGTTGGCATATCGGGAAAATTGTTGTACTTTTGCCGCCGCTATGAAATTATACCGTTTGATGACGTTCGGGGCTGCTACCATCATGAGGAGAATAAGGACGGCAATGACGAGACGACTGTTACCGGCTGTCGTGCTGCTGTTTGTGGCATGCTATGGGGCAATGATACATGGAGCGGAGACGGAAGACGGGGTGGAATATCGCGGACGCGTGGTGGATATGCAGGGACGGCCGGTTTCATTCGCCACAGTCTATCCCGTAGCCGAACCGGAAGCAGGTACAGCTACCAACGACAACGGGCTGTTCTCTTTCCGATGCAGCCAGAGCCCCGAGTCGGATGTGGTTATATCGTTTATCGGCTACGAGAAACAGATAGTCCCTCTGCTGACGTTTGCAACAGACACCGCTACCATCGTATTACGGGAACAGCCTATCGCATTGGAAGAGACCGTAATAGCGGCTAAAAAGACCAAGCACAAGAACAAGCGCAAACAGATGGCTTACCTGCTCCATCAGGTGTACCTGCAGATGGAGTCGGACTTCAGCCGCGAGCCGTACGAATGCCGCGTAGTGAGCGATGTGAAGATGGATTCGCAAGGCGAGGCATGGGGTATGGAACAGATGATTGCACGCATGGTGACACTGCCCAAAGCATCCAAAGACGGCAGCGACAGCGTGCAACTACAAGGGCAGTTCTGCAAGAGGTATTTCGACCCGGGTATCCGCCGGTTGGCGGATACCATTCTGTCGCAAGACGACCTGAAGAAAGAGACGCGGCGTTTTGCGGCAGCAGTTGACTCGGGCGTGACTGCTCACCGTGCTCTATGGGCAGTTGGCGATGCACGATACGACCTGCGCAAAGCAAGCAACGAACTGCGCCGATGGACCGTAAAGAGCGAGAACGACGGAGAGACCGTACTGACCCATACGGACAAGAAAGACATATTAGGTATCTACAAGACCGTGTTCAGCCGCCACTTCATCCTTGACAGCGAGACACTGTCCGTCAGACGCTACAGCCAGCAGATGGAAGTGTGGATAAACATCCCCTTCGGCATGAAACTGAAAGGCGAACAGCTGCAACTGCTTAACCTACTGAATATGGGAGAAGAACGGATAGAGAAATTCCGCCTGAAGAAGATGCATATAGTGATACAAATCAACGGCATCTACCAGCGCATAGACGGTCATCTGTATCCGTTAGAGAAAAACATGTACGTGGACGGAACACTGACAAGCAGCAAGAAGATGAACATGGAAATCCCCATCGCCATCCGAGCCACCCAACGCGCTGTACAAACCAAGATACAGGATGTCAAGCCGCTCAAACGCAGCGAAATGACACGGAGAATGAAACGACATATAGTAGAAATATACTAAACCGCAAGTAAGATGTTGCTACAAATAGATTTACCGCAACCGACAATCAACCCTACCGACTCCCTCAAGATTGCTACAGAAACGATGCTGACGCAGTTGCAGCAAGACCCGGAGACGTTCTGGCACAATACATTGGAGAGTATGATTATGTTCGGGCTGAAAGTGTTAGCCGCCCTGCTTATCTATATGGTAGGCAGCTGGCTCATCAGCCGCATACGGAAGATGCTTCAACGCTCTTTTATCCGCAGGAACACGGAACTGACCATTGCATCGTTCACGACATCAGCTGTGACCATATCATTGACAATCCTGCTGGTGATTATCACAGTGAGCACATTGGGTGTGGACACGACCTCGTTGGCAGCGTTGTTAGCCGCCGGAGGTATGGCGATAGGTATGGCGTTGTCGGGTACGGTGCAGAACTTCGCAGGGGGCATTATGCTGCTCGTATTCAAGCCGTTCAAAGCCGGCGACTGGATTGAAGCACAAGGCGTAAGCGGCACGGTGATGGAGGTGAACATTACTGCTACTAAAATCCTTACGGTGGACAACCGCGTCATCATCCTGCCCAACGGTGCCCTGTCCAACGGCACGATTGACAACTACTCCGCACGCCCTTTGCGCCGTGTGGACTGGACGGTCAGCGTAGCGTACGGGAGCGATGCCGAAGGATGCAGAAAAACAATCATCGAACTGTTAGCAGCCGACAAACGAGTGCTGCAAGCCGATACCGATACTAACGAACTGTACAAGGAGTTCGACGAGAAGAGCTTCCAGTTGTCCGTCATCGGCTACAAGATGGAGAGCATACCGGCTCCGGTCGTTTTTCTCAAATCACTCAATGAAAGCGACATAACCTTTTCAGTACGCGCTTGGGTACGCGGGCAGGACTATTGGGATGTGTATTTCAAGATGAACGAAGTGTTCTACACGGAACTGCCGAAGCGCGGGTACGAGTTTGCCTTCCCGCACATGGACGTTACAATGCTCAAAACAGAAGAATAAAACAAGTTTGGCACACTTTTTGCTATAATTTAAAGGATTCCATATCAGAAGATATGGACGACACTTGGTGCGAAACAGAGAACTATGAACCAAAAGATGATGAAAAACAGAATGATAATGAGCGGCATACTTGCTTTCTGCTTGCTATCGCCGCTGGCTATAGATGCCCAACAACCGCAATCCACTGCATCCATGAGGGAGCGCATTCAAGAGGCGATGCAGCACGAATACACCTCTACGCTGTCGCTGTCGTTGGCGGAAGCCCAAGACTACGCCATCCGGCAGAACCGCTCACTGCAGAACGCATCGTTAGCAGTGAAAGAAGCACGGGCACAACGCTGGCAGACTATCGCTGCGATGCTCCCCACCCTTGACGCATCAGGCACATATACCGACTACCTCGGCTACAGCGCAACGATGTCAATAATGGGTAAGGAAGCGAAGATAACGATGCCCAACGTTGCCGCCTTCAACCTGACAGCAGGCATCGGCGTGAACGGACAAGGCGTGATTGGCGCACTGCTTAACAACATAGCCATCGAGATGCAGGACATCAGCCGCGAAAAGACGGAAGACGAACTGCGCGCCAGCGTTACACAAAGCTACATGAGCGTACTGGCACTCGAAGACATCATCCAACTGATGGACAGCAGCCTGAAGAACGTACAGAAACTGGCAACACAAACGCAGTCAATGGCAGACGTGGGCGTAGTGGAACAGACACAAGCCGACCAGCTACGCGTACGCGTCAACCAGCTACAGAACAACTTGACCGCCAACCGCCGCAACCTGCAGGTCGCCTACGATGCTTTGAGCGTTCTTCTTGATATCGATGCGAAGAAGCAATTGATACTGACCAACACGCTTGACCAATTGCTTAACGCCGACGAGATACTGTCCTCCCTGCTATCCCCCTTCCAAATTGACAATAACCACAACTACCGTCTGCTTCAGAAGAACGTTGAATTAGCGAAAAGGAACGTGGATATGGCGGCGTGGGCATACGGCCCTACTTTGAGCCTCGCATACCAATATACTTACCAGCACTATTTTCAGGAAGGCGGTATGCGTATGACACCTCCCAACTTGCTGCAAGTGACTCTGCGTATGCCGTTGTTCTCAAGCGGCAAGCGTACAGCCGCCGTAGTAGAGAAACGCCTTGCACTGCAAGAAGCACAGAACACGCTGGACGAGACAACCGACAACCTCGGTATCCAGTACCGCAACCTGCGATATACATTAGCCAACGCCTATGAGACTTATCTCACAGAGAAAGAGAATATTGACGTTACCCAAAGGGTATTCGCCCAAATGACCCACAAATACGATTGGGGTGCAGCCTCCAACCTCGAACTGACCAATGCGTCTAACGACCTGATTACCGCACAATCCAGTTACGTGAACGCAGTTCTCAACCTCGTTAAAGCACAAGTGGAATTAGACGAATTTTTGAATAACAAATAGTACCTATGAATAAAGTATGTATCATCCTTGCAGCCGCCCTAACATTGGTGGCATGCAGCCAAAAGACCCAACAGAAAGCAGTAAAAACGGAAGAGAAAGAACGGGTGGAAGTAGTTTCGGTAATGAAACTTGCTCCGCGCACCATTGAACGCTCGTTAGATATTTCGACTAATCTCCAAGGCTACGAGACCGTCAACATTGCTCCTTCCGTAACCGGCAGAATAGAACATATCTACGTGGAAGTAGGAGATAAAAAACAGGCCGGAGATATATTGGTGCGAATGGATCAGACACAATACAACACCACCAAGATAGCGATGGGCAATCTTGACATACAGATGCAACGCATGAACGCCCTCATTGAAACAGGTTCTATCAGCCAACAGACCTACGACCAGACCAAATTGAGTTACGACCAAACCAAAGCTAACCTGCTCTTCCTTGAGCAGAACACGTTTGTCAAAGCACCTTTCAGCGGAGTTATTTCCGCGAAGAACTATGAGGACGGCGAGTTGTATGCAGGCCAGCCTATCGTAGTGCTGACGCAAATCAACAAACTGAAAGCACTGGTAGCCATTCCTGAAAAGTACTTCCCACGCGTGAAAGAAGGTATGGCTCTGACGCTGACAAGCGAGATTTATCCCGGCCAAGTATTCAACGCCACCGTTGAAGTGGTTTACCCGACTATAGATGCTTCCTCGCACACGTTCCAAGTAAAAATACGTATTCCTAACGACAAGAACCTGCTCCGTCCCGGTATGTACGTTACGACTACTATCGGTTTGGGTACAGAGCAAGCGATTGTGGTTCCCTATCAGGCTGTAGAGAAATTAGTAGGAGCCAATGACCGCTACGTCTTCCTCAACAACAACGGCTTTGCCAAGCGCGTGAGCGTCACCTTGGGACAACGCTTTGACCAGGATGTAGAAATCATCGCACCCGAAATAGTAGAAGGTGTAGAGATGGTTGTTACCGGACAACACAAGTTAGTGGACGGCGTGAAACTGAATATTGTTGAGTGATATAAAGATTTAAGGATTGTATCATTCGTTATTTCTTGAACTAATATGGCAATTTATAAATCAGCAATCCAAAAGCCGGTAACCACCGTCCTCATCTTCGTAGCGGTGATAATCATCGGCGTGTATAGTTTCTTGAAACTGCCTATCGACCAGTTCCCGGAGATGGACCCCCCTTATATAACGGTTATGACCACCTACCCGGGTGCATCTGCCTCGGAAATGGAGACCAACGTGACCAAGATAATGGAGAACGCTCTTACTTCGGTGGATCACCTCAAGCACATTACGTCCCAGTCGAAAGACAATATATCAGTTGTGACGCTTGAACTGGAATGGGGTAGCAATATGGACGAGGCTGTGAACGATGTGCGCTCGTTCGTGGATATGGCAGCCAACAACCTGCCGGACAACTGCGCTAAACCCGTCATTTTCAAACTATCCACTTCGTCAATGCCTATTTGTCAGTACTCCATTACCGCCGACGAGACCTACGCCGGATTGGACAAGATACTGAACGATGAGGTTGTTCCACAACTCAACCATATTGACGGAATAGGTAATATTTCTTTGTCGGGTGCGCCGGACAGGTACGTGTATATCAATATTGACCAGCAGAAATTAGATGCCTACGGACTGACATTGGAGCAAGTAGGACAAGTTGTCAGTGCCAATAACCTAAACCTCTCGTCAGGTACAATCAAGATGCCGCAAGAGCAGTATCAGATGCAGGTTCGTTCGGAATATATTGAGTCATCCGAAATTGCCAATCTGATGGTTACGATGACCCCTCTCGGACAACAGGTTTTTATCCGCGATATAGCCACCGTCAAAGATACCATCAAAGACCTCTCCTTGGATGAGAAGACGAATGGTAGAGAAGCCGTCCGACTGGTGATTGCCAAACAAACGGGAGCGAACACGGTACAGGTATGCCGCGATGTACGTGCTGAATTGGCAAAGATACAGAAACAGTTGCCTACCGACGTGAAGATTGAAAAGATTTACGATTCATCGGAAAACATACAGAACAGTATCAACTCGCTGGAAGAGTCGGTGTTGTACGCCTTGCTGTTTGTGGTGCTGGTGGTATTGTTCTTCCTCGGCAAGTGGCGTGCAACATTTATCATAGGAATCACCATTCCTATTGCCCTTATCGTAGCCTTCATTTATTTGGGTGTGGCAGACTCATCGATTAACATTATCTCGCTGTGTTCACTGACAATAGCCATCGGTATGGTGGTGGATGATGCGATTGTGGTATTGGAGAATATTACCCGTCACGTGGAGCGCGGCGAAGATCCGCACGAGGCTGCCATCTATGCCACGAACGAGGTATGGGTCAGCGTAATAGCTACCACATTGGTACTTGTGGCGGTGTTCGTGCCGCTGACTATGCTCAATGGTATGGCAGGTATTATGTTCCACGAATTAGGCTGGATAGTGACCGTAGTATGCTGCACATCAACCGTAGTTGCCATCACGCTCACACCTATGCTTTGTTCCAAACTGCTCAAGCCCAAGAAAGTACACGTTGACTCCAACGGCAATCTGATAGATGATGAGGTGGGTAAGACAAGTTGGTACGACCGTACGGTGGTGCGCGCTTTAGATGTGATAGACGAGTATTACGCCAAGACTTTGGGATGGTGTCTCCGTCACAAAACCGTCACCCTGCTGGCTCTGTTGGGAATCTTCGCAGCATCACTCCTGCCGGTATTCACGGGCAAGATTGGTACCGACTTTATGCAACAGCAGGATAACGGTCGACTCAGCGTGATTGTCAAGTTACAACGCGGCACACGCATAGAGGAGACGCTTAAGACTGCCCGTCGTCTGGAAGCACGATTTGTAGAATTAGTTCCCGAGATTCAACTGATTAACACATCAGCAGGTTCCAACGATGATGCGTCCATAGCGGCGTTGTTCTCCTCCACAATGAACAACAAGATTCAGATGACGGTTCGTTTGCCCAAGAAATGGGAGCGCGACCGCGACATTTGGACCATAGCCGAGATCCTGCGCAAAGAGATGGCTACTTATCCGGAAATTACGGAATACCAGTGCGGTGTATCTTCCGGTGGTCCGGGCGGCGGCAATACGGTGGACTTGGAACTCTACGGCTACGATTTCGACAAGACGAGTCAATTGGCAGAGCAGTGCCGCCAGCTTATTCTGCAACTTCCCGGTGCGCGTGACGTAAATATCTCGCGCGAAGACGACCGCCCCGACATCAAGATTACAGTTAACAAAGAGAAAGCTTCACGCTTGGGCTTAAGTTCTGCAACTATATCTACCTATCTGCGCAATCGCGTGGCAGGTATGTCATGCGGCTATCTTAAAGACGATGGTTCAGAGTATGACATCGTGGTAAGACTAATGGAAGAGGATCGTAATTCTATCACGGATGTGATGAACCTGTCGATTCCTACCGCTATGGGTAAGAGCGTCAAATTGAGCGAAGTGGCAGACGTGGGTGAATATTGGGCACCTCCTACCATTGAGCGCAAGGCGCGTCAGCGTATTGTTACCATCAAGGCCACTCCCTACAACACCACGTTGGGCGAATTGGCACAAGCCATTGAGGCGGAAGTGATTCCTCAATTAGATATTCCTGTTGGCTACTCCACGCACATCGGTGGTAACTACGAGACACAACAAGATACGTTCTCCGATATGATTCTGTTAGGCTTGCTTATCATCATACTGGTTTATATAGTGATGGCATCCCAGTTTGAGTCTCTTGCCAAACCTGCCATCATTATGTTTACCGTTCCGTTTGCCTTGTCGGGTGTTATTGCAGCGTTATGGCTGACCGGTCGCTCATTGGATATGATAGGTGCTTTAGGACTTGTATTGCTGGTAGGTATCGTTGTTAAGAACGGTATCGTATTGGTTGACTATATCAACCTTATGCGTGAACGCGGGTACGAACTCAACGAGGCTATTCAGTTGTCCGGTCGCAGCCGTTTGCGTCCCGTACTGATGACCGCATTTACGACCGTGCTCGGTATGATTCCTATGGCAATAAGCAGTGGCGAAGGTGCAGAGATGTGGCAACCGTTGGGTATAGTCGTTATCGGCGGTCTGACAGTCTCCACGTTCCTGACCCTGCTCATTGTTCCTGTACTCTACGGCGCGATGTCCCGTCACGGAGAAAGAGACAAGAAAGAGGCTCTGCGTAAGAAATTCATTTTTATGAACCTACGGGTACATAACAAACCCAAAACAAACGAGTAGTATGAAAGCAGTAATGATTATCTATAACCAAGCCAATACGGAGCGCGTAGAATATATGCTCGATGTACTGAAAATCAACGGATTTACCTTATTCGAAGAGGTGCAAGGCAGAGGTACGAACGGCGGTGAACCCCGTCCAACCCCGAAGTAGGAGTTCGTGCTTTTGTCTGGAACATTGAGCAAACGGTATGAGCGAGCTACATATCATCATCAATCCGTATTCGGGTAAGCGCGCCTTATTACGTCAGCGGTACTACCTTTTCCGCTTGCTGCAAGAGCGTAGAGAAGCCTATCGTTACTACGTTACAGCCTACGCGAACCACGCCACTGAAATAGCCCGTGACATAGTTGAGAAAGGCGGCAGACGACTGCTCATCCTTGGCGGAGACGGCACATTAAGCGAGAGTATCAACGGCATTATGTGCGCCCGTCTGTCAGAAGCCGAACGACAACAAGTTCAAATAGGTATTATGCCCAGAGGTACGGGGAACGACTTCGGACGTTTCTGGCATCTTACCCGCAATTACCGACAAGCCATTGACCATTTTCTTACAGGTCACCCCCACCTTATTGATGTCGGCTGCGTCACGTTCAAGCGTAATGACGATGTACACCGTCGCTATTTCGTCAATTCGTTAGGCTTTGGTGTCGATCCTCTCACTTGCTTGTATGCCGACCGCTTGAAACCTTATATCGGGTCTCACCACGTCAATTACCTCTTCGGACTTTTCCGTGCGTTAGGCAGACAGCAACCTATCCCTATGACCCTTTCCGTGGACGACAAGCCACTATTAGATAGCGGACTATACACAATGAGTATCGGGAATGGACCCTATTCGGGAGGCGGCATACGACAGAACCCTACCGCCGACCCGAGAGACGGCATACTGAACGGGATGTTTGTCGAAAAACCCACCCTGAAAAGAATTGTACAAGCCCTACCCCATTTGTTTAACGGTCATCTGACACAAATAGACTTCGTACATAGTCTGAAGGGCAAGCACATACAGATAACTACCGACCAGCACCTGATGATAGAAGCTGACGGGATTTTGCAACATTTTACAGGTTCATGTACCATCAGTTGCATCCACAACGCAATACAATTTATTGCGCCTGCCGACATAGCACCCTACCAACCGAACGAAACCGAATAGCGACAGCAGACTGTGAAACAAATTGTTATTTTTGATTTAGACGGCACGTTGCTCAATACGATAGCCGACCTCGGAGTGGCTTGCAACTATGCTTTATCCCGATGCGGACTCCCCACTCACACGGCAGATGAGTACCCCCGATTAGTAGGCAACGGTATCAACCGGCTAATTGAGCGGGCACTCCC
>CADAAF010000061.1 GCA_902785805.1 uncultured Bacteroidales bacterium | reverse complement strand
ACGCCGGACTATTTCACCTATACCGAAGAAGCCTTCAAGCAGTTCCTTACCGCATACGGACAGGAACTGAAAAAGGAGTTCTACATTCCAACATTGGTCAATGACCTTATCCGCGCCGGCAAAGTGACTTGCAAGGTGCTGAAAACACCTTCCAAATGGTTCGGAGTAACGTATGCCGAAGACCGCGAGCAAGTCATTATGCAACTCAACCAACTGATTAAGCAAGGCGTTTATCCGCAACATCTTTTCTGACTATGAAACGAATACTGGTTACAGGAGGGGCAGGCTATATCGGTTCGCATACCGTTGTATGCTTGCAGGAAAGCGGCTACGAGGTGGTCGTGGTGGACAACCTGAGTAATTCCAACCGCGAGGTGATGGACGGCATAGCCGCTATCACGGGTGTACGTCCCGCTTTGGAAGTGGTGGACTGCCTTGACAAAGCGGCTCTCGAAGCGGTAATGAAGAAGTATGCCCCCATTGACGCTGTCATCCATTTCGCGGCAAGCAAGGCTGTTGGTGAGTCAGTGGAGAAACCGCTGATGTACTACCGCAATAATATAGGTTCGCTGCTGAATGTGCTGGATCTGATGCTCATTCATAATGTGCACCATATTGTCTTTTCTTCTTCCTGTACAGTCTATGGGCAGCCCGACAAGGACCATCTGCCCGTTGACGAGACGGCTCCTATACAGAAGGCTTTGTCTCCCTACGGACACACCAAGCAGGTGAACGAAGATATACTCTTTGCCGCAGCCAAAGCGCACAAAGAACTGCGTGCTACTATTTTGCGCTATTTCAATCCCATCGGAGCGCACCCGAGCGGCAAGATAGGCGAACTGCCTAATGGCGTACCCAACAACTTGCTGCCTTTCGTCACACAAACGGCAGCAGGATTGCGCGATAAACTGCGGGTGTTTGGAGATGACTATAACACACCCGACGGATCATGTATCCGCGACTATATCTACGTAATGGACTTGGCGCGCGCACACGTGAAAGCCGTTGAGCGAATGCTCACTACGCCGGCACCCGCTGAATATACTTGCCCCGATACCGAACGCGTGGAAGTGTTCAACTTGGGTACGGGACGCGGATTGTCGGTTCTCGAGATTGTGCGTACTTTTATTGAAGTTACGGGACAACATATCCCTTACGAGATTGTAGGTCGCCGTGAAGGGGACATAGAGCAGGTATGGGCGTCTCCCGAAAAGGCAAACCGCATACTCGGTTGGCGTGCCGACACACCGGTAGAGCAGATTCTGCTGTCCGCTTGGAATTGGGAAAAGCACCTGCGTGGCATACAATAATCAACAGCATAATTATGTTATACCCTCTCTTGTTTAAGACCATTACCAAGCCGAAAGTATGGGGCAGGGAAGTATGGTTGCTGTCCGGCTACGGTGATGAGCAGTCGGTTGTTGACAATGGTTTTCTGAAAGGCAATTCGTTAGGCGAAGTGCTGGAGGTCTATATGGACGAGTTAGTCGGCGGCAAAGTGTATGACCGGTACGGGATGTTGTTCCCTCTGCTGTTCAAAGTCATTGATGCCAACGATAATCTTAGTATCCAGGTGCATCCCGATGACGAGCAGGCGGCTGCCATGCTGTCCGAAGGAGATGTAGAGCAGTTGGGCAAGACGGAGATGTGGGTGGTAACCGATGCGACTGACGAAGCGTCCATCGTGTTGGGTTTTGCCCGTCAGACCAATGCCGAAGAGGTGAAAAATAGTCTTGCGGAAAACACCATTATGCAGCTCATGCAGACTGTGCCTGTGAAGAAAGGCGATGTGGCTCTTATTAAGGCGGGTACGGTTCACGCGCTCTGCAAAGGGACACAGGTGGTGGAGATTCAGGAAACCAGTGACATCACCTTCCGTCTCTACGATTATAACCGCCCGGGTATGGACGGCAAGTTGCGCGAACTGCATATACCGCAGGCACTTCAGGTGCTGGACTATTCCGCTATGCCGCACCCGCTCGTGGACGTAAAAGGCACACGCCCTGTGGCTAACGTGGTCAACGATTCACATTTTACAACCAATAGGTTGCACTTCTCTTCACCCCTTCAGCGCGACTATGCCCCTTACGACTCGTTTGTGGTCTATATAGGATTGAGCGGACAGACGGACATCGTTTATGAGGGTGGAATGGAAACGCTCAAAGCGCATCAGGTATGCCTTGTACCTGCCGGATTGCCGGACATACAACTGGTTCCGAAGGGCGAATGTGAGCTGTTGGAAACGCTGATTGTGAAGTAAGAGGAGAAACGGTGCAGCCGATGCAGCCTATATTGATTGACCGGTTTGACTATCCCCTGCCCGATGAGCGTATAGCCAAATACCCTCTTGCCGAGCGTGACCACAGCAAACTGCTCGTCTATAAGAACGGCACTATTCAGGAAGACCGCTTTTTCCATATAGGCAGGTATATAGCTCCTCATTCGCTTTTGGTCTATAACAACACGCGCGTTATTCAGGCGCGTATAGTCTTTCATAAGCCTTCAGGTGCGCGGATTGAAGTGTTCTGCCTCGAACCGCTTGACCCGCGTGACTATCAGTTGTCGTTAGGCAGTATGTCCGGCTGCACGTGGAAGTGTATGGTGGGCAACCTCAAGAAGTGGAAACAAGGTGTGCTCTCGTTGCCGCTTGTGTTGGACGGAAAGACATATACCCTGTCTGCCGAACGCATTTCCACGCAAGGCAACACCCATCATATCCGCTTCTCTTGGGATGCTCCCGACACGTCATTTGCCGAGATTCTCAATCTCTTGGGTGAGTTGCCTATCCCTCCGTATCTTAACCGTGCCACCGAAGAGAGCGACAAACGCACCTATCAGACGGTCTATTCGCGCATTCAAGGCTCGGTGGCGGCTCCTACGGCAGGACTGCATTTCACTACAGCCCTTCTCGACCAACTGCGCGCTGACGGATTGGAAATGGCGGAAGTGACACTTCACGTCGGAGCAGGCACTTTCCAGCCGGTCAAAGTGGCGGATGCCAACGAGCACATTATGCACACGGAGATAATAGCCGTTCCTGTTTCCACCCTACGCATGGTAAAACAGCGTTTGGGACATATCGTTTCGGTCGGAACGACATCTATGCGCACATTGGAGTCGCTGTACTGGTTAGGACTGCGTGTCTTGAAAGGACAGACATCCGACATGCGGGTCGAACAGTTTGAACCCTACCTCACTGACAGCAACGTTCCTGCGGAGCAGGCGATAGATGCCCTGATTGACTATTTGGAGCAAACAAATCAAAACACCTTGCACGCCGAAACACAAATAATGATTCGCCCGGGATATACCTTCCGTATCGTGGACCAGCTCATTACTAATTTCCACCAGCCACGTTCTACGTTGCTCCTTTTGGTCAGTGCTTTTGTGGGAGGTGATTGGCAGACCATCTACCAATACGCTCTTTCGCACGGCTTCCGCTTCCTCAGTTACGGCGACAGTTCCATTCTGACTAAGGTCGCAGCGCACATTCCTTAATATATTTACATTTGACGTATGATTGATACACACTGCCATTTGGACGATGAGGTCTATGCAGGCGACTTTGAGACCGTGCTTTCCGTGCAGAAAGCAGCGGGAGTGGAACGCATTCTCGTTCCCGGAGTGGATGCCGCCAACATAGATGCCGTACTGGACGTTTGCAACCGAAGCAACGGATACTTGCTGCCTGCCATAGGACTGCACCCCGAAAATATCCTCAACGATTGGCAGGAGCAATTGGATACTATTCACAGCCGTTTATTTGCCCCCCAATCGCCTTATATTGCTGTCGGAGAGATAGGTTTGGACTACCATACCGACGTAACTTTCAAGAAGGAACAGATAGCCGCTTTCCGCCTCCAGCTCCAATGGGCGCAACAGAAACACCTGCCCGTGATGATTCATAGTAGGGAGGCAACGGAGGACTGCTTGGACGTTATCCGCCAAGTCAATAAGGAAAGTCAGTCCCCGCTTCGCGGTGTAATGCATTGTTTCAGCGGCAGTCACGAGGTGGCTCAACAGATAGTGGATATGGGGCTGTATCTCGGCATTGGCGGGGTGATTACTTTCAAGAACTGCCGACTGAAGGAACACCTGCACGGCATCCCTCTTGAGCGGCTCGTCTTGGAAACGGACGCACCCTATATGACACCTGTTCCCTATCGAGGCAAACGCAACGAAAGCCGCTTTATAACCTACGTAATGGACGCTCTCGGCGAGGTCTATGGGGTATCCTCCGAAGACATAGACCGCATTACAACGGCTAACGCCAAAACACTCTTCAATCTCCCCGAATAATACCACCGGAAAAGAAATTGCTTACCGAACTTCCGATAAGCAATTCCTTTTACTTTTTATATGGTAATTACCACTCCAACAGCACCTTGCCGCACTGACCGCTAACCATCACGTCAAAGCCTTTCTGGAAGTCATCGAACTTGAAACGGTGGGTGATAACAGGACTCAAATCCAATCCGCCAAGTATCATCTGCTCCATTTGATACCATGTTTCCCACATACGTCTTCCTGTGATACCCTTGATAGTAAGTGCGTTGAAGATTACGTCGCTCCAGTTCACTTTCGTGTCTGACGGCAGGATACCTAATTGCGCAATGTTCGAACCTTTGTACATATGCTCAATCATATCGTTGAAAGCACTCGGTGCACCCGACATCTCTAATCCTACGTCAAATCCGCGTATTCCGAGTTGTTCCATAGCACCCTGAATCGTTTCGCCCTTTGAGCCATCAACTGTCAGCGTGGCACCCATACGCTTGGCTATGTCAAGACGCAGCGGGTTAAAGTCGGTTACTACTATGTTCTTGGCACCTGCGTAACGGCATATACCTGCTGCCATCGTGCCTATCAGACCTGCACCTGTTATCAGCACATCCTCACCCAACAGCGGGAATGCCAGTGCAGTATGTGTCGCATTACCGAACGGATCCATTATGGCAGCAAAGTCATCGGGTATCTCATCACGCAGTTTGACGATATTCGACTCGGGTATGCTGACAAACTCGGCAAACGCACCGTCACGGGTAATGCCGACACTGACTGTGTTTTCGCACACGTGACCCATACCGCGACGGCAGTTACGGCACTGACCGCATACTATATGCCCTTCGGCTGTCACACGGTCACCAACCTTGATGTTACGTACACCGTCACCTATCTCTGCCACTACACCAACGAACTCATGACCCTGTATATACGGCGGGTTGCAGTGCTGCTGCGACCATTCGTCCCACTTGTACATATGCAGGTCCGTACCGCAGATAGCTGCCTTCTTTACCTTGATTAACACATCGTTCACGCCTACTTGAGGCATGGGCACTTCTTCCATCCAGATGCCGTATTCGGGCTTTCTTTTAACTAATGCTTTCATCGTGTTAGAATTTTAGAACCAAATGACCTGCAAAAATACTTTCTTTTTGATACCCTGACAAGAAAAAATGAGACAAAAACCATTTTTTTGCTGCAAATCCCTATTTTTTGGGATTGTGGCTTCCTTTTGAACGCCGTACTTTTGCAACGTGATAAGAAGATGAGTTTTCAGATAAGTTTGTGAGTTTTTTATGTCGCCCTGCCAAGTTGCTCAACTCGAAGGGGCAAAAAGAAACTGCCTCACCTTTGCAGAGGTCAGGCAGTTTCTTTTGTTATATCAAAGCGCCCTCGTACCCGATGAATACTGCAATTAAGGGACCTTTTGAACAGCATTTGAACGGGAAATGAACGGGAAATGAACGACGAATGAACAGGAACAGAAGTTTTTATTCGGCTTTGGCACCGCTTACATTGTACCTGTTGCCGTTGTGGTTGATGATGAGCATACCGTTCTCAAAGGTCTTCTGCGGTCGTGGTTCAAACAGCAGCGGATTGACACCCGTGGGCGCACCGTCAGGCAAGGTCTCGAAAGAGCCGGTCTCCTCGTCTATCACTTCGCTCATTGCATTAAGCGTTTGGCGGACGAAGTAATACTTGGTATGAGCCGTCAGTCCCGTAACGGTGAAGGTCAGATACTTGTTAAATTCGGGATAGTCCTCTTCTTGCAGTTGATTAACCTCTTGCGGCATACGGTGAGGGGCTTTGAATACGTCGGGATTAAAGTCCATCTTGGTCAGGTAGCCGCGGTCGTCAAAAGAGAGAGTTACCAACCGTTTGGTCTGTGCCTCGTCAAGGTAGATAGTGAGCGTATAGGATGAGGCTTCCGCATTGGTGACCCAACTGATTTCCGCTTCGTTTACGCCCGCCACAACAGGCGGCTCGATGGGTTCAATGGCTGAAAAGTCTTTCCAACCGTTTGCTTGCCTATACAAACCTATGCTTTTGCGAGGAACAAATAACGTTTTATCTTTAACTCTTAAGGAGGAGTAATCGATATTTTTGATTTCAGGTGGAATAACAGCAAGACAAAATAATGCTTGTGCAGTAAGGTCTAAGGTATAAATATAAGTTAATCCTGATCCTAAAATAATTTCCTCTAATTTAGCACCATATATTCCAATTCCATAATCAAGACGTGTAACAGCATTCGGATAACGGAAAGATTTCATATTTTTTGCTTGAAGAAGAAAAGTGTACCCAAATGTAAGATCCATATCTTCCGGCAATAAAAGGGTATCTAATGCCGTAACCATCATGCAGTAATCGTCATAATGCTTGATGCATTTCGGCATTTGATAAGTTCCTCTTCTCCCTGTGGGAAATAATAGTAATGTATCGCGATTATTTGTTAAAATCATCCCGTCTTCAGATGTAATAGAGGAATGATTCTTATCCACAATATATCCCTGAAATCTATCTTGCGTTGATTCAAAGCCGGGAAGAATGAAAGCTTTATCTGAAAAACGTCTGTTTAATCCTTGATGGAAAAGCGTTTTAGGGATATACAAAAATTCTGGATCCGCTTTTGTCGCAGAATATAGATTGACAACGACGTGATTGTCTGCTGATGTGTTGACCGTAACATTATATGTATGTCCGTTATGTGTAACTTTTTCGGGGAGTACTAATGTGTCTGTTGGATATCGTCCTTCTGAAAATGATTTATAATGTCCATTGTGAACGTCAAAAAATACCGTTGTGTCATTTAGAATAGTATAATAAATAGTGTCCCCTTTTACTGTAGGCTCTCCAAAATCCCAAGCCTTTGCACCTGCAAAGCAGGCGCAAAGGCTGATAAGAATAATCAGTATGCGTTTCATTATTACGAGAATTTAGTGTTTGATAAATGATTCTACATATTGATTCTTTTCTTGACGAATGCAAACTATGTATTGACCCGACGGTAAGACTGAAACATCGAATACTTCTCCTAATTCAAAATTGGATTGTGAATAGACAAGTTGTCCTTTCATATCAACAATTAACAACTCTGACCGATGCTGCGTTTTTCCTATCAAATCAATGGTGAGATTCTCATTGGTAGGATTGGGATATATTTGTAGTTTCTTGTTAAGATTTTCTCTGCGCTCAGGTTGCATAGACGGCGATGTATTATTTAGATTGATGTTTGATATATCAAGAGGCGCACCATACTTGAAAAGTCCTTTACAATGATCGGGTAATACTACTATGCATAATATCGTATATGTATCGCTCCATGCTTGATCTCCTAATGATGGCAAATTACTTTCAGGTGGAAAGGTTAGCATTATTCCATTGCTGCCTTGTGTAACAAATTCCGGATGTTCTTCGCCATTTATATAAAATTTCCATTGATAGGAACTGGCGTTAAAGTATCCTGTCGATGCCGTATTCATATAAAAAGCGGTGCCAAATGATGGGAATGGGTCAATGCGTGCTGGCATTTCAACAATGCTTACGTTAGTTCTAACCGTATCCGAACTGCCACATGTACCGTCATCAGCCGCCCAAGCTTTGATGGTGTATGTCGTGTCCCGTCCATCAGTAAATATTTTTATGGACGTCTTTCGGCTATCCAAATTGATGGTATCCAAATTCGCAGGAACTTCCCATTCATACGATTGAGTCGATGCTGTACCTGTCAGCGTGAGCGTTACCTCATCCGGCATATTAAAGGCTATGCACTCTTTTGACAATTCGATAGAAGTCGGTGTAATCGGACTAAATGTGATAGGAAATTGTGTCGTTTCACCGTAGTATGTGGTGTTATTATTGGTTGCCCCTATCGGGCGAACATCAATACGCGTCATATCGGAAGTAAGAGTGGTCGTGAACGTATTGATACCTACCTGTGTGTCATATAGCGTGTTCCCTTTGTAGATTTTCCACTCGTAAGCAGTAGATACAGGTCCTGTTTCCAATTCGTCAATCGTAAACGTATGCGGTACGTCCGCAGCTAAGCACGATGTCGTACCAATACTTAATACCTTGGCAGGCTTCATATAAATTGGAATTTTTGCTACTTGAGATTCAATGGCACACAGACTCTCTGCTGTCACGTATAGTGTGTCAACCAATTGTAACTTAGCGGCATTTACAGGCTTCATCTTATAGTTAAGGCTGCTTGACGAAACTTTTTCCCAACCGGCAGGGTTTATCCATGTTAATTCTCCACCTGCCCCACCTATTAAATTGAACTCGTAAGTGGTATTATATGCATAAGGATAATTTGTTACCGTGTCAATATATGCATTGTCGAGCCATTTTCTATCTACTTTAACGATAGTTACGTCCGACCCGCATTCCTCGCTCCCTGTATAGTACGCCGTAACAATAATGTTGGCAGAAGCAATGTCGTTAGGTGAAATATAGGCTATCGCAGAATTATTCGGATCCACATCTATTTGCCACATATCATCACTACAACTCCATTCGTATGTGACGTTGCTTAATGGATTAGTAACTTGCATCTGAACGTTTCGTTGCCCTTGTACAATACAGATAGGATCAACTAACGGCTTTGGAACTTTTTTGCCGAGATGCTTTACCAATCGATATTCCTCGTTCGCCAGACCGACACGGACGGTAATGGAATCACGTCCTGTCATCGTACCCGCCTTGAACGTGACCGAACTGCTGTCGCCCGAAACGTATGACACGTTCTGCACGTATGGAGCAGATGTAGCATCAAAGATGTTCCAGTTGTAGAGGTCAATACCTATCCCGCTATTGACACTCGTGGTCAGAATCGGCTTAATCGAATACACCACGGAATCGCCGTCTGCGATGCAATCAGGTCCGACTATGGTCAGACCATATTTCTCTTCCGCATCAAAATGCTTGTATATATCAATGAAGGCATTGCGCGTAAATTGACACGGGTCGTCAGAGGCAGGGTCATAGATGTATGAGATACGCCCTTTGGCAGGTCCTTTGGAATAAAACGTTGCTGACGTTGCCGTTTGGTTGGTCAGCACGATGTCGCCGTAGGCGTTCCAACGCACATAGTCACCAAGCGCATTTTGAAGCGTAATGGTGTAAGTAATGGTGTTATCGTCTTCTATCATAATCGTATCCGTCCCCCATTGCGCCTCACATTCCACACTGAAATACGTCGTTAACACAGTTTGCTTTGCCTGCAAACACACAGATGCCAAGAGCATCATTAAGAGAATGATTTGTTTCATAGTAGTTAGTTTTTTGATAGTTAATAAAAAGATTAAAGGTTAGTCCTCCCCCGCACGTGTATGTGCGGGAGAGGACTTAGGGTGCAGAGTGTATCAGAATGCGCTGAACATTCCGACGAGGGTCATACCTCCGTTCTGGATTTCGATGGAGTGGTTGCCTGTGGTGCCGAGTTGCTCCATTGTGCCTCCTACAAACTGCCTGTTCAGCACAATGTTACCCGCGCTGTTGCGCACGATGACGCGCGTAAGATTGCTGTTGTCGGCTGTGACAGAGAGCAGACTTCCCGCAATCGTGGCACGGATTTCATTGGGACGTGTCGGAGTATCACCTCCTAAAAGCGGATCATCCAGCGGATTGTCACCGGGCAGAAAGCCTGCAACTTCCATAAGTTCGATTTCCACTTCATTGATTACCGGATCGGCAAACAGGATTGGCATTGCTATCAGCATAGCAAGCAAGATAAAAATTTTGTTTTTCATGTTAATTTGTTTTTTGTTTTACAAAAAGGCATCCGGTGCAGTTATCAATAGATAATAACCACCGAAACCGCACGGCAAAAATACGGCAAAACAAATGTTTAACTAAAAATTAGTGTGGATATTTGAAAGTCGCAAACGCGCTACAAATCAGCCGTTTGCTTCTTTTTGGGTGTGGATATTTTCGTCTTTCGTATCAAGAAAAGGCTCTCCTACTGCCAAAGAAAGCAGATATGTGCGCAAATCTTTGGATTTTATACCCAGTTTTTTTGCAATGTGTTGTTTGTAGTTTCTGATTCCGCTTTCTGCATAACAAATCAGACTTGCAATCTGCCTGCTGTTAAAACACCCTGTCATAACCAATATACATAATCGTATTTCCTTCTCGCATAATACTTTCTTTGCCTTCAGTTTGTTGGCAATCATAAAGAAATTCCTGTTCACCGTCTCGCAGAATCTGTCATAATTATCCCACTCTGTTTCTTTTTGCCAGTTTTCTGATTGCATCAGGGCGTTTATGTTCTGTTCCAGTTCTTGTATAATACCGTTTATATGTTCGTTGTATTCGTTCTTCAGGCGTTCCGATTTTTCTTTTATTCGTGAGTTTTGCGAGATTATGATTTGTTGGTCTTCTTTAAGTTGCAAACGTTGTTTTTCTATATCTTTGATTGATTTTGTATGTTTTTTCTTTACAATAATAACAGCAACAAGCCCCCCGGCTACGAAGATGAACAGGATGAGAAGCAGGTAAATATGATCTACAAAATAGGGTTTTCTGTCCATATCCTGCTGTAGCAGCATCACCGCCTGCGCCAGTCTGCTTCTTTGTGTTTCCAACATTTTTTGCGCATCCGCTCTGTCGGATGCTATCTTCAGTGCCTCCTCCTTGCTCAGCGTCTCGTCATCGTTCGACAATATGTAATAGGCATTAGTCTGTTCCGACCATGTCGGAGAATGTTCTGTAACTTTTCGCGCATAAAAAACGGCGGAATCTTTCATACCGAGCAGAGAGAAAGACTGTGCTTTCACCATCAGCCCCATGCGTTCGTTCGGACGACATAGCAGTTCTCTGCCTGCGTAATATATGGCAGAATCGTATTGCTCGAAGTTGCGGTAAAGTACAGCTTTGGTCATTGCTATCAGGCATAAAACGTCATCATCGGTACATCCGGTTTCTATATCTCCGAGCAGAGCCAGCGTTTCCGTTTTCTTTTTCTGTTCCGCCAACTCGAAAGCCATGTCATTCAAGGCATAATAATATGCTGTTGTGTCCCGAGCTGTCATGAACTGTTCGGATGAAAGGCGATACATTTTGCGTGACATCTCAAAATCTTCTGCAATATGACACAGTGCCCCCATGTTACTGTACACTCTTCCCTTGATGTCGTGTCTCGTGGTTTCCGTGTGTATAGCGTTGATGAATGTCTGCATGGCGGCGGTTTGGTTGTTCCGTTTGCGGAGCAGGCGTCCGTAGTAATAGCATGTGCGCACGTAGTCGTCGGCATGGCTGCGTTGGTGACTGCCGAGAGCAGTGACGGCACGGGCAAGGGCTATACTGTCGTCAATCAGTACCCCCTGTGCGCGCAGGCTGTCGGCAGTGCGGAGGACGGCGCATGCCTCCGTCACCTGCTGCTCATCGTCCTTCGCCGTCACACATGACATACATACAACCGCCGCCCAAACAAGCGGCAGCACTATGTAGGACAGCCTCCGTATTTTCCGTCTCATTTGCATTGTGCAGCAAAGGTACGTC
>CADAAF010000060.1 GCA_902785805.1 uncultured Bacteroidales bacterium | reverse complement strand
CAATGCTTGTGACGCTGTTGCCAATGGTTATGGAGGTCAAACCGGTGCAATTATGGAAAGCATGTTGTCCAATGCTTGTGACGCTGTTGGGAATGGTTATGGAGGTCAAACTGCTGCAACCAGAGAAAGCATAGTCTCCGATGCTTACGACATCGTAAGAAAAATCATAGAAAATAGAAGAGGGAATAATAATATTATCTAACGAAGAATAGGTGGAACCATCATGCGTCACTTCTGCAATTTTTTTTGTAGCATCCAAATTATAACACAAACCGCCTATCAGCACATCATAGGCGAATAATTTTCCTATACCTGCTACCAGCGCAAAGGAAAGAATAAAAATTTTTGTTTTCATTTTCTTTGTTATTTAAATTTGTTTATCATTAGATTTAGATTTCAGATAATCATAGTCCTCAAAGACTAATTTAATTATTTTGTGTTGCAATGCAAAAGCCAGAACAATTGCTACAAGTATGCCAATTGCTAAGAGGCAGATTGTGCAACAGCAGCAAGAACAGCAGCAACAGCAACATGAAACAATCGCCGGAATAAGAGAAATAGCAGAAGCAACAGCCCATGTTGTTAAGAAAGACACATGGGATTCTAAAATCTCAATATGTTCACAATAGGCATTTTGACGAGCATAGTAATAGCGAGTATTATATTCTGATGCAGTCATCGCTACATCTTCCTGTTTACTTTTGCAGACAGGACTGTCTCGATACTCTTTCCATGCGTAACTTATCATATAATTACCAGTTAAACGATTACGGAAGAAAAGGCTTGCTATACTTTTCAAAGTCAGTCCTATCAGTAGGAGTATTGCTATAAGTAAAAGAACTTGAAGTGACGCTGTTAAAGTATTGCTTGAAAAGGTGTCCAAAAACTTCATTCTTGTACAACAAGGCAATGATGTTACACAATACACTACCAAAGAGCTTGGAAGTAACAACGACACTAAGTCGTGGAGGGAGAATTTTTCTGTTATATTCATATTGTTATTATTTGTATAATGCAAACAACAAAAACGCGCATAACTGATCTCAAGTCAGTAGGAATTGCCTTAGTTATCAGATAGTAAAAACATAAACTCTAATAGTGTGGGCGAGTTGTACACTCGTGAGCATCTACTTACTTGCTTTCCGAACCACTGAAACTTCCTACATTTCTAGCATCAGATTACAAACGTGTAAACGCCTGTTCAATATGTCTGCGCAACACTTTGCGCTGGCTCCAATTTAATGTCTTGGAGAGGGACGGTGTCTATATTCCTTTTATCTCCATAAATTCGACCGCAAAGGTAATGCTTTTTTCGCTACGATTTGTATACGTCTATATTTTTTTGCATTTTTCTTTCTTTTTCGCTTTCCTTGTGATTGCGATTAAACTTTCTGATGAGCACTTTGCTGTATTTGCCTCGGAATCCATTACTATTGCGAGAGGATGGTGAGAATACTGCGAGAGTACTTCGAGAGTATTGTGAGAGTTGCTTTGACTTATGGGCGACTTATGGGCGACCTATGGGTGACTTATGGGTGACCTATGGGCGACCTATGGGTGACCTATGGGCGACCTATGGAATAGATAGGGAGATGGTGGGGGGATATTAGGGGGAAATGGGGGAGGAAAATGAGGGGATATGGAGAGGAAAACGGGAGGGGAAGTGGGAGAAAAGCGGAGGGATATGCAGGGGAAAGCGGGGGGATATGCAGGGGAAAGCGGGGGAAAATGCAGGGGAAAGCGGGGGGAAATGGAGAGGAAAAAGAATCTTTTTTTGCGAGATGTTGCATTATCCAAGAAATAAAATTACCTTTGCCGCGATTTTCGGAAGAGAAGACGGGTGGATCGGGAGAAGAAGACGGTGGAATTCGGAGGAGAAGACGGGGGGATTGGAAGGAGAAGAAGGGCGGAATGGAAGGAGAAGACGGGGGATTGGAGAGAATAAGACGAATACATAAGACGAATACAAAATACATATAAACCTATACAACTATGACAATCAACAACTATCAATTTCAAGGCAAGAGAGCGATTGTGCGCGTGGATTTCAATGTGCCTCTTGACGAACAAGGACAGATAACCGACGACACGCGCATACGCGGTGCATTGCCCACCCTGCAAAAGATACTCAATGACGGCGGTTCGCTCATACTGATGTCCCACATGGGCAAACCGAAAGGCAAAGTGTCAGAGAAGCTGAGTCTCAAACAGATTATCCCGAACCTGAGCCAAGCCCTCGGCCGTCCCGTACAGTTCGCTCCGGACTGCGCCAAAGCCCAAGCCCAAGCCGCAGCCCTCAAAGCCGGCGAAGTGCTTCTGCTTGAGAACCTGCGTTTCTACCCCGAAGAAGAGGGCAAGCCCGTAGGCATAGACAAAGCCGACCCCGCCTACGAAGACGCCAAGAAAGCGATGAAAAGTGCACAGAAAGAGTTTGCCAAGACTCTTGCATCGTATGCCGACTGCTACGTGAACGACGCATTCGGAACGGCTCACCGCAAGCACGCTTCCACCGCCGTAATTGCCGACTATTTCGACGCCGACAACAAGATGCTGGGTCTGCTGATGGAGAAAGAGGTTCAAGCCGTTGAGAACGTGCTGAACAATATCCGCCGTCCGTTCACCGCCATTATGGGCGGGTCGAAAGTGAGCACCAAGATAGGCATCATCACCAACCTGCTGAACAAAGTGGACAACCTGATTATCTGCGGCGGCATGACCTACACATTCGTGAAGGCAATGGGCGGGCAGATAGGCACCTCCATCTGCGAGGACGAGCAACTCCAGTTAGCCCTTGACATATTAGACCAAGCCAAACAGAAAGGCGTTCAATTAGTTCTCGCCAGCGATACCGTAGTGGCAGACCGCTTTGCGGAAGACGCCAACACACAAGTATGCCCCTCCAACGCCATTCCCGACAATTGGATGGGTATGGATATCGGCCCCGACAGCTGCGTACTCTTTGCCAAGTATATAGAGTCCGCCAAGACTATATTGTGGAACGGCCCTGCAGGGGTGTTCGAGATGGACAAGTTTGCGAAGGGTTCGGAAGCCATAGCCCATTCGATAGCCAAAGCAACATCCAACGGTGCGTACAGTCTGATAGGCGGCGGAGACAGCGTGGCGTGCATCAACAAGTTGCACCTTGCCGATCAAGTGAGCTACATCTCGACCGGCGGCGGTGCACTATTGGAAGCCATAGAAGGCAAGATCCTGCCGGGTGTGGCTGCCATCAACGGATAAGAAGATAACAATCAATTACTGAGATTATGGATATAGTAGGTAAAATCATACAAGTCCTTCCTCTGCAAGAAGGCATCAGCAAGACGGGCAACCCGTGGAAATCGCAGTCGTACGTCCTTGAGACACAAGAACAATACCCAAGAAAAGTGTGCTTCGAGATATTCGGTGAAGACCGCATAAAGAACAATCCCTGCAACGTGGACGACGTGGTGACCGTGTCTTTCGACATAGAGAGCCGCGAGTATAACGGGAGATGGTACACATCTATCCGTGCATGGCGTGTTCAGCAGGGCAATATGCTGTCCCAAGCCGCTCCGGATCCTGTAGCCGCATCGGTGGCAGCCCCCGTAGCCGCCGCTCCTGCTACGCCGTCGCCAATGGCTAATCCCGATACAGCGAACAAAGCCCCCTTTGATATGGTGGGCGGTCAAGACGAAGGAGAAGACCTGCCTTTCTAACTTGAACACCGAGAGCTTTCGATGAGCAAATCGCTTAAAGCAGCATACATTATCCTTCTGCTTCTTCTGACGGGCGGCATTGTGTTGTGTGTCGTCCGTTGGAAGGCGTGGTTTGCCAATCCCGAAGAGCCGCTCTGGGAAGGAGACACGATAGCCTACAGGTTCCATACCTTCGGCGAGGAGACATTGGACGGTTTCGCCAAGTACGAGGGTGCCCATTCGGTAGTGTGGCAGGATCTGCACGAGCCGGACACCCTAATGTTCCTTCTTTTAGGCGATGTCCATAACGGCATAGACAGTGCACATTGGGCAGCCCTCGCACAACGTCATCCGCATCTTGACTTCTATGCGCAGTTAGGTGACTTCATCGAGCGCGGGTATTTCTACTACGAGCAGCAGTTAGTCAGCGAATTGGAAGGGACCCTATTCGAGCAACTTCCGATAGTCTGCACGCCCGGGAATCACGAGTACCGCAAAGGTGTAGTCAAGCGTTTGCCCGATCTCTGGTATTCCGTTTTTCCGCAGCCCCAAAACGGTCCGTACCGCTTCCTCGGCACCACTTTCTATGTAGATTTCCCCGACCTACGCCTTATCGCCATAGACACCAACGGACTGCAAAAACTGTCCGACTACACGATAGTCAATACATGGGTCAGGAAAGCCCTTCAAGAGGCAGGCGACCGCTTTACGGTGGTGATGATGCACCACCCTGTCTATTCCGCGAGCAGCGGGCGGCAAAACCCCTTGGTGTACCTTACGTTCCGCCGTGTTCTGCAAGATGCGGACATTGTTTTTGCCGGTCATGACCATAACTACGCACGGCGACTGCCATTCATCGTCACCAACAGTGCGAAGAAGTTCTATATGAACAAAGTCAATCCCAAAGATACACGTATCTGCTCAGGCAAGCAACTCTATAATATCGTGACATTGAGCCGGAACGCATCGCATACAAGTCTGCCTTCGACGCTGACAGATACGCTGTGTATCGAAACGCGGCTATTGGAAACAGGCGAACTATACGACCTCGTAAAGGTTGTTCACACGCCGGACACCACCCTGACCAACCAGTCCGACCCGCGCACGTTCATCAAGACGTACATCGAACCGATGAACGACCGCCCGGAAATCATTGAACTGCCGGAAAAATATCAAGGGAAGAACTCCCGCAAAGTACAACGTTTCCTCCTGAAACGCGCCTCTCGCACACTATGATTCAACTTTGCTCAACTTGGCATAAGTGAGCAACAGCGTTTTCTTACCGACCTTGTCGAAGTTAATGTCAATCTTCTCGTTGTCATTATCGACGTAGATGCTTTTCACCGTGCCTTGTCCGAAGACGCGATGCTCCACTCGGTCGCCAGGTTTCCACTCGCTGGTGACTGTTTTGACGATGGGTTTGGCCTCCGATTTCTTGTCGGCAGTACGACTGATAGACTGCAGGCTGTTGAGTGTGCGGCCATCAATGCGGACACGTTCCTGCTCGTCCTTGCGGGTATAGGCAGAAGAGGGACGAGGAGCAGACGGTGCTGAGGACGAGAGACGCAAATAAGTGCGGTCTATATCGTTCAAGAAACGCGAAGGCGAAGCAAAAGAGACCGAGCCATTGCGGAAACGCGACTTGGCAAAACTGATGTACACATTGGTCATGGCACGAGTCAAAGCCACATAGAGAAGACGCCGTTCCTCCTCTATCTCAGAGGGTTTGGTGCAATACTGCGACGGGAAGAGGTTCTCCTCCATACCCACAATGAAGACATAGGGGAACTCCAACCCTTTCGCGGCATGGACAGTCATAAGCGTTACACGAGGTGTCAGGTCCTTGAGGTTATCGTCCTGGTCAGTAAGCAAACTGACTTCGGCAAGGAAATCCTGTATGGGCGTGAAGTCAATGCCCTCCTGCAGACGCTGGTCCACAAAGTCGTGAATGGCAGAAAGCAGTTCGTCCAAGTTCTCTTTCCGCTCACGCCCTTCCGTACTCTTGTCAGACAGGAAAGAAGCCATCAAGCCCGACTCATTGAGAACCATCTCGGCAAAGTCGTAGGCGTTCCTGCTTTCCATCTCATCCGAGAAATGCTGCATCATCTTGGCAAACTCTTTCAGACGCTTCATTGTGGTTACGGACACGTGCAAGTCGTGCTCCACAGGACTGCCAGCCACCGCCAACATACCGCAGTTGTCGGTTATAGCACACTGCGACACCTTGCGCACCGTCATATCGCCTATACCGCGCGACGGCAAGTCAATCACCCGCTGGAACGACTCGTTATCCAACGGATTGGAACAGAGACGGAAATACGCCAAGGCATCTTTGATTTCCTTGCGCTGGTAGAAAGAAGTCCCGCCGTAAATACGGTAGGCTATACCGTTCTTGCGCAACTCATTCTCGAAGACACGCGATTGGGCATTGGTCCGATAGAGAACAGCCACGTCATCAAGCTGTTTCTTGTACTTCTTGACGATAATTTCCGCTACTCCCGCCGCTTCGTCGCGGTCGCTACTATAAGAAGTGAGCTGCACCGTTTCCCCTACCGCTTTCTCGGAAAAGACCTCCTTATAGATTTGGTTCTCATTATGATGAATGAGGCTGTTAGCCGCCTTGACGATGGTTTGCGTCGAGCGGTAGTTCTGCTCCAACTTGAAGAGTTTGGCATCCGGATACCCCTGCCGGAAAGTGAGGATGTTACGGATATCCGCCCCCCTGAACGAATAGATGGACTGGGCATCATCGCCCACTACGCATATCTGATTCTCCGGCTCTGCGAGCATCTTCACAATCATATACTGCGCATAGTTAGTATCCTGGTATTCGTCCACCAAGACATACTGGAAGATACTCTGATAGTAGTGCAGGACATCCGCATTGGTCTGGAACAGCAGGCATATATTTTTGAGCAAGTCGTCAAAATCCATTGCGTTGGCTGCTTTCAGCCTTGCGTCATATAGACGATACAGTTCCGCCATTTCGTAAAGCCGGTCAAAGCGGTCGCGCTCGGTCAAAGCGCGGTCGCGTGCATACGCCTCGTAAGAAATCAAGGCGTTCTTGGCAGCCGATATACGCGAGAGGACAAGCGAGGGCTTGTATATATTGTCATCCAACTGCATGGACTTGATAATCTGCTTGACAAGCGATTTGCTGTCGGTGGTGTCGTAGATGGAGTAGTCGCGAGTATAACCCATTTTCTCCGCCTCCTGCCGCAAGATACGCGCGCAGATGCTATGGAAAGTCCCCATCCAAAGGTAACGGGCATCTCCTTCCGGAACCAATTGCATAATGCGGTTCTTCATCTCGCGTGCCGCCTTATTGGTAAAAGTGAGGGCGAGTATATGGTTGGCAGGTACACCACGCTGCAACAAATAAGCAATCTTGTAGGTCAGAACACGTGTTTTGCCGGAGCCTGCACCCGCTATGACCAAACTCGGTCCGTCGGTGTAAGATACGGCTTCCTGTTGCGAAGGGTTCAAGTCAGTAAAAATATCCATAGCAGTGTCGTTTGTTCGTTTAACGCTTGTAATCGTAACTTTCTCCCCACGTCATCAACACGTTAGGGATGTGCAGGTTCGGCATACGCTCAAACTTCTTCATCGTAATCCAATAGGCTTCGCGATGGTCGATAGTATGCTCCATCTCATTCTCATGTCCCGTGATAACCAGCTTAGGACCAAAACCTTTGAGCGAACGTTCCATCTGGTTAATCCAGCAGTTAGGCAACAGGATATCAATGTCGTATTTCTTGTGCACATCGTCTATCCATACTATGTCCTCTTCGTTCCACTGGTCGCCGGTGTGCGCCACCGTGCCGCATTTGTCAAACTCCATCACGTAGATGTTGTTGGGTATATCGTCCTGATGTCCGGGCAGGATATGCAGCGTCATTTTCAAGTCATTGAACGGAACATCCACCACTGTGTCCGCCACGAGCAACTGCTGAATCATCGGATCGACTCCGACCCAAAGCCCTTTGGGAGCAATCACCAGTTTGCCACGCGAAGCAAAAGCTTTGGCAATGTTCAGATTGGCGTGGTCTCCATGGAAATGCGATATGAACATTGCATCGCACTGACCGGCTATCTTGTAGATAATCGAATCGGCTATGAAAGGGTGATCCTTTGTGCCGCCGGGAATCAAATCGACTGCCACCGTTGCGTACTTGGTCTTGATAATAAAGCCGTCGTTGTACAACTTATATATACGCATTCCCTTATTGACCGGTCGCTCCATATCTTCCAGCATACGCTGCATGCGCGTGTTAATAAAGGTATAGAAAGGTTCCGCCTTGTCGTTATGCGTGTCGTGCAGCAGCTGGTCGAGGGCAATGAGAGCCATTTTTCGCGGCAGCGGCATCTCTTTTTGCGGCGGATAGGCTTGCAGGACCTCGTCAATGGCGGTAAACGCCACCCGTGCCTGATTCTCCAAATAGTTATCAGGATACCTCCAGAAAATCAAATGCTGCTCATTCGGATTTTTCTCAGGCAGTTGAGCCCAGGCGAAAGCCGTACCAAGAACAATGAAAGCGGAAACGACAGCCAATCGTGCGAGGCGTTGCAAAGCAGATAAACGTAGTGCCATAGGTTTGTGGTTTAGAAAAAGTTCAACGCCGCAAAGATAGTACTTTTCCGTGAAAAAGTAAGTTTTTCTCCACAAAAATTCAAAAAAAGTGCACAAAGTTTTGCTGCGTGCAAATAATTGCCTACTTTTGCGCGCTTTTTTAGCGAAGGAAAGGTGCTCGAGTGGCTTAAGAGGCACGCCTGGAAAGCGTGTAAACCCCAAAAGGGTTTCCTGGGTTCGAATCCCGGTCTTTCCGCCCAATAAAAATTGAAAATCAATCTAAATTCACAAAAGGATGAAAAAATTATTTGCAACCCTTACCGTAGCAGCGATGCTGTTTCTCGGTAACGAAATGGTAATGGCGCAACAAGCAGAAGCCCAAACAGAAGAACAAACAACCGAACAGACCGTTCAAGAGGAAGCGGCAGTAGTCGAGACCCCCGCTACGGTGGCTAACGAAGCCGAAGAAGAGGGTGGTATGGTGGCTCTGCACAAGACACTGAAGACCAAATTCATTGAAGGCGGTGCCGGATTTATGGCAGCAACATTGCTGTGCTTGGTATTCGGTTTGGCTCTCTGCATCGAGCGTATCATCTATCTGAGTCTTTCCAAAACCAATACAAAAGCCCTTCTCGCAAATGTGGAGCAGGCTCTCAAGAACGGTGGTATTGAAGCCGCTTTGAAAGTATGCCGTGAGACTCGTGGTCCTGTTGCATCTATCTTCTATCAGGGTTTGAGCCGCTACAATGAAGGCGTAGAAGTGGTAGAAAAGACGGTTGCCAGCTACGGTGGCGTGCAGATGGGTCTGTTAGAGAAGAACCTGAGCTGGATTTCGCTGTTCATCTCAATTGCTCCTTCGTTGGGATTCTTGGGAACTATCATCGGTATGATTGCAGCGTTCGATAAAATCCAACAAGTGGGTGACATTTCCGCAACCGTTGTAGCAGGCGGTATCAAGGTGGCATTGCTTACCACGTTGCTCGGTTTGATTATCGCTATCGTCCTGCAAGTGTTCTACAACTATATACTCTCTCTTATTGAAGGACTGGTGAACGAGATGGAAGACAGCTCAATCAGCCTTCTCGACCTCGTAGTGGAATACGATGCAGCACAAAAACAATAATACGAGAGCGGTCTCCGTATGTTGTTGACAATTATAAGCTAACTTTTAATGCCTCGTATTATGCAAAACTATAAAAAGATATCCCAAATAACGCTCTGGGTATTGTTGGGAGTGGGTATCCTTGTATGCCTCCTTTTCTATGCCGGCGGTTCGCAAGGGTCTTTGGAGGTAGCGGGAGATTTTCTTGATATCCCGAAGTTCACGGACTTGATGCTCAATTGGAACTACATTCTGTTTGGTCTTGCTTGCGTCTGCACACTCGGTTTTGTGTGCTGGGAGTTTGTCAAGACGCTCAAGAAAGACTCCAAGAAGGCCATTCGCCAGTTGGTAGTAGTACTTGCTTTCATAGCTTTGATACTGATTTGCTGGGCTCTCGGCAGTCCCGAAAAGATCAACATTATCGGTTATGAAGGAACGGACAACGTAGGCACGATGGCTCGTTTGAGCGATGCCTGCATTTATTTGAGCTATATTCTGTTGTGTGGTACACTGCTGGCTGTAGTGTTCGGCTGGTGCTACACATGGATGCTCGGTCGTAAGAAATAAGAATAGCCGGTATTGATAATACCTTATAAATTATGGCAAAGAAAATTCCACAGATTAACGCCTCGTCAATGGCAGACATCTCGTTCTTGCTGCTCATCTTCTTCCTTGTGACGACTTCTATGGATGTCAATCAAGGATTGGCAAGACGTCTGCCGGCACCTATTCCGCCCGACCAGAAAGTGGAAGATACGGATATTAACAAACGCAATCTGCTTGTAGTTAAGATTAATTCGGCAGACCAGTTGATGGTGCAAGGACAACTCAAGGATATCAAGGAGCTGCGGGAAGAAGCCAAGAAATTCATTTTGAACGAGAACGATGATGCTTTCTATCCCAAGTTGTTTGAAGAAGATTTTGGCGAGCCGTTCGGCGTGATTCGTTACACAAAAGAGCACGTTATTTCCGTTCAGAATGACGTGGATACCCATTATCAGGCGTACTTGAATGTACAGAACGAGTTGGTGGCAGCATACAACGAGTTGCGCGATGCTTGTGCACGCAAGTATTTCCATACGGGTTACAACGAATTGGACGAAGATACGCAGAAACGCATCCAGAAGATTTATCCCCAGAAGATTTCCGAGGCTGAACCTAAAAACTATGGAGGAAACTGATAATGGCAAAGATACGTAGAAACAACAAACGCGAAATGCCTGCATTGAACACCAGTTCGCTTCCCGATATCATCTTTATGTTACTTTTCTTCTTTATGTCGGTTACGTCAATGAAGGAGGTTACATACAAGGTTAGTTTTACGACCCCTACAGCCACAGAACTGACTAAATTGGAGAAGAAATCGCTGGTTCGTTACATCTATGTAGGTACACCTACAGCGGAGTTCCGCAAGCAGTACGGTGCGGAGACACGTATTCAACTGGACGATGCCTTTGCCGACAAGAGCGAGATAGGCGACTTTATCATCAACGAACGTTCGGCTATGAATGAGCAGGATCAAGGTTTGATGACGGTGTCTATCAAGGCTGACAAAGAGACTCGTATGGGCGTTATTTCTGACATCAAGCAGGAATTGCGTCGTGCATACGCCCTTAAAATCAGTTATGCAGCCACGCAACGCACCAACTACTAAGTCGTGAAAAGCAAAGCAAAATTAAAGAGGCTGCAAATACTTGGTTTAGCAGTCTCTTTTTTGCGAAATAAATACACTAAAAAGAATTTATCAATCTACTTACTATGAAAAAACTTTTTTTATTTGCAGCACTGCTGTTATGCAGCACGGTTGTTACCATTGCGCAGCCTCGCGCTATAGGTGTGAACCTTGGTCCCTGGTCATCCATATCGTATGAACATGGTTTCGGTGACGCCAATATGCTGGATGTGGCAGCCAATGTTATTCTGCCTTTTGGTAACCGTTTTGGTGTAGGCGGACATGTGACCTACGACTGGATTGACCCGTTCGGAGCCACTTTCCCATGGAATGAGCAAGGCGAATGGCACTGGTATATGGGTGTCGGCGGTAGCGGCGGTTTTGTCTGGGAGAATAAAAGCAATTGGTTCTATGCCGGTGTGGCGGGTCATATCGGATTCGAGTATGATTTCTGGTTCCCGCTTCAACTCTCATTAGACTGGCGTCCGAGTTTGGGTATCAACAATGCCGGAAATAATATCGGTTTTAACGGTTTAGGCTTGTGGGGACCTATCTCGCTCGGTGTCCGCTACCTGTTTTAACAGGCATCCGGTTTTTTAGAGGGAACAGCAAAGAGGATGTGCCAAAGTTGGCACATCCTCTTTGCTGTCACACCTTCAGAGAACTCTCAATAGAAAAATTCTGTGACTCTTTTATGCATACGGAAAAAAGACGTACCTTTGCTGCACAATGCAAATGAGACGGAAAATACGGAGGCTGTCCTACATAGTGCTGCCGCTTGTTTGGGCGGCGGTTGTATG
>CADAAF010000059.1 GCA_902785805.1 uncultured Bacteroidales bacterium | reverse complement strand
GGTGGTTTGACCTTGTGCGTTGGGAAGGCGTGAATGGCACCGGACTCAAGGCGCACATGGATGCCTATAAAGCCACTGAAACGGCCGAGGCGCAGCACCACATGCAGGATTTCGTGGCTGGTAAGCACGAAATCTTCCCCATACCGCAGGAAGAAATGCAACTCAACCCCACACAGATGGACCAGAATCCTGGATACTAACCGCATCCGATAATAAACACAAACTAGTCTGACTAGTATATTATTAACTTAATTAAATCAAATCATTATGAAAACAAGCAAATTTATTGCTGTAGCATTGTCAGCACTGACATTAGTCGGTTTCAATGCATGTAAACAAAAAGATGCCCCCAATGACGGAGGTAATGATGCCGAGGCAACTTTGGCATTGGACAAAACGTCTATCAGCCTTGAAGTAGGCCAGGAGGAGACCGTTACTGCTACTATTGCGGTATCGTTTGAGAACTCTAATCCCCAGGCAGTTACTATCACTCCCGCCAACGATGGCAAGAGTGTCAAGGTTACTGCCGTAGCTGAAGGTAATGCTGTTATCACCGCTAAGAGCAAAGGTGGTCAAGTGAAGACTTGCGTCGTAGCTGTTAAGAAAGCCGGTGGTCAAGGTGGTGGTGCCGGTCAACTCAAAGGCAGCCAGGTATGGCCTATCGCTTTGGATGGTACAACCTCCGAAGCAAATGCTGCCAAGATCGTTGCTGATTTCCGTCCGAACGATGTGGACCAGTTCCTTTATGTTTGGGAGGAAGGTAAAGTCTATGAAGCAGGTGAAGGCAAGGGCCTGAACTTCCACGGCAATACTGACGGTTATACCGCTCTCAAGGTGACCAACTTAGGTTGGGCTGGTGCTGGTTTCTGCCTGACAGAAAGCGGCGAAGGATGGAAAGCTGCTGAGGCTCTCCGTGCTGCTATCGTGGCTGAACCCGACAACTACTTCTTGCATCTTGCTATGAAGTCAACGGACAACTACAGCCATTGCTTCTATATGTTCGGCAGTGAGGCTACCAAGTTCGTTATTGGTTCCAAGAGTGTTTACGATGGTCCAGTTTACAAGGATTTCACTCGTGACGGTTCATGGGCTGAGTTCGATATTCCGATGGCTAACTATGCTGCTGCTTTGGCACAAACCACTTGCGCTGCTGGCGTGAATGTATTTGTAGTGCTCTCTGAAGGTGTTCAGGGCGCAGAGTTGAATCTTGATGCAGTTTATTTCTACAAGAAGTAACCATCTCGTTTCAGCAATCAGCTGTGGGGAATTGGCTTTCCCCACAGCTTCCAAGACAAACCTGTAATTATCCCCTGTAAAGTCGCTGTTTCCCCCCTACCTTTCAGCTATCAGCTACGATACATATACGATACATATACGATACATACACGATACATATACGATACATACACGATATATTAAGCAACCCTCACTATACCCATACTATACCCTTACTATACCTTCACTATATTTTAACTGATACTTATGCGTAAATTTTATCTCTTATTCGTTTTAGTGGTTCTTTGTTTGGCTTGTGAGAAAAAACAGCCGACCGAACCCGCAACCGGCATCAAGCTTAACCCGGTAACGTTGCAACTCAAAGTGGGAGACATAGCCAATATTGATGTTGAGACTTCCGGCAAGGCAGCAGATATCAAGTGGACTTCATCGAACACGGATGTAGCAGATGTCTAGTCGGGTGTCGTAACGGCAAAAGCCATTGGCAAAGCGGTAATTACTGCCGCCTTAGGTAATACTACCGCTACGGCTAATGTGTTCATTACTGGCACGGATGGTGCTTCGCTGCGTATTTCTCCGCCTGTCGTATCTCTACGACCGGGAGACTCTTTCGATTTCAAATACGGAAACACGTTTGATTTGGAACTTACTTGGACGGTGGCAGACCCCGAAGTGGCAACTATTGACCAGAACGGACACTTGACTGCTGTTGCACCCGGAAACACAACGGTCACTTTGAAAACCAATATAGAGTCGGTAACAGCGTTGGTGGCTGTCGAACATGCATGGGGAGAGTATCAATTGGTTTGGAGTGATGAGTTTGAAGGTACGGTTCTTGATGAGTCTGTCTGGGGCTATAACACAGGTGGTAATGGCTGGGGTAATAACGAGAAGCAGTATTATACGGATCGTCCCGAGAATATACGCGTGCAGAACGGTATGTTGGAGATAGAGGCGCGTAAGGAGCAATATCAGAATAACGAATATACCTCTGCACGTATCATGAGCAAAGGGAAGAAGACCTTTACCTATGGTAAGTTTGAATCGCGTATCAAGTTCCCTGGAGGAGGTGGTACATGGCCTGCGTTCTGGATGATGGGTAATAGCGGCAACTGGCCTAACTGCGGTGAGATTGACATCATCGAGCATGTGGGTAATATGGATGCCCGTGCGTCATTTGCAGTGCATACTCTCCTCAAGAACGGTACACGAGGTAACCACTGGACCAAAACGCAGTGGTTCGACTATCCGTTGTCCGGCGATTTTCATATCTATGGAGTAGAGTGGGCGCAGGAGGAGAAAGACGGAAAGGATGTTATCCGCTTTACAGTTGATGGTGTTCAGTACGCAGAAGTGTGGGAGGAGCAGATTGACAATAATGACTCATGGCCGTTTAATAAACCTTTCTTTATTATCTTCAATCTTGCTGTAGGTGGTAATATGGGAGGACAGATAGATAATTCCATCTTTGATAGTCCGCGTATTATGTATGTGGATTGGGTACGTGTTTATCAGCGCAATGAGAAGTAAGCTGTTCATACTGTTAGCATTGACCTTGTCGTGCATAGCGTGTGAGAATACGCAGGTTGCCCCCACCCAAGGTAGGGGAGTGGACTATATGCCCAAATCCAAGAAACGAGGCGTAGCATTCAGTTTCACGCAGATAACTGACCTGCCCTTGTTGTCACCCTATATCAGTTGGGATTACAACTGGGGCAATACGCCTACCGACGATGCTGCGTTGTGGTTCGATGCCAATGATATGGACTTTTGTCCGATGTGCTGGAACGGTAATTACAATGCAGACAAGATTCGTGCTTTTGTAGCCGCACACCCTAAGACCAAATACCTTTTGGCATTTAATGAGCCGAACCTCAATAACCAGGCACGTATGACACCCGCACAAGCGGCTGCGGTTTGGCAACCTGTAGTCAGTTTGGCGAAAGAGCTGAACCTTAAACTCGTTTCGCCTGCAATGAACTATGGCACGTTGGATGGCTATAGTGACCCTGTCAAATGGCTGGATGAGTTCTTTGCACAACCAGGAGTGGATATTGACGATATTTACGCTATCTCCGTCCATTGCTATATGGCATCGCCTTCTTCGCTGCAAGGTTATATAGAGAAGTTTGAGAAATACGGCAAACCTATCTGGCTGACAGAGTTCTGCGCCTGGGATCCGGTGCCCGGCAGTGTCAGCACCCAGATGGATTATATGTGCGCAGTACTCAACTATCTGGAGACCCGTCCTTCTGTAGAACGCTACGCTTGGTTTATTCCGCGTTCAGGCGGTAAGGTGGATTCGCCGCCCTATATGCAGTTGCTTACTCATACCTATCCCGCCGAATTGACCGATTTGGGGAAGATGTACTGCTATTTCTCGCCGATGGACACTACGGTATGGATTCGTGCTAATCGCACTATCCACGCATCCGAATATGTGCGTGTGGCTAACAACAGCTTCTCTCTTCGTCCCACTACGGATACCGAAGCCGTACAAAAAGCCGGACGTGAGGGACTGATGATTACTAATTTCGCTACAGGTCAGACACTCACATACCGGCTCTATTTGCCCGTTGCAACAACGCAATTCACACTTCGCTATTGTGGATATTCCAACAGTATATGCGAAATAAAAGTGGATGGAGAGTCGAAGAACTTTGTAGAGATGCCCCGAAACGGAAGTTCAACGGAGTGGATTGCTGCTACGGTTAACGTACCGCTAAAAGCAGGGTGTCATACAGTCAGTTTGCAATTATTCACAGGCAGTTGTTTACTCAGTGCCTTCCAATTACAATAATACGATGAAAAAACTGTTACTCTTTATAGTAAGCGTTCTCGCAGTCTCTGCTATGGCGCAGGAATATACACTCGTATGGAACGAGGATTTCACGGACGGCTCTCTTGACCTTGCTGTATGGAATATTGAGGTCAATGGAGACGGAGGTGGTAATAATGAATTGCAGTACTACTGCGAGAAAGGAGTGTCTCTCGGTATCGAACCGACCACAGGCAAGAAGTGCTTGATTCTTACAGCCGCTAAAGAAGCATACAAAGGGAAAGATTGTACCTCTGGACGAGTTAACACTTTGGATAAACTCTACTACACGTATGGTAAGATAGAGGCACGAATCAGAATACCCGACACGTCTAACGGTTTATGGCCGGCTTTCTGGCAAATGGGGAATAACATTAGTGAAGTAGGTTGGCCCCGTTGCGGTGAAACGGATATTATTGAGATGGGCAATCAGAATGGCTTTAATGGCAGGCAGGACCGCTATTTTAATGGCGCAATGCACGTAGGATCGGCGTGGAACACTGTTTGGCAGGACGCACAGGCGCATGAATGGGCTTATTCACTGCAAGACACTTTCCATATTGTCACTATGATTTGGACACCGGTTTCGGTAGATATGTATATGGACAAGGATGCACATCCCGAGAATAGTGCTTATTTTCACGCAGACCTTGAACCGAATGACGATGACAATTACAATAGGCAACTTGTATTTGGCAAACCCAATTTCATTATTACCAACCTTGCTGTAGGTGGTAATTTCCCGGGCATTCATACTATTGGTAAAATAACGGCTCTTGCCAATGGTTCACGTTCTATGTACATTGACTGGATTCGTATTTACCAGCGGGGTGATACCAATCAGTCGTTCTATTGTGCTTCGCCTTCTGATGAGATAGAACCGGAAAACAATTCCGTGGGCGTAGAAAGCATTGAACAGGACAATATGCAAAACAGCAAGTTGCTTCAAGACGGTCATTTGCTGATTCAACGCAACGGAAATATATATGATGCGTTTGGACGCATCATCAGATAAATATACATAAACCCTGTTAGGAGATGAGACACACAATAATCTGCCTTTTGTCAATAGTCATAGGCTGTATCCTGTCATCTTGTGCTAAAAGCGAGTGGGAACTCGTATGGTCGGACGAGTTCGATGGTACGGAGTTAAACACTGCTTATTGGAATATAGAGGATAATGCACGCGGCGGTGGTAATGCCGAATTGCAGTATTACAGTCCTAATAATGTCTCCATAGAGAGGCATCCCGTAAGTGGAGAGAACTGTTTGGTTCTTTCTGCCCGTCGCGAAGACTACCGCAACCGTCCCTGTACTTCCGCACGGCTCAATACGCAGGACAAAATGACGGTCTGCTACGGCAAGATAGAAGCACGCATAGCTTTCCCCCATACCGCTGACGGGTTATGGCCTGCTTTTTGGATGCTGGGTAATAACCTTGCTACCAATCTCGGCGACAATGACGATGTGGATAGGCAGGCGGCACAGTTAGCCAAGCAAGGGCGTGTCGTATGGCCCAAGTGCGGCGAGATAGATATATGCGAAATGGGACACCATACAGGTATTGAGAACGGCACGCAAGACCGCTATTTTAACGGAGCTGCCCACTGGGGGGAGTCGTTCAATAATGGAGCATACCCTAATGTAGGAGGATTCTACACTGCCGACTATCCTGTACAAGGCGATTTCCATCTCTTCACGCTCGTCTGGACGGAAGACTCTATTGCTATGTATTTGGACTCCATTACGCAGCCTTATTTCCAACTGTCGCTGCGCAACAAGGAAATCAATGAGCCGGGACATTATTTCAATCACCCGTTCTATCTTGTTCTCAACTTGTCTGTAGGAGGCTTCTTCCCCGATATGCCTGCCCGGGAAAAGTATCCGCTTCTTATTACGGCGGACGACCCTTCTTTCCAACGTGTTACAGCATTGCCTGCCGATGGAACACCCGTCAAGATGTACGTGGACTACATTCGCGTGTATAAACAACGAAACAATAAATAATAGCTGATAATATTATGAAACTGTCTATAAAAGAGAAACTGGGTTATTCGCTTGGCGATACCGCCTCCCATTTTGTGTGGGATCTTGTAGGATTCTGGTTGTTGATTTTCTATACGGACATCTATGGATTGACCCCTGCTTTGGCAGGTGTGATTATGTTTGTGGGCAGTATATGGGATGCCTTGATGGATCCGATTGTAGGCATTGTATCTGACCGAACTGAATCAAGATGGGGCAAGTTTCGTCCCTATCTGCTCTTCGGCTCCGTACCTTATGCCATCCTCGCCGTATTGGCATTTACTACGCCCGAATTCGGACTGAACGGCAAGTTTGCCTATGCACTCGTCACGTGTTTGTTGCTTCGCACGGCGTATGCATTCGTCAACTTGCCCTATTCGTCCCTCTCGGCGGTAATGACCAACGACTCCAACGAACGGGCGGGACTGAATACCTATCGGTTCATAGCCGCTTATATAGGGCAGTTCATCGTTACAGGTGCCGCTCTCTATCTCGTTAATTGGCTTGGTGCTATCGGAAACAGCGGAGCAGTCAATCAGGCACAAGGCTATCAATATACCGTGGCTCTGTTCGGAGTATTGTCTATTGCTTTCTTCCTCATCGCTTTTGTTACCACCAAAGAGCGCGTACCGCAACCTAAAAAACAAGACAACAACGTCCTCAAGGACTTCAAGTACCTGTTCATGAACAAGGCGTGGATAGTCTTGACTTGTGTGGGCATTGTCTCTTTCATTATGTTTGCTATGCAGAACGCCGCTATCGCATACTATTTCAAATATTTTATCGGCGATGCAGAGAACGTGCAACTGTTCAATGTATTAGGCACGGTGGCTCTTATTGTTGCCCTTCCTGCTTCCAAGCCGCTTGCCAAACGGTTTGGTAACAAAGCGGTATATATTATGTCATCTGTCGTATCGGGTATCTTCTTTGCCCTCATCTTTGTGGCTGGCGACAATCTGCCCTTGGTCTATACTTTCAATATCCTTGCTAAAATGGCATACGCACCTGCCGTACCCCTGCTTTGGACGATGCTGGCTGATGTGGCTGACTATGGCGAATGGAAGTTCAACCGACGCACTACAGGACTGTGTTTCTCTGCTTCGGTATTGGCGCAGAAACTTGGATGGGCTATCGGGGCAGCAGCAGCGGGATGGGTCCTTTCTGCTACACATTTTGTAGCCAATGCCGACCTGCAGTCCGACTCTGCTTTGATGGGTATCCGTCTGCTCGTTAGTATTATTCCCGGCGTACTCTATGCTTCTTGTGCTCTCGTGATGATATTCTATAATTTGGATAATGCCACGATGGTACAGATGAAAAACGACCTCGATGCACGACGCATCAACAACTCCGATACAATCTGATAAATAGCGATTACTTATGGTAAAAGGTCAATTTATTACTGTCTGCGGCGAACGTTTTTATGAGATTACGAACTACGATGAGATGCAACCGTTCTTCATTGCATTGGCATCCGATACAGACCTGTGGATGTACCTGTCTTCCACAGGAGGACTGACGGCTGGCAGACGTTCGCCCGATGAAGCGCTGTTCCCCTATTATACGGATGATAAGATAACCGAGTCCCATGACTTTACTGGACCTTTTACCCGTATCAACGATTGGTATCCGTTCTCCGATAGACAGCAACCTGTATGCTCGCTTTCCCGTAAGATAGCCAAATCTGTTGTTGGCAATCGGATTGTCTTCTGCGAAGAAAACCATACGCTCGGACTGCGTTTCTCTTACCTATGGGCACCGGCAGGTAAGCATGGTTGGGTGCGTAGAGCAACGTTGGAAAACCTTTCCGACCACTCGGTGGAGGTACACCTTACGGACGGCCTGCAAAACGTCTTGCCTGCTGGCGTGGAACGTAAGACGCAGAATGAGTTTTCAACTCTCGTGGACGGCTATAAACGTACCGAACACATACACGGAACTTCCCTTGTATTGTTCCGTATGGAAGCCATCCTTGTGGATAGAGCCGAACCTTCGGAGAGCCTGACGTGTAATACCGTATATGCACTCGGTTTGCCTGAAGGTACGGACTACTCCGCTTCCTCATCAAAAGGGGTACGCGGGGCTTTTATTGCAAACACCGTTTTTACGCTGAACGCGCAAAGCAGTCGCACTTGGTATAATGTCTGTGACGTGAGTCAGGATGCTGTACAAGTGAGACAACTGATGCATTTCATCGCTTCACCCGATGCTATTCCGCAAGTAGAGAACGCTATGCAGACATCTACCGATGCCCTGCGCCGTATTGTAGCCCTTAATGATGGTATTCAGCACACTGGCGACCAAGCCAACGACGCTCGACATTTCGCCAACGTACTCTTCAATACGATGCGCGGAGGGTATTACCTCTCTTACCCGCCGGCAAGCATACAGGGCAAACAAGACGGCAACACTCTTCGTCATTACTACGAGCAATTGCCGCTGACTTTCGGACGTCGGCATGGCGACCCGTCCCGTCCTTGGAACCTATTCTCTATTAGAGTGCAAGATGAGCAGGGCAATCCCGTAGCAGCCTATCAAGGCAACTGGCGTGATATATTTCAGAACTGGGAAGCACTCTCTGTTTCCTATCCGCTCTATGTCAATCATATCATTGCCAAGTTCCTTAACGCAACTACTGCTGACGGATACAACCCCTACCGTATTTCCGACCAAGGTATAGACTGGGAGGTTATCGACCCTGATAGTCCGTGGTCGAACATAGGCTATTGGGGCGACCATCAAATCATTTACCTCCTCAAGTTGCTTGAATTGAGTTATGCTCATAATCCCGATGAACTGCAGACCTTGCTTCATCGTCGTATATTCGCTTTCGCCAATGTCCCCTATCGGATTAAGTCTTATGCGGAAATAGTGGCAGATCCGAAGAACTCTATCCTGTTTGATACCGAACTGCATAACCGTATTATGGCGGCGGTGGCAACCGAAGGGGCGGATGCCAAGCTCCTGCACGACAGCAACGGTCAGGTACTCCATACCACGATGGCGGACAAACTGCTAATTACTCTCCTTGCCAAACTGTCCAACTTCATTCCCAATGCAGGTATATGGATGAACACACTCAGACCGGAATGGAATGATGCCAATAATGCACTTGTCGGCTATGGGGCTTCTATGGTCACGCTCTGTTATATGCGCCGTTATGTGGCATTTCTGCAACGGCTGATTACTACGGACATTACCATTGCTGACGAGACAGCCGACCTGCTGCATGCTATTCATCAGGCAGTACGGATGTATGATAATAGTCTTTCGTTCATCAATGCGGTTGGCAAGGCTGGTGAGATATATCGTTCTAAGGTATATGCAGGCTTGAGCAATAGGTATCAGACACTTACCTGCACGCAGTTGCACGCTTTTCTGCACGATACCTTGACGTGTATAGATGCTTCTATAAGAGCCAATAAGCGTTCCAATGGACTCTACGAGGCCTACAACCTGATACGCTTCACTGACAATGACATTGAAATCACGCATCTCTATGAGATGTTAGAGGGGCAGGTGGCGGTACTCTCGTCGGGACTGTTGGAAGCCGATGAAGTTGCCGACCTGCTTGATGCCTTGCGCTCCTCTGCACTATATAGGGAAGACCAGCGTTCTTATATGCTCTATCCGGACAGACAGCGCAAGAGTTTCTTGGAACTGAATAACCTGCCTGAAGAGGCTCAGCAACTGCCTGTTGTGCAGAAATACTTGGGTACTGTTCTCAAGCAGGACTGCGATGGAGGAATCCATTTCGATGCAGCCTTCCGCAATGCCAATAATCTCCCCGATGAACTCAAAGACCTCTACGAAGCGGTCTTCCACCATCACGCTTTCACAGGCAGAAGCGGCACTTTCTATAAATACGAAGGTCTCGGCTGCATCTATTGGCACATGGTCAGCAAGTTATTGCTTGCAGTCGGAGAGAATATATCCGCATACACAGAGCGTGTCGGACTGAATACTCTTTTCGGCGACCGCACATTCTTGCGTCTCTGCTCCCATTATAGAGCCATCCGCGAAGGAATAGGTTCGCACAAGCAACCAGACGAATACGGTTCATTCCCCTTTGACCCCTATTCACACACACCCTCTATGGCGGGCGTACAGCAACCCGGTATGACAGGTCAGGTCAAAGAAGATATCCTTAATCGCTTCTTCGAACTCGGCGTCATTGTGCATAACGGACAAATCACTTTTGCTCCGTTGATGCTCACGGACGAAGATTTCAGCAACGGCGAACTGCACTTTACCTACTGCGGTACGGAAATTATTTACAAGCAGTCTGCCGTCTGTGGTCAGTCGTCAACACTGACGCTAACCAAAGAGCAGAGTAACAGTATCTTTGCCCGCAGCGGCGAAATAAAACAACTAATCATTGACTTATGAAACGAATTACTTTTTGGACGGTTATAGTATTCCAATTAGTCCTCTTGGCTTCTTGTGCACGCGGAGTACGCTCCACCCATGTATGGCTTACAAGCGAAGCGGGCGACAAGTGCGAAGAGAAAGAAGCCGTCATATTTCGTCGGACTGCTATAGCCGATGCGGTAACGGTTAATACTTCCCTTCGTAAACAAGTGATTGACGGCTTCGGTAACTCCATCACCGAGTCATCGGTCTTTGTCTTGGCATGTCTGTCTCCCGAACAGCGGCATGCCGTGTTAGCGGAAATGTACGGCGAAGGAGGGGCTAACTTCTCTGCTTCTCGTACCGTAGTGGGCGCATCTGATTTCGCCCTGAAAGGGCATTACTCTTTTGATGACGTGGCAGGGGACACGGCGTTGGAGCATTTCTCTATGGCGGTACATCAGGATGGTTTCCCGCGCACCGAATACCCGCAGATAAAGGACGAAAACTACGATATATGGCAGTGCCTGCACGAGATAGCCGGCATCAAGTCCTCGCAGGTTGACAACGAGTGGCGGGTAGTCGCTTCGCCGTGGACAGCACCGGCGTGGATGAAAGATAACGGGCAGTTCTTCGACAAGCAGAACCGCTACGGAGGTGCGCTCTTGCCTGAATACTACGATGCCTATGCCCGATATTTTGTGCGCTATCTGGATGCTTACCGTCAGTCGGGTATTCGTTTCTGGGCAATCACGCCTGAGAACGAACCGATGGGCAATGATGGCAGTTGGGAGTCAATGCACCTTTCCCCTGCTGCGGAAGCGGAACTCATAGGTAAACATCTCGGTCCGGCTCTGCATACCAACGGATTTGAGGATGTCAAGATTCTCTGCTTTGACCAGAACACTTTTGAGGCTGCCCCTTATACGGCGGCTGTGTATGGCGACTCGCTTGCCAATAGTTATACCGATGGCACAGCCTTGCATTGGTATGGTTCCACCGTAAGTTGTTTCCCCGATGTGCTTGACTCTCTCTATGCCGCTCATCCCGACAAAAGGCTCATCCATACCGAAGGCTGTGTGGACAACCTTGGACGCGATGGATGGCCCGGTGTGTCTGACTACGAGGGATACAAGGAGTGTTGTTGGTTCAACAACGACTCGTTCTGGTGGAATGCGAATGCCACCGACTGGGCATATTCCACGCCGTGGTGGCCAAACTGGCATCCTAAATACGCTGTCGTTCACCGTTATGCTTCCTATATCATCGAAGGGCTCAACCATTACCTCACAGGCTACATCGACTGGAATGCCGTGTTGGATTCCGTGGGCGGACCGACGCACGTTAATAACAATTGCGGGGCGATGCTGATGGTGGACTATCAGAATGGCATTCTTTATTTCACGCCCTATTATTATG
>CADAAF010000058.1 GCA_902785805.1 uncultured Bacteroidales bacterium | reverse complement strand
CATTGTAGGCAATCGTCAGTATGGAGGCGTGCGTCAGTACATTCCTTTGAAAGTGAATGCTGCCAACGTGATGCCTATCATTTTCGCACAGGCTATTATGTTCATCCCTATCGCTATTGCGGGGTTCAATTCAGATGGTAGCGGAGCTTTTGCTCGTGCCTTTATGGATAACGATGGCTTTTGGTATAACTTGGTATTTGCTATCTTGATTATCGCTTTCACGTATTTCTATACGGCGGTTATTATCAACCCTGTACAGATGGCGGAGAATCTGAAACTGAACAACGGTTTCATCCCCGGTGTGAAGCCCGGTAAGAAGACGGCTGAATATATTGATACCATTATGTCTCGTATTACGTTGCCCGGTTCAATTTTACTTGCCATTATCGCCGTTCTGCCTGCATTTGCTCGTTTGTTCGGTGTGTCAATGGGTTTTGCTCAGTTCTTTGGAGGAACGAGTCTGCTCATTATGGTAGGTGTCATATTGGATACGTTGCAGCAGATAGAGAGTCACTTGCTTATGCGTCACTACGACGGCTTCTTTGATAACGGTATGCGTATCAAGGGTCGTTCTAATGCGATGGCGTACTAACCTATTCGGTCAATGGATAAATTGTCCATATAAAAATGATCTATCTCAAGACAGACGAAGAAATTGAGTTGATGCGTGAGAGCAATCGCATCCTGGGTATGGCTTATGGCGAGGTAGCCAAAGCCATTGCCCCGGGTGTTACGACTGCTGACTTGAGCCGTATAGCAGATGAGTATGTGCGTTCGCAAGGGGGCGTTCCCTCTTGTTTGGGTTTCGAGAATTACCCTGCGCCATTCTGCGTGTCAGTTAATGAGCAGCTTGTACACGGTATCCCTGATGATAAAACCGTCTTGAAAGAGGGCGACATTGTTACCATAGATGGTTGCGTATTGTACAAGGGCTTTCATTCGGACTCGGCATATACATTTCCTGTCGGCAAGATAAGTGACGAGACGATGCGTCTGCTTCGTACCACGAAGGAGTGCCTCTATATCGGCATTGAGCAGGCTGTTACAGGTCATCGTTTGGGTGACATTGGTTATGCCATTCAGGCTCACGCCGAAAAAGCAGGATTTCAAGTATGCCGCGAGTTCGTAGGTCACGGCATTGGCAGAGATATGCACGAGGATCCTGAAGTGTGCAACTACGGACGTCGCGGTAATGGTATCGTGCTCAAGTCGGGAATGACATTGGCAATCGAGCCGATGCTGCTCTCGGGACGCAGAAACATGATTATAGAGGATGACGGTTGGACTGCTCGTTCAGCCGACCGCAAGCCCACTGCCCACTATGAGTTGTCGGTGTGCGTGCGTAACGGCAAAGCCGATATTTTGTCCACGTTTGACTACATTGAGTCAGTGTTGAAAGATAGATTTATTTGACAGACAATAACTAACCCATTGAAATTGATATACGTATGGCAAAGCAAGACGCAATAGAAGTAGATGGCATCATAACCGAGGCGTTGTCGAATGCTATGTTTCGCGTGCAGCTTGAGAGCGGGCATGTGATTATAGCCAACATTTCGGGTAAGATGCGTATGCACTACATTAAGATACTTCCGGGTGATCGTGTCAAGGTGGAGATGTCTCCTTACGATTTGACGCGGGGTCGGATCAGTTTCCGTTATAAGTAGTAACTAATCAACAAACGCTAAACTCCTAACAGCAATGAAAGTTAGAGCATCAGTAAAGAAGCGCAATGCGGACTGCAAGATTGTACGCCGCAAAGGTAAGCTTTATGTAATCAACAAGAAAGAACCCAAAATGAAGATGCGTCAGGGATAACGTGTCGCGTTTTGGTTAAGTAATTAAAAAATATATCCCAAAAGTAAAGAATTATGGCTATAAGAATTGTCGGTGTAGATTTGCCACAAAACAAGATTGGCGAAGTCGGTTTGACTTACATCTACGGAATAGGTCGTTCAAGCGCAAAGAAGATTTTGACCGATGCAGGCGTTGACCCAAGCATCAAGGTGCAAGATTGGACGGATGACCAAGCAGCTAAAATCCGTGAAATCATTTCTACCAACTATAAGGTGGAAGGTGATCTTCGTTCGGAAACACAATTGAACATCAAGCGTTTGATGGATATTGGTTGTTATCGTGGAGTACGTCATCGTATCGGTTTGCCGGTTCGTGGCCAGTCCACTAAAAACAATGCCCGCACGCGCAAGGGTAAGAAGAAAACGGTTGCCAACAAGAAAAAGGCTACCAAGTAAACAACTCATTAACATCAAACAACTATGGCAAAGAAAACAGTTGCAGCGAAGAAGCGCGTTGTTAAGATTGACGGCGTAGGACAGCTTCATGTGATGTCGTCGTTCAACAATGTCATCGTTACGATGGCTAATGGCGATGGTCAGGTAATTTCATGGTCTTCAGCAGGTAAGATGGGTTTCCGTGGCTCGAAGAAAAATACTCCTTATGCAGCCCAGATGGCAGCAGCCGATTGCGGCAAGGTGGCTTATGACCTCGGTCTTCGTAAAGTGAAAGCTTACGTCAAAGGTCCTGGTCAAGGACGCGAGAGTGCAATACGTGCCTGTGTGGCAGCCGGCATCGAAGTTACGGAGATTGTGGATGTTACTCCTCTGCCTCACAACGGCTGCCGTCCTCCTAAACGTCGCCGTGTATAATAAATGAACATCTTAACATCTAACTTCTAAATCTAAATACTATGGCAAGATATACAGGCCCTAAATCGCGTATCGCACGTCGTTTTGGTGAACCTATTTTTGGTCCGGATAAGGCTCTTGACAAGCGTAATTACGCCCCCGGTCAGCACGGTGTTAACCGTCGCAAGAAGAATTCAGAGTACGGAACACAGCTCGCTGAAAAGCAGAAAGCCAAATACACTTACGGTGTGCTTGAGCGTCAGTTCCGTTTGCTCTTTGAGCAGGCTTCCCGTAAAAAAGGTATCACAGGTGAAATTCTCATCCAACTTTTGGAAAGCCGTCTGGATAACATTGTTTATCGTCTCGGAATTGCTCCGACTCGTGCAGCAGCACGTCAGTTGGTAAGTCATCGTCATATCTGCGTGGATGGCAAGGTAGTAAATATCCCTTCCTACCAAGTTCGCCCCGGACAAATCATTTCAGTTCGCGAGAAATCCAAATCCCTCGAAGTAATTGCTGCTTCATTGGAAGGTTTCAATCACGGTAAGTACAATTGGCTGGAGTGGGATGAGACCCAAAAAGCCGGCAAGTTTGTCAATATACCGCCCCGTGAGGAGATTCCTGAAAATATTAAGGAGCAATTAATCGTTGAATTGTATAGTAAATAAAACATTTGAATTCATGGCAATATTGGATTTTATTAAGCCTGATAAGGTAATAATGTTGGAGTCAAGTGCGACGAAAGGCATATTTGAATTTCGTCCTCTTGAGCCGGGTTACGGTATCACCGTAGGTAACGCTATCCGTCGTGTGCTGTACAGCGCACTTGAGGGTTACGCTATATGCTCAATTAAGATCAGTGGTATTGATCATGAATTTGCTACTATCCCCGGTGTGATCACCGATGTTACCAATCTTATTCTTAATTTGAAGCAAGTACGTTTCAAACGCCTGCCCGAGCAGGAAGCCGAGGGTGAGACGGTGCGTGTACACGTGTTCGGATCGAACGCTTTTCTTGCCGGTGCACTCAACGAGAAGTTGCAGCATTTTGAAGTGCTCAACCCCGAGTTGTTACTTGCCGAGATGGATGAGTCGGCTGATTTTGAAATTGAGCTGACCATCAATAAGGGTAGGGGGTACATTTCTGCAGATGATAACCGTAACGTCAACGATGCCATCGGAACACTCGCGATAGACAGTATCTACACTCCTATCCGTAACGTGATGTACACGATTGAACCATATCGTGTAGAACAACGTACCGACTATGAGAAACTGGTGCTTAACATCGAGACCGATGGTTCCATTGCCCCGAAGGATGCACTTACCGAGGCTGCCAAGATTCTTATTTATCACTTTATGCTCTTCTCAGACGAGCGTATAGTATTGGAGGAAGAGTCGAAGAAGCAGAATACGGCACTTGACGAAGAGATTTTGCGTATGCGTCAGTTGCTCAACCAGCGTTTGCAGGATATGGATCTCAGTGTCCGTGCTCTGAACTGCTTGAAGGCGGCTGAAGTTGATACGTTAGGCGACCTCGTCAAGTATCATCGTGCCGACTTGCTCAAGTTCCGTAACTTTGGTAAGAAGTCGCTCACCGAATTGGACGAGTTGCTCGAACGCAATGGTTTGGCATTCGGTATGGATATTAGCAGATATAAAGTCAATGACTAATTTTAATGTAAAAAGCAATTATGAGACACAATAAGAAATTCAATCATCTTGGTCGTAAGGCAGCCCACCGCAGCGCGATGCTGTCGAATATGGCGTGCTCGTTGATTACTCACAAGCGCATTTCGACCACTTTAGCGAAAGCGAAAGCTCTTCGCATCTATGTAGAGCCCTTGCTGACTCGCGCCAAAGAGGATACAACCGCCAATCGTCGTCTTGTTTTCAGCGAGTTAAAACAGAAAGCGGTAGTAACCGAATTGTTCCAGAACATAAGTGAGAAGATTGCCAACCGACCTGGTGGCTATACACGCATTCTTCGTACCGGTTTCCGTTTAGGTGATGCCGCTGAGATGTGTATCATTGAACTCGTTGATTACAATGAGAATATGCTCAAGGATACGAAGAAGGCAGCCAAGAAGACCACCCGTCGTGCCGGCAAAAAAGCCGCTGCCAAAGTAGAGGAAGCAACCGTAGCAGAGGAAGCTCCCAAAGCTGAAGAAGCAAAGGCTGAATAAGTGAATTTTCAGTCGTAAGCCTGAATGAGTGGCTTGCGGCGGTTTCGAATAAACAAACCCCGAAGGTGTAAGTTTGCCTTCGGGGTTGTTTATGGTAAGGAATAGCCGGCATCCCGAAAATTGTTGGAAAGATGTCCGTTTCAAGACCTGTGTTTAGATATTTTTCGGTAATTTTACGGACAAAAGCAGAATTTTCTTCATTTTATTTTTTTGTTGCAAAAATAGGGCGTACCTTTGCAAGCCTTTGTAAAAAAACAAACCAAATTAAAATCAATTTTTCATCATGCAAAAGCAAAATGTAGTTATTCGATTCTGCGGAGACTCGGGTGACGGTATGCAACTGACGGGAAATATGTTTTCGTCGTTGAGTGCTATCCTCGGTGAGGAGATTTCGACGCTGCCGGACTTCCCCGCTGAGATTCGTGCGCCGCAAGGCACGTTAGGTGGAGTGAGTGGATTCCAAGTATGTTTAGGAAACGGTGTTTATACGCCGGGCGACAAGGCTGATGTGATTGTAGCCATGAATGCTGCGGCGCTGAAGGTGTGCACTCTTGGTAGCAAGTTCAACCAAGCCGGTGCGCAGTATGTGGAGGCGGATTCGATGTACAAGAAAGACGCTGTTATCGTGGTTGATACAGACTCTTTTACGAAGGTGGACTTGGACAAGGCTTTGTACAAAACCGATAATCCTTTCACCGAGTTGGGTATTCCTGAGAGCGTGCAGATTGTCCCTGTAGCCCTGACGGCTCTCACCAAAGAGTCGCTCAAAGACAGCGGAATGGACAACAAAGCTATTTTGAAGTCACGTAATATGTTTGCGTTGGGCGTGGTATGCTGGTTGTTCAACCGTCCGATAGATAAAGCTATCCATTTCCTTGAAGGCAAGTTTGCTAAGAAACCCGCTCTGATTGCGCCTAACGTTAAAGTGCTGACCGACGGTTTCAACTACGGAAACAATACAGCTCTGAATATCAATACTATCAATGTGGAGAAAGCTGAAGATTTGGCACACGGAACCTATACGTCAATAGCAGGCAATAAAGCTACTGCGTGGGGACTTATAGCTGCCGCTAAGAAGAGTGGCAAACAACTCTTCCTCGGTTCGTATCCCATCACTCCCGCAACGGATATTATGCAAGAACTTGCTGCCCGCAAAGATATGGGTGTGGTAGTAGTTCAAGCGGAAGACGAGATAGCCGGTGTGTGCACTGCCGTAGGTGCTTCGTTCGCAGGTGACTTGGCTTGCACCTCTACATCGGGTCCCGGCTTGAGCCTCAAGTCTGAAGCCATTGGTTTGGCTGTTATGGCAGAGTTGCCGTTAGTGGTTATTGATGTTCAGCGCGGAGGTCCTTCAACGGGTCTGCCAACCAAGACCGAGCAGACCGACCTGCTGCAGGCTGTCTATGGCCGCAATGGCGAATGTCCCGCAGTGGTTATCGCTGCCAGCACTTCCGCCAACTGCTTCCAATATGCATACGAAGCCTGCAAGATCGCACTTGAAAATATGACCCCCGTCATCCTGATGACCGATACGTATTTGGCTAACGGAACAGGTTTATGGCGTTTGCCCAAACTGGCTGAACTGCCGGCAATCAAACCGCAAAGCGTACCCGAAGAACTGAAAGGCAAGTATAATCCTGCTTTGCGCGACGAGAACAACGTCCGCTATTGGGCATTCCCCGGAATGGAAGGTTACGAACACCGCAATATCGGTCTTGAGCGCGACAGTCAGAAAGGTTCGATTTCGACTAATCCGGAGAACCACGAACGTATGGTAAAAGCTCGTCAGGCCAAAGTAGATCAGGTGGCAAACCGTATTCCCGAATTGCGCGTACAAGGCAATGCCGACAGCGACACATTGCTGGTTGGTTGGGGATCCACCGAAGGTCACTTGCATGCTGCTGCTAATGAACTGAACTGCGCCTTGGCACATTTCAATTACATCAACCCCCTGCCTAAGAATACTGCAGAGGTACTCCGCCGCTACAAGAAAGTCATCGTTTGTGAGCTGAACAACGGTCAATTTGCATCGCTTCTCCGTATGAAGATTGCCGGTGTTGACTTCAAACAATACAATGAGATAATGGGTCAGCCGTTTGCGGTTGAGCGTATCGTTGAATCTATTAAACAAATGTAATTATGGAAGCAAGTCAATTCAAAAGCGATCAATACGTACGTTTCTGTCCGGGGTGTGGCGACCATGCCATCTGTATGGCTCTTCAGAAAGCGATGGCTCAAATTGGTATTCCCACCCATGAGGTAGCGGTTATTTCGGGTATCGGTTGCTCCAGCCGTATGCCGCACTATCTCAATACCTACGGTTTTAACACCATTCATGGTCGTGCCGGTGCAGTGGCTACCGGTGTCAAGACTTCTCATCCCGAACTGACCGTATGGCAGATGTCGGGTGACGGCGACCTGCTCGCCATCGGCGGCAACCATTTCATTCACGAGATTCGTCGTAACGTGGACCTCAATATCTGTCTCTTTAACAACCGTATCTACGGTTTGACCAAAGGACAGTATTCGCCCACTTCCCCGAAGGGCTTTGTGAGCAAGTCCAGTCCTTTCGGTACGGTGGAACGTCCCTTCATCCCCGCTGAATTAGTGATGGGTGCACGCGGCACGTTCTTCGCCCGTACGTTGGATGTGGATATGCCTACCACGGTGGATTGTATGGTGAAAGCCAAAGAGCATAAAGGGGCTTCCGTTATTGAATGTCTCGTCAATTGCGTCATTTTCAACAACGGTACGCACAACTGGATTGCCGACCGCGAGACACGTGCCGACCGCAGCATCATCCTTCGTCATGGAGAAAAGATGATTTTCGGTGCCAACAAAGACAAAGGTTTGGCTCTTGATTATAGTCAGGGACTTATCCCTCGTCTGATTGTGGTAGCCGCTGACGATGAGCGCGTTCTGACACACGACGCACATACAGCCGACCCGACACTGCATCGTATGCTCGCTCTTATGGGACAAGAGAAGTTCACCGATGTGGCCAATGCCGAGATTCAACCTGAACTGCCGATTGCCTTGGGCGTTATCCGTGATGTCGAAGCCGAAACATACGACGAGGCTGTTCGCAATCAAATCAATGCCGTTCAGGAGAAGTCAAAAGTTAAGTCGTTTGACGAACTGCTGATGACTCTCGAACACTGGGATATCTAATATCTGATAAACAAAGAAATGCGCAATGCTCACGCGTTGCGCATTTCTTTTATAAAAAGTAGTATGATGCAGAATGAAGAACTGAATATCATACCTATCGCACACATTCGTAATGGGTTCATCGACAAGTTTGGCATCCCTCGGCAGACCATACGGGACAGTCATATTGAGTCGCGAATTGTTTTTACTCCGGCCTATCGTGCGGCGGAAGCATTGCGGGGCATAGAAGGTTACAGCCATTTGTGGTTGCTGTGGGGGTTCCATAATAACCGCCGCAAGGCGTGGTCTCCTACTGTTCGTCCGCCTCGTTTGGGCGGTAATAGGCGGGTAGGTGTTTTTGCTACGCGTTCGCCTATACGTCCTAATCCGATTGGGCTGACTGCCGTCCGTTTGTTGCGCGTGGAAAAAACTGCCGAAGGTAGCGTACTGGTCGTGGCAGGTGCGGATATGCAGGACGGTACTCCTATATACGACATCAAACCCTATATCGTATATGCCGATGCTATTCCGAATGCTTGTAGCGGGTTTGTGGATGAGGTGGACTTTCCGACGCTTGCGGTAGAGTGGGGGGAACTGCATACGGCTGTACCTCGCACTGAATGGGAAGAGATTCTTCGTCAAGACCCGCGTCCCGCTTATCAGGACGACCCGCAACGACTGTATCATATCACTTATAAGGGCGAAGAAATAAGTTTTCGCGTGGAGAATAACCGTCTGACCGTCTGTTCAGTGGACAGAGCCTGAAATAGACCTCGTTTTTTTATATGTGAAAATCAGACAGATATACACTTTTTATAAAAAAATGACAGATTTATTTGGTCAGTTGAAAAATGTGCCGTACTTTTGCACCCGCTTTTGAGAGATAAAAACGCTCTGTGGAGCGCACTCAAAAGGGCGTTTAGCTCAGCTGGTTTAGAGCATCTGCCCTACAAGCAGAGGGTCCGCGGTTCGAATCCGTGAACGCCCACAGAGAGAGATACATGAGAATGTGTCTCTTTTTTCTACACTCTTTATGAAAGTCATTTTCCTGAGATGACTTATGCCGTGCCGTCCTTACCCGCACGGATGAATATCAACATATCATCAGCTAACACCCGCGTGCTGATGTATGCCGATGTAGGGCTGATGTTGAGCTGTTTTCCGTCGTTCTCTTCCCGTACCTATGCCTTATCAAAACATATACCCTACAGCGACTAAACAGCAAGAAGCTACGATAGATATACGATAGATATACGATACATACACGATACATATACGATACATAAAGCAGACCTCACCGAACCCTCACCGAAGGAACAGCGTTCCTCAAAACCGGACAAAATGCAGGATAACGGTGTGCTGACAGCATTAAAGGAACTACCGGTATTGCAGAGTTTCGTCTTAAAGACTTTTGTCTAAAGAAATGGCTTGAAGAAGCACTTGAAAATGTTGATATTGTTCTTAATCCTGTACATGACAGATGGAGTCGATTCGGTCTTGCTCCTATAAGCACGGAAGTTATAGATGCCGGTGGGGAAAAAGTTTTAGTCCGGACTTTCGATGTGTTGTAATGGATAAAGTAATCATACTGTACCAATTTCATAAGAATCCAAACGTAATTGGGTAGTATGTGGTTACTATATGGAAGAGAAATGCTGCTTTTTTGCGTCAAAATGAAAAAAAATATTCAATTTATTTGGTAAATAGTTCTGTTTGTATATCTTTGCCGCGCAAGGTGTTGTAAAGTTGTGGAACGGTACGCAAAGTTGTAGAAAATGCGATGCGACGAAAAGTAGCGTAAATGGTTGTAGCACCTTGCCTGATACGAAAAATTAAATAATGAAATAATCTTAAAATCATACGAATATGAAGAAAATTTACTTGTTTTTATTGAGTTTCTTGTTTGGTACGAGCATAGGAACGCAGGCACAATTATTAGAGAAAATAAGGAACTATGCCAAAGCGGGTTCGATTTTCAGCGAAAGTAAACAAATCAGCAGCAAGAGAAAAGCTCCGATGGCGAATGACATTTCATTCCACTGCGATTATGCGGATTGTACCAACGCAATAGAATACAATTATTTGGCAAATGCCAATGGTAATTATTGCAATGAACTTGTTATAGTGGCAAAGAATTCCGACAATCAGGGATTTCAACTCGTTTTTACAAGACCGAATGACAATCTTGTGGGATATTATGAAGGCGGAGAATGTAGCGAAATAGAATGTCCTTATCCTGATACCTACGGGTTATATTTAGCTACCTATAGTAATAGATTATGGCGTTGTCCCGGAGCTCCCGCTGTATGTTGCTATAACACTTCGGGGTCTAACGTTGTAGGGGTTTATTCATACATATTAGACGGAAATGGTAACAAAATTAATATCAGGCGAGGAAGTATCACTGTAGAAGAGAATAATGTAGGAGGTGTTTTTATGGAAACATCGGGAGTGACCAATTATAATAATGCCGGTCAGTCCATCTATTTTACTTTTGGTAACCGCACGGAAAACCACCTTGACTATGGGGAAGGTGTAATGTATCACAATGGAAAGGTACTTGATATCTCTAATGACCTTAATAATTCGTACAATAAAACACACCTGACAATAAATACATCTGATATTACAGGCAGTTTTACGAAAGAAGATTTTGATTTGACCAAAACAGCTGTTTATTTCAAGGGTAGTGCTGTTACAATCAGTAAAATTTCAGCTACAGTATCATTCTCTGACGGGGTATATACACTCAATGCTACAATTCGTGATGATAAAGAAAATGTTTATTTTCTGAAAATGATGCCCCGATTGGGTACGATGCTGACCGAAAACATTGATATGACTGATAATACAGGACTTCTTGCAGACCAGTATTTCCAAATGACTGGTTCCGCTAACGGTTATGATATGACTTTGGGAATAAACGCTACAAGCATCGTTGGCGATTTTACATTGGCAAATGTCAATATAGCAAAAACCTCTATTACAAAAGATGGAATGGAACTTAATTTGTCATCTGCTTCTATATCTGTTTCGTATGATCATAACTATTACCATTTAGGATTAAGCTTTGTTGATAATGATAATAATACTCATTATTTGACGGCTTTTTATTCAGTATGCGCAACTGATCCGACACCGGATGCATCGTGGGGGAGTTTTAGTTCTGATAAAGGTGATAAAGTCAAATTTGATGAGTTAAGCGACAACGGAGATGTATACATCTGGGCGTATGACGAAGATCACTTTTTCAGAGTAAGAGCAAGTTCTTCGCGTAGAGAAACCCAAAACTATGTAACATTATGTTTCTTTACGCCGGATGGGCAACAATATGCCGACGGATTTGGACCGAAAGCAGGAACTTATAAAGTTGAAACATTAGACGTGTATGAATATCAGGGATATTACTATTGGTGTTTCCAAAACGAAAGCAATGTAGATTATGGAAGTGCGCTTCCCGGTTATGCGTATCATACATCACTTGGAGTTTGTCGGTTTGGTTCGTATGGAGGAAATATTGATAAAGATGGATATGTTAACGAAATAATGGGAATGGAAGGCGCAACGGTTACTGTTGCTCCCGGTAAGGACGGTAATATATATATAAAGATAGGAAATGATATTACCACAGCGTTAACGATAGGCAGTGCAGTACAACTTCATAAGATTGATACTTATGTGATAGGCGAAGGAACTGTTTTGCTGGATGGCGAATGTCCGTACAATGTGGGGGATAAAGTTGAACTGATTCCGACCCCTGCTACGGGTTATACTTTTGCTTATTGGCAAGGTGTAGATGCAAGTTCCATCGTAGAAGAAGATGGAAGATACTATATTACGGTAGAGGATAAAGATTACTCTGTTATAGCCGTTTTTGAAGAGGCTGAAGATACCTATACACTGACTTGGGACTTCAACGGCGGCGTTACCGTCTCGCAGAACAATGAATATACTCATGGGAAGATACCTGAAGGTGAATTTATTGTTGCACCTGCCGACCCGACCCTTGATGGGTATCAATTTGCCGGTTGGCTCAATAGTGTGACAAACGTTG
>CADAAF010000057.1 GCA_902785805.1 uncultured Bacteroidales bacterium | reverse complement strand
AATAGATGGTGGTGAGTGCAGTACAACGGGCAAACATTTCTTCCATACCCGACACCCCAAACGTAATGAAACGACTCAGGTCAAGCGTTTTGAGTGCTGCGCAACCGGCAAACATATAGATCATATTGGTTACTTGAGCCGTATTCAAATAGTCCAAATGTTCTATTTCTTCGAGTGCTTCAAACATTGCGAACCAATAGTAAGTACTGATGGGTTGTGCTTCTTTCATAGAGTCATCGAAAACGACTTTTCTGATAGCGGCAATCTGTTGTGCCGTTTCAGGTGATTCAATCTCAGAAATACCAAAGAGGCTGCTCCATTCGGTCATTACTCCTGTTCTGGTTCCTTTCTGTGTGTCGTAATAGAGTGTCATAGTTTTTTCGTCCTCAGACAGAGCGGCATAAATCCCGCTAACCGGAGTGAAGTATCCCGGTTTGCTTTCTTCATCGGGACGTGCGTAATCCGCATTCGTATGTGCATCGTCATAAGCAGTTCCGTTTCCTCCCACGAGACTTGTACAGTCAAGGAACATATCGTCGGAGTTAATAGATGGTGGTGAGTGCAGTACAACGGGCAAACATTTCTTCCATACCCGACACCCCAAACGTAATGAAACGACTCAGGTCAAGCGTTTTGAGTGCTGTGCAACCGGCAAACATAGTGGTCATAGTGGTTACTTTAGCGGTATTGAAGCTGCTGAGGTCAAGACTTTGTAGTGCGTCACAAGCGGAAAACATTCCTTCCATAAGTTCCACGTTAGCGGTATTGAAGTTGCTCAAGTCAAGTTTCACGAGTGACTCGCATTTGTAGAACATCTGGGTCATATCGGTTACGTTAGCGGTATTGAAGTTGCTCAGGTCAAGACTTTTGAGTTCTGTGCAACCTGCAAACATATAGCTCATATTGGTCACGTTAGCGGTATTGAAGTTGCTCAGGTCAAGACTTTGAAGTTCTTCGCACATGGGAAACATTGCGGTCATATCGGTTACGTTAGCGGTATTGAAGCTGCTCACGTCAAGACTCGGAAGACTTGCGCACCCATAAAACATAGAATTCATATTGGTTACGTTATCCGTATTGAAGTTGCTGAGGTCAAGACTTTTGAGACTTGCGCAAGCGGTAAACATCTCAGTCATATCGGTTACGTTAGCCGTATTAAAACTGCTTATGTCCAATTTTTTGAGGAGGTTGCAACTGGCAAACATTCCTGCCATATTGGTCACATTAGCCGTATTGAAGTTGCTTACGTTAAGACTGAAAAGGTTGTTACACTCATAAAACATATATGCCATATTGGTCACATTAGCCGTATTGAAGTTGCTCAGGTCCAGTTTCTCGAGTGACTCGCAATTGTTGAACATGTTATTCATATCGGTCACGTTATCCGTATTGAAGCCGCTTAAATCTAAATTATTGACGTCTTTACAGCGATAGAACATTTCAGCCATATTGGTTACTTCCGTAGTGTTCAGATAGTTTAAGTGCTCGATTTCATCTAAATCCTCCATATCATAGAACCATCTGTAAGTGGAGGTCGGTCTGGCATCTTTCATCGAAGCATCTACTATTACTTTTGTGATATCCTTATTGCAATGTGAAGCTCCATCGGTTATATTCCATAATTTAAGAATCTTGTGTGACGCTTTGTTTTCATCGTAATAGAGCGTCATTGTCTTTCCGTCCTCGGAGAGCGCGGCATAAATCTCTTTTTTTTCGGTGAAGTATCCTTTTTCATCTTCTCTGTCCGGTCTTGCGTAAAGGATATCCGTATGTGCATCGTCATATACCGTTCCGTTTCCGCCTTTCAGACTTGTACAGTTGGTGAACATGTCATCGGAAGAGCCTGAAGTCCATTTGTCATTACAATAAATAGTGGTGAGTTCCGTGCAGTCGTAAAACATTCCCATCATAACGTCCACATGATTCGGAAAGACGTTGCACATATCCAGCGTTTGAAGGCTTTTGCAACCGTAAAACATACCGGTCGTATTTTCCACGAGTCCAGCAAAGAAGGTACTTAGGTCAAGACTTTGTAGGCTTGTGCATAAAGCAAACATACCGTTCATAGCGGTAACAAAAGCCGTATTCAGGTAGTCCAAATGCTCGAACTCCACCAAGCCTTCCATGCGGTAGAACCAAAAGTTGGTCGTTGCGGGTTTCGCCTCTTTCATCGACTCGTGCAATACGACTTTTTCTATATCCGCCAACTCAGCGGCAAAACTGCCGCTGTAATCAGCATCGGATGCTCCGTCCGTTTCATTCCACTCGTCCAAGACATTGTCCCTTGATGCTTTCATTTCATCGTAAAAGAGGGTCATCGTCTTTCCTCCATCTGACAAAACGGCGTAGATCTCCTCCGCCGCAGACACCGAACCAGCAACGAGCATGGTCAGTGCGAACAAAAAGAATAGTTTTTTCTTCATAGTTGTGTTTGTTGTTATTGGTTTAGTATTATTTGTCATCATAATGACCGTAGGCGGTAATAACAAGTACTACCACCTCTTTTTCGAAAATCTCATAAACCAGCCTGTGCTTTTTCGTGATGCGTCTGCTCCAACGACCTTGAGGCTCTCCCTTAAGTTGTTCGGGATGACCAGAACCTGTTTTAGGATGTTCTTTCAACTCTTGAACTAAAGATATAACCTTTTTATATGCAACAGGTTCGTTCTTTTTGAGTTTGGCAATGTCTAACAATGCCTGGTCCCTGTAATCTATTTCATACATAGCCCAAGCGAATTAACATTTCGTCTAATGTCTCATCAGGCAACATCCTGTGTTTCGGACCTTTATCCGCTTCGTCAATACGACGGAAAAACTCCTCCTTGGTCATGCAAGTAGGGTCGTCGGTCATTTTATTAGCCAATTTGCGCACGTACTTGACCACCTTATCAAACATGGTCTCGTCTTCGGCGATAATACTGAGATTGCGGTAGAGTTCCGCGTTCAATTGTAATGCGTTCATAGTTGTCTCCTTTCAAATTTAGCGCAAAGGTATGGTAAATTATCCAATCTTACAAATGTTTTCCTTGGATGGTGTATGTATTGCCGTTACGGAGGATATAGATTGTGCCGTTGTTGATTAGTTTCCGGCTTTGTGCGTTATCGTTATATAGGTCATTGAGGTCGGTTTCGGTTTTCGTTTCTTTGACTTGGAATTCGGCAATGAAGTCGAAGTCCTTAGTGACGGTAATGTCTCTTTCAGCGAGGTCAAATCCTTCGTTGTCGTCATTCCATTGAACGAAGACGGCATTATCGTCAGCAGGAGTGGCAAAGAGATGCGCCGTAGCATTGTCGCGAACGAAGAAGTGACCGTCTTTTTCGAGTATAATGTCTTCGGGGTCAAAACCGATAGAAACGGTACCGAGTGATTCGTCCGAAGAAGCAGCAGTTACTTTCCATCCTCCGAGTCCTCCTTCGATAGAGAAATAGTCCGCCCAAGCAGATTCAGCGTAATCGGAAGTGAGGAATCTATAGACATTCAAGACAGCGTCAGCACTCAAATCGGCAAACACTTCTGTGCCGAGTACGGGGGGAATGAGAGCGGGACATGATACCTGCTCAATTCCGCAATTATAGAAAGCGTAATCGTCCACCTGTTTGAGGTTCGGGGACAAGTAGAGTTTGGTAACGTTATTGCAATAAGAGAAACATTGTTCTCCAAGTGTGGTAATAGAGTTGGGCAGGTTGATTTCCTTCAGTTCGGAACACCATTTGAAAGCGGCGTTCGGAATGGCAGTAAGAGAATTAGAAAGAACGAGATTAGTAAGTTTCCCGCATGAGAAGAAGCAGGATTCTCCCAAGAGGGTTATATTGTCGTGGAGCACAATGTCAGTGAGTGTTTCGCAATATTCAAAAGCGTGGTCAGGAATAGCAGTAATGTTATCCGGCAGTGTGAGTTTGTAGGCTTTTTTACAGTAGAAGAAGCAGGATTCTCCCAAGATGGTTACTTTGTCGGGGATTTCAATCTCCTGCAGCAATTCGCAATTGGAGAAAGCTTCTTTTCCGATTTTAGTGATTCCGCAGTTGTCAGGGTATTTGACAAACAAGATGTGATCAAACCGGTAGAAGGCATTGTCACAAATAGAAGTGATGTCGGGTGACTCGAACTGAATGAGTAAAACAGAATGATTGTAACTGTTCCACGGAATGTCTTCATAATCCACTTCGGGCATATCCCCCTTCCCGTCAATGTACAGCACATCTTTCTCAACCCACCACGTGATGTCAGGTCCGAAGAAGTGAATGTCAGGGTTGGTGAAATATCCGGGCAGAGCATCTCCTCCATCGGTTCTTGCGTATTCAATGCCAATGTGCGAGACATCGTATTTGGTCTTTTTTCCGCCGACGAGATTAGAGCACTCCATGAACATATAACTTGCGTAGTCAAAGGAGTATTCGGTCCAGTCCTGCGTACAGAAGATGGTAGTGAGGGTATAGTCGAAAGCAAACAGACGCGAAATGTTCTTCACCTTGCTTACATCGAAACTGCATAGGTCGATAGTCTCGAGATTGGAGCAATACATAAACATAGCCTCCATAGCGGTAACTTTGGAGGTGTTGAATCCCGTTACATCGATTTCTTTGATCATCTTGCAGTTGGCAAACATCTCCGTCATATCTGTAACCGCATCGGTGTGCAGGTATTGCATACCCGATATTTTCTCCAGTTTTTCAAATCCAGAGAACCACTCACGCGTAGATGTAGGACGCGCCTTGTCCATAGACGAGTCGAACACGACCTTCTTTGTGTTGTAAGGGAATTGTGCTTTTTCACTGCTCCACGCGAGATCCCAGTAAGCATATCCGTTTCTTTCCTCTTTTCGTCTGTCGTAGTAGAAAGTAGTGGTAGAACCGTCAAGCACGGCATAAATTTCGGGTTTGTCAGCCAACGGGACAGTGAAATATCCGGGAGCGGCAGTGCCATTGTCAGGTCTTGCATAGGAGATGTCAATGTTTTTCTTTCCGTCGCATGCGGTACCGAATGTACCTTTGAGACTGGCACAATAAGCGAACATATTTTCGGACTGCGTGACGACAAACTTGGTCCAGTCGTTTTTGCAAATGATGGTAGTAAGTCCGGCACATCCACAGAACATATTGGCTGTGGAATTGACTTTCTGCATATCAAAGTTAGTGAGGTCAAGGGAAGTGAGCTTCTCGCAGTTGTATAACATAGAGCTCATGTCAGTTACCTTTCTTGTGTCGAAAGTGCTGACATCAAGCGTCTCCAGTTTAGTACAATAACCGAACATAGCCTTCATGGAAGTGACGTTCTGTGTGTTGAGGTAGTTCAGATTCTTAATCTTCGTGATGTTGATTCCGAACGCGAACCAGTTTTCAGTAGAAGCGGGTCTTGCATCTTTCATAGAAGCATCGAGAGTGACGGTCTGCACTGTCATGACGTTAGAAGACGCATCTTTCGTCCAGTCGGTAAAGCCACTTCTTGCTGCTCTCGATTCGTCATAATAGAGCGTCATCGTTTTGGAGTCAGTGCTGAAGACGGCGTAAATCTCTTTAGCCGCGTGCATGGAGCCTGCAACCAGCAGGTTGAACAAGAACAAAGCGAAAAGTTTTTTCATAATAGCGTTCAGTTAGAAAACGGCGGCAAAGATAGATAAATAATTCCAATCACCGAAAAAGAGCCGCAGAAAAATGCGAAAAACGCCATTAAGGGTAAGTGTCGTTTTCGACTCGTTTTCGACTCGTTTTCGAGTCGTTGTCGTGAAAGGTAGGGTAAAGTTAAGGCTTTTCCGCCTTGTTGAGCCTGTCAAGGAGACGACGGAAACGGGTGTGGAAAAGGACGGCAGCCATAGAGAGCGAGACGATGAAACCAATCCACATGCCGACCGCACCCATTCGGAAAGTGAAAGTGCATAGCAATCCCACAGGCAAAGATACGACAATATAAGCAATGAAAGCATAGACCATAGGCCGTCTGACATCGGTCAGCCCCCTCAACATAGCCGCCCCGACACACTGCATACCGTCAGCATACTGGAAAAAGCCCGCACAGAGAATGAGCGTGGAAGCAATAGCAATGACCTCGGCATCCTCGGTGAAAAGCATAGGAATATAGTTGCGCAAGCAAATCATCAGCAACGCCCCGATCGTGTTCATAAGAAGAACAAGGTGGATACTGGCATTGCTCGCCATGCGGACAGCATAGAGGTCGCCCTTGCCGAGCTGGTAGGACACACGAATAGTGGTGGCACTGCCGACCCCGACCGCCAACATGAAAGTGAGGTCCGCAATCTGCGTTGCAATCTGATGCGCCGCGACCGCCTCCTTACCAAGCCATCCGACAATAACGGTAGTGAGCGTGAACGTGACAGTCTCAATCCACGTCTGCATACCGATAGGTGCACCCACCTTCCAGACCTCACGCAAGACGGGACGCAAAGGAAGACCACTGCGGTCACGCAAATACCACCGCCACTCCTTCCTGCCCCAAATAAAAGCGAAGAACAAGACAGGCAAAAGCGTACGGGATACCAACGTGGCAATACCCGCACCCGTTGCTCCCATAGCAGGCAAGCCAAGATGACCGTAAATGAGGACGTAATTCAAGCCGACATTGAGCAAGTTCATGGCAATGGAAATGACCATAGCCACAGTGGTGTTGCCCAAGCCCTCAAGGAACTGCTTCTCAGTGCAAAAGAAGAGAAAAGGAATGAGCGAGACCGTGATGAGAAGATAATAAGTCCTTGCATCCTCCACGACCTCGGGGTCCTGCCCCAACGAACCGAGGAAAGGAATGACCATAGCCAACGGAATGACAGTAGCGACAGTGAGCAGGATAGTCATCACCATCGAACCCCGCAAAAGATGAGCGATACGGTCGTCCTCCGTGCCATCGGCTGCGGCAGAAGCCTTGTGCCCAACCTGCTGACTGATAAGCGGCGTGAGACCCATTAATAACCCCATGGCAAAAACCATGACCGTGAAGAAAATAGCATTGGAAAGGGAAACAGCCGCCAAAGCAGTGGTCGAGAAATGCCCGACCATCATCGTGTCCACAAAACCCACCAACGACGCCCCTATATGCGTGAGCATAACAGGCAACGCCACCTTGAGATTGCGACGGTAGAAAGGAATATACTCACGCAAGGAAATCATCATCCGGCATTGATATACACCACTTTATTGCCCACAAGAGCGAGGTAGTCCTGAAACGCCTGCTGGCTGATAACCACCGTTCCCCGACAGTCGTTGGGATGGAAACTGAGCGATTGGGCGTCCTTCAACCGGCTGTCAAGGAAAAGAATGACATGGTGCTCCGTGTCGTTAATCAAGCCGAACGGACTGACACTGCCCGGCTCAAGCCCGAGATACCGCATCATACGCTCCGGCGAAGCGAAAGAGAGTTTGCCGGGTGCCGGAAGCCCCTGAGCAGTAAGCACATCCTTGAGCCAATGCTCAATGTCGTGAATAGCCAAGTCGTAATCGCAAGGGAAACAAATGAGATAATGCTGGTTGCCCTTGTGGTTGCGCATGAAAATGTTCTTGCAATGCACACTGCCGTCATCATGCCACCAACGCTTCGCCTCCTCGATGGTCTTTCCCTCGGGGTGATTGTAAGTGGAGTAGGGGATGTTGTGCTCGTCAAGATAACGGAGCACCTTTTCCTGCCGTTCGGAGATAATGAGATTGTTGTCCATAATGATATATAGCGATTTCAAATGAGCGCATCAATGGCATAATAGAGCATCAGGGCACAACAGATGACCTTGAGAAGAGTGCCCATGAGGAAACCGATGAAACTGCCGAGCGCGGCTTTGAGAGCTTCGTGAGACTGCTTGCCAGCAATCAGTTCCGCCACCAACGCCCCAACGAAAGGTCCAAGCACAATGCCCCACGGTCCGAAGAAAAGACCAATAACAAGACCGATAGTCGTGCCCCATACGCCGTAACGACTGCCGCCGAAACGCTTGGTACCCCACGCGGGAATGAAATAGTCCGCCACCAGCGTGAGGACGGTAATGCCCGCCCATATCCATAGGAAAGTGCTGCTGAACTCAACGTTCTCTGTCCAATGCAGAATGAGCAGCCCCAAGAACGACAACGGAACACCCGGCAACGCAGGAACAACACTGCCCGCCAAACCTAAAAGAAGGCAAAGAAATGCCAATATGATAAGAAAAAGATTCATCTGTCAGTATCTAAAAATCAGCCGCTTTGTTCAAGCGACTGATCTCTTTTGTGGAGCACAGGAGACTCGAACTCCTCACCTCAACAATGCCATTGTTGCGCTCTACCAGATGAGCTAGTACCCCATATTTATAGATGCTTTTTCCTCAAAAGCGGGGGCAAAAGTACGGCAAGGATTTGGATTGTACAAGAAAAAAAGCAGAAAATTTATCGGGCAGAGAGAATTAAGGATTCAAAGATACTGTGAATCAGAGTCTTTGAATCCTTAAATGCTTACTCGTCTTTGTCGGGTTCGTCCGAAGGCAAGACCTGCGTTTCTCCGTTTTCAATAGGGCGTATATAGTCACTTGCTCGCTGCGGCGATATGATGCTCCGTCCAAGCCCCTGCTCGATATTTTCCCGCGCCACGCGGGCAGCATTCCCACCCTGGCGTGCAACCTGTTTATTGGCAGTCAAGCCTTGAGGATTATTCTGCTTGGCAAACTCAGTAGTGGCAACTTCCGCCAAAGTATTGAGAGCCAACTCCAGATTAGTCATGTTATCCCTCAGACTCTCCTTCTTCAGCCCCTTGAAACGTTTATACTCACGAGTGGTCTTTCCGCTCCAAGCCTGTGTGATAATGTCTGTGAGAAGAGCAAATTCTTTACCCTCTTTCACACCTCCCCGCTTCCATTCATCGGTCAGTTCCTTGCGTGCTTCAATGGACTTGACACGCTGGTTAATCCAATTGTCGGAATAACCGAGGCGACGATAGTCAGCAACAGCCTGCTGTATGCTCAGTTCCGGATCCTGCAACTGGTCAATCCGCTGTCTTCCGACCTCCGCCAGCCATAGTTTGAAAGGCTCCGCTTTCTTGGACGGTACGGATTGTATCAGCCGCAGAAGTTGCTCTGTGTCAGCTACGTCAGTGAGGTATTGCTTGCCGTCTGCAGAGGGCATTTTCAGTTGGTTACAATTTGTAACCGACTCGTTCCCCTCTTTCTTTAACCGATGCTTAAGAACTTTCCAATAGTTGTGCGCGTTAGGCGTATCCGTCAATACTTTGATAACATCCACAATGGAGAAAAAATACTTCTCCTGTTCGTCGTCCCAGATTACACGGATTTGTAGTCCCTCAAAGAGTTGTATTGCAGAATGTTGCTGCATATCAATATGCAATAAAATTACCCGAGCTTACTTCAGATAGAAACCGCAACCGATGTTCCAAAGGAAGGGATTGCGCGATCCGTTGATGCTGTAGTTTGTAGCCATGTCATAGGGGTTGATCATCAGGTTGGCAAATGCCGTCATCATGCAGTGTTCGGACAAGTCTTTGTGCCAATTGAGTTTGGCACTTACGTTGCAGACTGCAAAGTCGCCCTGAAAACCTGTGTACATGCTCTTCCACGGGGTCATACCGACACGTGCTTCAAGGCACAGCGAATGAGGCATATAGATGTCGTAACCTAATTCAAGATAAGAAGAGTAGGCGCGCTTCAACTCCGTGCCAACAGGAATGCCCCATTGGTTATATGTGGGCTGCAAATATCCGTCGCGTCCCCATGTGCGTGTGCACCACAAGATGCTGATAGGCAGAGCATCGCTTACGCGGTACTTGACACGCCATTCCTGCGTGATACCGCCATCACCCTGCGGGTGGTTGTCAAAGTCGAAATAACGACTCGGCTCGCCAGCGTGGCTGCCAGTCATATAATTGTCAAAATAATACATGTGCATAAACATAACAGTGAGTCCCCAACGGCTGAAGCCAAGCGTCATATCCACCTCGGGATTGAAACCGTCCACGCGTGCGCGACCGGGAGTGTTGTAACCGATGCCGCCATTCTTAGTGCCCTGAAACGTCCAGTCACAGGCACCGAGGTTCCACCACATATCAAGGAACAATCCACCATAACCTACGTTGGCATCCACTTGAACACCCATACCTCCTACGTACAGACCGCGCCAAATGTAGTTGCTTACAATGTCGGCACCCAAACCATACGTGAAACCTACCTTCTGAGAATAATCCGGTAACAACGATTTCTTCTCTGCCTGCTCTGTGGCGAACAGCATTCCCGTCGCCAATAATCCGGCGAACAGCAATAACGTTTTCTTCATACTGTTATTATTTAGTTAGTTAATAGAAATTGCTCACACATTTCAGCCCGCAAAAGTAACCTATTCTCTCCGCATTACAAAAAAATGTTATAAATTTTTCTTTATTATGCGAAATCTTTAGTACCTTTGCGCGCTTTTTTGCGGATTGTGTAGGCAATCAGCTTACAAAAAGAAAGTAAAAATGAGTAACCAAAGGAGCACTTTCGGCAGCAGGTTCGGGGCAATAGCTGCCATCGCGGGCTCGGCAGTGGGGCTGGGCAACATTTGGAAGTTTCCTTACGTCGCAGGGGAAAATGGGGGAGCAGCTTTTCTGCTTATTTACATCGGTATCACCTTATTGATTTCCATTCCCGTTCTCCTTTCCGAGTTTGTCATCGGGCGGCGCGGTCAGTCTAACGCTTTTCGTTCTTTCTTGCACGTTGCGCCGCATAAGGCGTGGGGAGCGTTTGGTATTCTCGAATTGCTCGGTGCCGTCTTTATCCTTTCTTTCTATTGTGTGATTGCCGGTTGGTCGTTGGAGTATGTGTATCAGTCGGCTGCCGGAGGCTTTGAGGGAATGACGCAAGCGCAAATGGACACGCGTTTCAACGACTTTGTGGCAAGCGGTTACAGACCTATTTTTTGGATGGCTGTTTTCCTTTTGCTCAATGCAGTCGTATTAGGAATGGGGGTAACCAAAGGTATCGAGCGGTGTTCGAAGTTTATGATTCCCGCGCTTTTCTGTATCTTGGTGATGCTGGCGGGTGTCAACCTCTGGCAGCCCGGTTTCAAGGAGGGTGCGGCTTTTATCCTCAAGCCTGATTGGAGTGAGGTTACAGGACAGACAATCATCAAGGCTCTCGGGCAATCGTTCTTCTCTCTCAGTATCGGAATGGCGGCTATGGTTACCTACGGCTCGTACATCAAGCGGCAGGAAAGCCTGGTGTCTGTCTCCGTTATTGTTTCGCTCGCAACCGTCGTGATGGCTGTTCTTGCCGGTTTGGCGATTTTCCCGAGCGTCTTCACCTACCACGTTCCCGTGGCATCCGGTCCTGATCTCGTATTCAAGACTTTACCGCCCTTGTTCGCACAATTGCCAGGAGGGTATATCATCTCCATTATGTTCTTTGTCCTGCTTTTTTTTGCAGCACTTACTACATCGCTCAGTATAATGGAGTCGCTCGTAGCTTTCTTCTCTGACGAGTTGCATATCAAGCGTATCAGCGCACTCGGCATCGGTTTTGGCATTATCATCATTTGCTCCACGCTTTGCGCCCTGTCGCAGATGCCTGACAGCCACTTGCATATCGGCTCGCTCAATCTCTTCGACTGGACCGACACGTTCTCCTCTAATTATATTCTGCCCATTGCAGGATTAGGTTGTGTCGTGTTGGTGGGGTGGTTTGTACCCAAGAGTACGGTGGAGCACGAGCTGACCAGTTCGGGACGGTATCCGTTGTGGATTTTCCGTTGCGTACTGTTTATGATGCGCTTCGTTTGTCCGCCCATCATCCTTTTTATGTTTATCAACGGACTACTATAAACTGACAACTTTTCAACTACACTAAACACTCAAATTAATAACTCTAAACAATAAAAGCACTATGGCAAGAAATCAATTCGCCAGCAAGTTCGGCACGATGGCAGCCATTGCAGGTTCAGCCGTCGGATTAGGAAACATTTGGAGATTTCCTTATGTGGCAGGTAACAATGGAGGTGCAGCCTTCCTGATTATCTACACAGTCATCTGTTTGCTCATTTCCGTTCCCGTTATGCTCTCGGAGTTTGTTATTGGGCGTAAGGGGCAGAGCAACACCTACCGCAGTTTTATCAAAGCCAACGGCAAGAAGGCTTGGGGTATCATCGGCGGTATCGAAATCTATGCAGGTCTTGCTATTCTCGCTTTCTATTGCGTGGTGGCAGGTTGGTCGCTTGAGTATATCTTTGCGGCTGTTTCCGGCGAGTTTGCCAGCATAGGCGGAGGCGATGCGGCCGAACTGATCAATCAGCGTATAGCCGCTATGGGACAACGGTTCGACATCTTTGTAGGGCAGGGTGGAGTACATATCCTCAGTATCCCCCGTCCCGTAGTCTGGACCATCATTTTCCTTGCTCTCAACTGCATCGTACTTGCATTTGGCGTTTCAAAGGGTATTGAGCGTTGCTCCAAGTTTATGATTCCGGCACTTTTCCTGATTCTGCTCGTCTTGGCGATAATGTCCGTCCGCTTGGAAGGTTTCTCCGAGGGTGCTGCTTTCCTTCTTAAACCGAACTGGGATGCGGTTACCGGTCAGACCATTATCTTTGCGCTTGGTCAGTCGTTCTTCTCCCTTTCGCTCGGTATGGGCGCGATGACCACTTACGGCTCGTATATTCAGAAAGACCAAAGCCTTGTCGGCGTATCCTTTATCGTGGTTCTTGCCACTATCCTGATGGCTATCCTTGCCGGTTTGGCAATCTTCCCCGCTACTTTCACTTACGGCGTGGAAGTAACCTCCGGTCCCGGTTTGGTGTTCAAGACTCTTCCCGCCCTCTTTGCATCGCTCCCCGGCGGTCCCTGGGTAGGCGTAGTGGTTTCCTCCTTGTTCTTTATTCTTCTTTTCTTCGCAGCTGTGACCTCGTC